>UQCV01000082.1 GCA_900539665.1 uncultured Succinivibrionaceae bacterium | reverse complement strand
GTTTCCTTTTTGGTGGATATTAAAGTTAAACGGTGGAGCCTTTATTTTAACTTATTTATTCCTATCTACAAAATTCACTGCTTTAGTCAACCCCAAAATTTAGGGATGAACCATTCACTTTGTTTACGATGAATAGTTGTTTAATTGTTTACAAATTAAGTTTCTCTCTAATTTTTTCAGACGACTCAAGTAGCCCATTGCGTCCAGCAAAAGTATTGTTTACTTCATTGTAGCTTTTTTGGACATTGGAAATGTTTTTCTCTAAAGTTTGAAATCTTTCGTAAAGTTTGCTGATTTTATCTGTAAAACTAGATATTGTGCGTACCGCCTCATCTAAATTTTGACTACGTTTTTCTAAAGCGAACAATTCCTTAACAATGAACATAGAAGCTAGTAGTGTAGATGGAGTAGTTATAGCTATATTTCTTTGAGCCGCAAAATCAAGCAGCTCAGGCTTATGGGCAAAGGCTACGGTATATGCATTTTCTATAGGGATAAATAGAAATACAAATTCAGGACTATTAAGCCCAACTAGTTCATAATATTTTTTGTCAGCTAGTTCTGTAATACGGTTTTCAATGTTTTTAATATGAGTTTTTAATTCCGATTCAATAACTTCTTGGTTGTTTTCATTTAGTGCATCAGAATAACGCGCATAAGCACTTAAGGGGCATTTAGAATCGATGATCAGTTGTTGATTCCCAGGTAATGTTATTACAGCATCTGGGCGGTAAATTTTGTTGTCGGCATTTTTTAAAACCAGTTCTCGTTCAAATACAACATGTTCTTTGATGCCGGCGGATTCTAACACTTTTTCAAGTATAACTTCACCCCAACAGCCAATTGTTTTTGAATTACCTGTAAGCGCTTCTGTAAGTTTGTTGGCTTCAGAGCTTAGTTTGATTTGAGCTGAATTTAAGAGCTCAATCTTTGTTGAAAGCATGGAGTTATGTTGGATGGTGGTATTGTTATTGATCGCAACTTCCTTTTTGAAAGATTCAATACTTTGATTAAGAGGGGCTAGAATGTTAGCAACAGCTGTGGTGCTTTGATTTTGTAGTGCTTGCGCTCCTCGATTGATGAACTCCGTCGCCATATTTCTAAACGTTGAATCTAAAAATTGCGCATTTTTCTGTTCTTGTTTGGCAAATTCTACTTTTTGTTGTTCTAGTCTTTCTGACAAAAGCTTGTTTTCTGTTTTTAACTTTTCAGCGCAAATTCTTGCTTGCTCTAGCTGCGGATGGAGTTCATCTAAATTAGCATAGCAACTGTTAAGTTCATCTTTGTTTTGAGTAAGCTCTTTTTTTAAACTTTGGTTACGTAAAAAAAGAAGTATTGTAATAAAAAGGAGTACCACAAATATTGCAGCAATTAAGATGAAGAAAATAATTGTTGAGTTCATGAGCGTGAAATAAGCAACGACGGCTTAATAAGTAAAAGACGTTTTAATGTTTTTTTGGGGGAAACATTATTGGTAGCTGTTTTAAAAAACTTCACTATCAAATCTCTAAACACGTAGGATTAAGGTTAAAAGATTAAGGCTACAAGATTAAGACAGTGAGGCTTTTAAATTAAAAGGTGAATAGTTAAATTGAAGCTAAGATGTTCTTTAACCAAATGTGGCAAATCTCAACAGATTTGATATTTACACATTCTTTAGGTGAATGAGCACCGAACACGTCTGGCCCAATTGATATTACATCAAGCTTGCTGTTTTGTTGCTGAATAATTCCGCATTCTAGCCCTGCATGTATAACTGTAGTTTTGGCGTCATGACCTGTAAGGTTCTTGAACTCAGAGGCCGCAGTTTGAAGCATTGGACTTTGGTAATTTGGTTCCCAAAATGGATATGAGCTTGATTCAGTAATTTCAGCTTTGCATTGAGTTACAATTTGCGCAATGGTTTGTTCAATTAGGGTTTTACCACTCGGGGTTGAATATCTTGCTAATAGCTTGGCGGTAACATGTCCTTCGCTATATTCAAGATAACCTAGGTTGCATGAAGTTAGAGGATTTTGATTGTCGTCGTGTTCAATAACTCTAGTGTTTAGCTTTCTAAAATTGATAATATCTGGAGTTGATAACAACATAACGCTAGGCTTGTTGGCAGCTTCAGTCAAAATATCGGTAGAGAACAAAATGTTTGGATCGGTCTTAACAAATTTACTAGTGAGCCGTTCGCAATTTTCTTCAATGATTGATAAAGCTTTATCGGTGAATGCAGTTTGTACTGCAAGCATCATTTCGCCTTCGGCAGGAATAGAGTTTCTGACATAACCTGCTTTAATATTACAGATATAGGCTTCAATTGAGTTTTCCCACAAGCTTTCCGTTAAGGAAAGGAGGGCGCAAGCAGCGTTGATTCTGCCTTTGTCGGCATCAATACCACTATGTCCGCCTGTAGCGTGATGAATTTTTACCTGCAAAATTGAGTAATCGTCTGGAATAGAACTAATTTCAGAGTTTTGCACAATATCAAAAGAAGTGCCACCGGCACAACCAATGCAAATTTCACCTAAGTCTTCAGAATCGATGTTGATACCTAAGTTAGCTTGCACGAAATCTGGAGTAAGTGCGTTGGCGCCGACCATATCTGTTTCTTCGGATACGGTAAATAGACCGTGTAGCTCAGGGGCGTGTAAATTTGGATCGGCGAGTAAGCATAGAATAAGGGCAACGCCAATCCCATCATCGGCACCTAAAGTGGTACCAACTGCAGTAACAGTGCCATCAGGAGTTATAGTAGTTTGGATGGGGTCGATGGCAAAATCGTGTTGTGACGTTTCAAGTTTTACTCCAACCATATCAGTGTGAGCTTGCAAAATTACAGCAGGTTTGTGCTGTAAATCGGCTGAGGCTGGGCGCACAATGAGGATATTACCACAAGGAGACGTTTTACATTTTAGATTATGTTTTTGGGCAAATTCTTGAAGATAAGCGGTGATTCTGGCTTCGTTTCCAGATACATGAGGAATTTCGCATAAATCGGCAAAATAGTTCCAAACGTCTTGGGGAGTTAATTCTCTGATGCTGTTCATTATTAAATCCTTGTTATCGTGAGGTGTCGTGTCTTGTCTTGGGGTTTTAATAACTACGGTTACAGACACCACCACTTTTTCTTCAAAAGCCAAAGAAGTTTAAATTTTAGTATTAGATGATGTGGTTTAGTTTAGCTTTTAAGAACATCTTTATCAAAAATTCGTCTTCATGGTCACGGATATAAGGTTTGGTGATATTCTGGTGACAACGATTATCATCAAGCAGAATGACGCAATCTTTTTCGTGAATTAAGAAGTTGCAATCAATTCTAGGCTGAGCCACAAGTGTACATTTTTTCTTCTTGGTCTTCATGTTTTATCTCTAGGCAGAATTAAAGGGAAGAACATAAGGCATTTTATCACAATTGCAACCTCATGCTCTTTTTTAAATCGAAGTTATGATCCGTATTGTCTATTAATATAAATGTACTCAAAACAGCGTTAAATTCATTTTTACATCTTGTCAACCCCTGGGAAAATATCCACAGCTCGTTGTGCACGGAATATGTTTGCAAACCTGTGCATAACGTTGTACATAACGCTCAAAAGGCGCATAAAACCGTGCGCAAAAAAAAATAAAAATATTTATGTTGCGTCTTTGGGAAAATTGTGAAATTGTTGTATATTTGCGCGCTTTGGTAGAGTTGCTTACTTTGAAAAACAAAGGGTTACGGCATTAAAAATCTAGATTTGAACTTGGTTTTAAATTTGTTTATGCACAAGATTTTGGACCTCATGAAAAACGGTGCATAATTTTTGTTTAAATGTTGCTCAGTTTAGGTAGTTTGATTGTACCTCTCTTTGTATTTTGCCCTATTTTCAAGCATGAACTTTTTTTTCATTGTGTTAAAATTTAAGACTGCATGCTGAATACATTAAAAATGAGCTGTTAAGACTCAATATTAGCGGGATGGTGTAGCTATGACTGATATATCCTCTGAAAACCTTAGTGAAGTATTGTTTAAACCGACTCGTAAGTCGCTAGAAACTTCATTTATTTCTAATTCCGTGGCTGAATTGCCTAAATCTGGTATTAAAACGTCTTTTGATACATCATGTTGGTTTAGACAATTGTCAGAAACCTATTGGGGATGGTTAGGGTGCGACATGATAAAAATCAAGTCGGCCATTGCTCGCATTGCGGCTTCAAAAGGGCAGAGAACCAGAGAAGGTATTTTAGATACCGTATATGAATATGGGCCGGGAAATTGGATCTACGAATTTTCCATGCTCGGACGTGATTCAAACTTAGAAGCTCAGAAGGTAGAGGAAGCTGGAGATAAGGAAGAAGCTTATCGTCTTTATCGTTTGGCGTATTTATATTACGATATTGCTAGTTATCCGCATTTACGTGGGGATGAATTAGGTAGTCAAGCCACCCTGCAACACTATATTAACTACCGTAAAGCAGCTCAGCTAGCGGAAGGTGACTTTGTCGAAATTAAATTCCCAGTGGCTGGGGAACGTCAGCAAGCTTCGGCTTTTATCCATACTCCTGATAAAACTAAATTATGTCCATGCGTAATTGTGTGCAGTAACTTACAAAACTTAGCTACTGAATATTTACGTATCTACCGTGAATGTTTTTATCCACACGGTATTGCTTTGGTGGCTTGTGATTTACCGGGCATGGGCTTAAATTCAAACATTTCTCTTACCCCTGAAACAGGAATTATTCATAGCGCATTAATAGACTATATTAAGTCTTCGGTGCCATTTATAGACCAATCTCGCATCGGGGTAATGGCTCAGCGTTTTGGCGGGAACGTCGCTGTACATCTCTTAACGCAAAAAGAACCAGATATTAAGTGCTGCTGCATCATAGGGCCACTTATTAACGAATATTTTACCAATAAAGAATTCATGGTTAAAACCCCATCGATGCAAAGAGCTAACATTGCGAACAAAATGAATTTTGATGCGGCGCAATGGGATAATGTCATCCCGCAATTACAAGCGTACTCTGTGAAAAAACAAGGGGTTCTAAACGGTCTCCATTTAGATTTACCTATTTATATTGTAGGTTTTGAAGGGGACTATTTGTGTCCAAAGGCCGACTTGCAACTTTTAAAGTATGCTTGTAAGAATGCAGAATTAGAAATTTTATCGTTAGAAAGTGATGAACACGCTTTTAATGTATTTGCCAAAACATTAAAAAAAGTAACCGATTGGTTGGTTAGCCAGCTTAAGTCGGCGGAATGAAATTAAAACACAGGATTTATAAGTGAAAGCAAAAACAATAGTAGTGAAACTTGGTACTTCGATGCTCACCTCAGGAACCAAGAAGCTCGATACTGCACATATGATTGAAATTGTCCGCGCTTTAGCGGCGCTACGTCGTGAAGGGATGAACGTAGTTGTAGTTAGCTCTGGGGCGATGGCCGCTGGTCGTGAAGCTTTAGGTCATCCGGATATTCCTAAGACTATGGCTAACCGCCAAATGTTTGCTGCCGTTGGGCAAAACTTCTTAATGCACACTTGGCAAACGTTGTTTGATATTTACGGGCTCCACATTGGCCAGATTTTGTTAACTAGAGCAGATCTTGAAGACCGTGAACGTTTCTTAAATGCTAAAGATGCGTTAGCAGCACTACTTGCAAATGGTATTGTGCCTATTATTAACGAAAATGATGCTGTAGCCACTTCCGAAATTAAGGTCGGCGACAACGACAACCTTTCGGCTCGCGCTGCCATTTTAGCTGATGCTGATCAGTTAATTTTACTTACAGACCAAAAGGGTTTATTTACCGCAGATCCAAGAACTGATAAAAACGCTGTACTGATTCGTGAAGTTGATGAAATTACTCCTGAAATTAGAGCTGTTGCTGGTGATAGCGTCAGTGGACTTGGCACCGGCGGGATGGCAACTAAGTTACAAGCGGCAGAGCTTGCTTCACGTAGTGGGATTGAAGTTGCTGTAGCCTCAGGGCGCGATCCGGCAATCATTGCTGATATTGTAAAAGGCAAGTTTGAAGGGACTAAATTTAAAGCGCAAGGGACTCCATTAGAAGCTCGTAAGACCTGGATTTTAGCGGGCACTAAGCCTACTCATAAGATTGTAGTGGACCAAGGGGCTGCTCAGGCTTTAGTTAACAAAGGTTCTTCCTTGCTACCGAAAGGTATTTCTCGCATTGAGGGTGAGTTTGTTCGTGGGGCGGTGGTGCTTATCGTTGACGAATCCGGTAAGGTGTTAGCTCGAGGTATTTCTCGTTATGATAGCGCTGATTTAAGACGAATCATGCGTCATAATTCAGAAGAAATTGAAGCGGTACTTGGTTTTGAGCATGGGCACGTGGCAGTGCACCGCGATGACATGGTAATGATGTAAGCTGTTGGCATAGTAAAGGATATATTTATGGAAATGGAACAAATGGGCCAAGCGGCTCGGGCAGCATCAGTTGAATTGGCTCGCCTTTCTACGGCCGATAAAAATCAGGCTCTTAACGTTATCGCAGATGCTTTAACTCAAGCGAAGGCGGAAATTTTAGCAGCTAATGCTATTGATTTGGCCAAAGCTGAAGAACGTGGTATTGGGGTAGCGATGCTTGACCGTCTACGTTTAGATGATAAGCGTTTAAATGGCATTATTGATGATATGCGTCATGTGGCTAAACTTCCTGATCCTGTAGGGGAAGAGTTTGATAGTCGCGTGCTCGAAAATGGATTGCGTTTATGCAAGCGCCGTGAGCCTGTAGGGGTTATCGGGGTTATTTATGAAGCTCGACCAAATGTTACTGTCGACATAACTTCTTTGTGCTTAAAAACAGGTAACGCCTGTATTTTACGCGGTGGAAGCGAAACTCTAAACAGCAACATGGCGATTATTAAAGCGGTTAAAACCGGTCTTTTAGTCGCCAAGCTACCAGAAAATGCGGTTCAATATATTGAAAACCCAGATCATGCTTGCGTGACTGAGCTTTTACATTTAGATCGCTACGTTGACATGATTATCCCAAGAGGCGGGGCTCGTTTACACCACTTATGTCGCCAAGAAAGTACTATTCCAGTTATTATTGGTGGCTTTGGGGTGGGGCACATTTTTGTGGATGAAACAGCTGACCTTGAACGTTCAGTCACCGTGATTGAAAATTCCAAAGTACAGCGTCCAAGCGCTTGTAATTCAGTTGATACCATCTTAGTTCATGAAAAAATTGCCGACCAATTCTTACCAAAATTAGCAGCTAAAATGCGTGAAAAATCAGTACGCATGGTCTGCCATGGGGACCATACCCAAGCTTTGGTAAGCCAAGTAGCACCTGAACTCGTATCACCAGGGCAGGAAGAAGATTTTGATAATGAATGGTTAGGTTTAACTATGAATGTAGCTATCGTGTTTGGTCTTGAGGCGGTGCTTACCCATATGCGTGTTCATAATGCTAGCCATTCCGATGCTATCTTAACTAATGATTATGCAAATGCTTGCCGTTTTGTGAATGAAGTTGGTTCTGCATGTGCTTATATCAATGCGTCTACTAGATTTTCAGACGGTGGTCAATTTGGGTTAGGAGCCGAAGTGGCGATTTCAACCCAAAAGTTACACGCCCGTGGACCTATGGGGCTCGCTGAACTCACCACTTATAAATGGATTTGCCAAGGTGACTATTTAACTAGAAAGTAAGATTAAGATTTTTGTATAAACAAACGTTTTGTGTTAATAAAATGTTTTAATACATAACATTTTTAGCATGTTATACAAGGGTTTATTTATATAAATCTTACATTATATGAATCTTACATTAAGTTAAATCGTTAATTGCCTTTAGCTTTCATTTAAAGGTTTATGTTGCAAGTTTGTTTAGAACTTATAGGCTTTGACTTGCGTGCTTCATGATTTAAGCTTTTAAATGGTGGGGTAAATTTAAGGAACCGCTTTGTTTTTACGAGGCGGTTTTGCTTGGAAGCTTAATCTTCTTAACCTAGGAACTAAAATTTTACATATAGGCCAACCTAAAAAAGGAGCATCTATTAATGCGTGACAGTGTGGCTTCAATGATGCAAAAGATTACTACTTCAAGACTATTTGAGTCTTCGATTATGGTAGTGATATTTATCAATTGCATTGTAATTGGGCTTGAAACTTATAACCGTAACTACATTTACGACCTCATCAACACAGTGTGTTTGATCATCTACACCATCGAAATTTTAATGCGTTTTGTGGGACGCTCTTCGCTTAAGCAATTCTTTACTAATGGTTGGAACATATTTGATTTATTGGTTGTAGTGGTAAGCTATATTCCTGACGATATCTCGGCTAATAGCGGAGTAGTAGCGGCGGTTCGAGTTTTAAGAATATTCAGAATTCTTCGTTTATTTAAAGCTAATATGGAGCTAAGACTTATCATTTCAGTCATGATAAGGTCCATGCGAGCTTTGACCTACAATGCGATTGTGATGCTTATATTTATGTATGTTTTTGCTGTTGCGGGTACTTTATTTTTTAAGTTGCCAGAAGCTCATGATTTAGAACCAACCCAAGCAAAGGTGTTAGCAGAATATGTGCAATCAGCAGCTAATGTGCCCTTAAATAGTGACGATCCATATGGTAATTTAAATGAGGCGATGTTTACTTTACTGCGGATCATGACGGGCGAGGATTGGACGGATATACGCTACAATTTAGTTACCGCCTCACGGTTGCATTTGATCCCTGTGGCCCCATGGGTAGTAACATTTTTCCATGTCCTTTGGTATGTGTTTGCCGCTTTTTTGTTGATTAATTTAGTAGTCGGGGCGGTAATCAATAACTACCAAATGATCATGGATGAGGAAAAGAAACGAGTTGCTCGGCAAAGAGCTAAAGAATTAGAGTAATTCTTAGTGGCCTAAGAGCTTTGCTTCATGATTTTTTTTAAATGGTTGAAATTTTTTTCAGCCATTTTTTTTGGCCTTTTTCTCCTTTTTTCTTTTTCAGTTTCTTTTTCAGTTTCTTTTTCATTTGGGGCGGAAAAATGGCAAAGACCCATGAAAGCTAAGTTCATAAGTGGTGGCTTAGGTTTCAGAAAAATTCTGGTTTAGGCGTTAGATTACTTAAAAAGCACAACTTAAGATTGGGGCTTGATAAAATCAGATGATACCGCTTTAGGCGTAAAAGCGTATAATATGCAAACTCTGTCACATTTTATTATCTACAGGTCGCATCATGTACGAATGGAAAAATTGCACTTTTAAGATAGCTAAGAACCTCAATTTCAACATAAAAAGCTTAACTTTGCCTGACCACAGTTTTAGCACTTTTGTGGGCTTTAATGGTAGTGGCAAGTCAGTGTTTTCAAAAGCCTTGTGTGGTGAACTTGAGCTTCTTTGTGGGCGCGCTCCGGAACACGTTAATGCAGCGTTAGTGTCTTTTGAAAAACAGATGGAATTGTTTGAAGAAGATTTTGAACGCCGTAATACGGACGTTGAATCTGATTTAATTGGTTTTACCCCGATGGAGCTGTTTAAAGCTGTATCTAATGATGAGGAAGAAATTAAAAAGCTCTGTGCTTCGATGAATTTCTCCTATGCTTTAGATCGTTCCATTCATTTGCTTTCAAGTGGTGAAGGTCGTAAAACGCTCATCATTGAAGCGCTTCTTAAAAAACCTGAATTATTAGTCCTTGATGCGCCGTTTGATGGGCTTGATGTTGCGACCAGAGCAGATTTACAAGAGTTGTTAAGCCAGGTTTATGCAAGCGGGGTTTCAATTGCGGTGGTAGTGAACCGTTTTGATGAAATTTCTGAACTGTGCCAAAACGTTGGTCTTATTATGAGTCTTGAGCTTGCTAAGTTCGGGCCAAAGGATGAAATCATGGCTGATAGCACCGTGCATCAATTGACCCACTATGAACATTTGCCAAAGATTTGTACCTTACCACGCGTGCCTGATGATTGTATTGATGATTTAGATCGAACCAAACCGATTGTAGAAATGCATGAAGTAACGGTACAGTACGATGATCATGTAGTGCTCAATAAGCTTAATTGGACCGTAGGCCCGTATGAACATTGGCAAATAGCAGGCCCTAATGGTTGTGGTAAATCTACCCTTTTATCATTAGTTACTGGTGATAATCCGCAAGGGTATTGCAATGATTTACATTTGTTTGGCATGAAGCGTGGTAGTGGTGAAACTATTTGGGATATTAAAAAGCATATTGGTTATGTTAGCCCTTCATTCCACCTTGACTATCGCATCAGCACTCCTGTTATCAATGTTATTCTTTCAGGGTACTTTGATTCTATTGGTTTGTACGAACAACCAGGTGATGAAAAAATTAACTTGGCCATGAAGTGGCTTAAACTATTAGGGCTTGAAGGTAGTGCTAAAGCTGGGTTTAAATCATTATCTTTTGGTCAGCAACGTTTAGTGTTAATCGTGCGCGCTTTAGTAAAACAGCCGCCACTTTTAATCCTTGACGAACCATTGCAGGGGCTTGATAGCATGAGTCGCGAATTGGTGCGTCGCTTCGTCGAATTTTTGATGAAAAATGGCGAAACTCAGGTTCTCTTTGTTTCTCACCATGCTGAAGATGCGCCAAACGGTATTAATAATCGCTTAACCTTTATTGACAACGGTACTCGTACCTTTGACGTAAAAATTGAGCGTAATATCAACCAAGCCTAAGCCAAACTAAATTTAGTTTTAGCCTAAGGCCCGCAATTAGCTTATGGCTCATAATTGGCTTATGGTTTGTAGTTGTCTTAGGGCTTGTAATTGGCTGAGATAATTTGCTCCTTGGGGAAAATTAGAGCCAATGAGGCTTGGACTTAACTTTGGCTTTAAGTTTTAACTGAACTCGGCAAGAAGTCCCCCACCTCTAAGGTGGTGAGATGAATTGCCGAAATCTACTTGACAGCTTTCTAAACATTATG
>UQCV01000081.1 GCA_900539665.1 uncultured Succinivibrionaceae bacterium | reverse complement strand
TGTAATCGTACACCATTTTCAGGCTTTGGAGTTACAAGTGTAAATCTGTTTGAATCAGGACTTTCATTACCAAGCAGTCCTACGACCACATTAGCGGTAAATTTCTGTCTTACGACAAGGAAGTACAGTCAATCTTCCTAACATTTAGACTATATATTGTTCCATGCTAATGTCAAATAGTAGAAATATAGTTTTTCATAGAAAAAGCGACTTTCATCCCACACGCAAGCGTGTGGGTTTTACGTCGCAATTTATAACTAATAAGACTAAACTTAAGTACCAAAAACTAAGACCAAACATCTAAATCAACCACCAAAACTAAAGCAAACACCTAAAAAAGGACGCCGTAAAACCTTATGGCTTTAACCTTTAGAGGGGATAGGTGGTGAGTTTTTATGACCTCTTTTTAACTTGAGGTTAAATTTGAGGTTTGGGCGTTAAAATTGATTTTACTAAGTATCTTTAAAGACCTTAGACGGAGATTTAAAATGAGTACAGACACTCTTTTTACTAAAATTTTTAAACATGAAATTCCAGCTGATATTCGTTACCAAGATGACGAAATCATTGTTTTTGCAGACATTGCCCCAAAAGCAAAGATTCATTTACTCATTGTTCCCGCTAAGCCAATTCCATCTGTAAATGAAATTGAAGATGGCGATGCAATGTTAGTTGGGCGCATGGTATTAGCAGCTAAGAAGATGGCTAAGGAACTTGGTATTGCAGAAAATGGCTACCGCCTTATCATCAACTGTGGCGCTGACGGCGGTCAAGAAGTTCCACATTTGCACATGCACCTCTTAGGTGGCGAACCACTTAAAGGTGTTGGCTTTTAAGCAACTTAGTTAGTTTCAAAAAAGCTTAAGCATCTAATTACAGCTTTAAGTTCTAACTAGATTATATTTACTTATATTAGGCCTAAAATATCTTACGCCCCCATTTTGGGGTGTGCCCCATTTTTGAGTGTTAATGTGGCGTAAGATATTATTAAGCTTTTGGTCAGAGGTTTTTTTATAAATGCAGTTTCTCAAAGTTATCATGGTTACCGGCATGGTCCTTGGGTTAAGTGGTTGTACCCTACTAGACAGCATAAAGGATGTCTTCAACAATGAAGAAACCCAAACCGCCACCGCGCCAGCAGATAAAGCAACTCAAGGCAAAGCAACTGCAGGTAAAACCACTACTACCACCAAAAAAACAACTAAGCGTCGCCATACCCGTAAAACTACCACCAAAACTACCAAAAGTAGCGAAGTTAATGCTACCGAAACGGAAGAAATCTTAGGCGACTCTATTTTAAATTCAGATAAAGTAACCCCAAGCACCACCCCAAATACTCCAACTGATGTTAGTGGGTGTCAATATAGTGCTAGCACCATTAACAACGAATTAGCTTCAATGGCTCGTTTGGCTTTACGTTCTTGCCAACCGAGCCAACCAAACAAGACTTTGATTAGACCTGTTAGCGTAACCGGTAACGCCTGTGGTAGTAACCCTACTCAAGCTGTTTACAACGGTTTTAGTTCAACCGGTAAATTTAGCGTGGTCAGCTCAAGCCAAGCTCAACGCATCGAAAATCAGCTCCATAACGCCTCTAATGGCTACATGATTCGCGTAGCTAAATCTCAAAACATCAACTATGTAGTTTCAGGGAACGTCAACACCAATAAGGGCATTGCGACCCTTAAAATCGTTGATGTCAGCACAGGCTCTGTACTTTGGCAGCACACTGGTGATTTAACTGAACTCGGCAAGAAGTCCCCCACCTCTAAGGTGGTGAGATGAATTGCCGAAATCTACTTGACAGCTTTCTAAACATTATGCTATAAATATAAAAAATGAAGGTATGCGGTTAGTAACTGCATAAATTCAAAACATAGAACCGTGGGACACACGGGGTTAGCTCGTTGATACTGTACTCATTAGAGTGCTTGAGCGAGAACTGAACCTATCTTATCGGTGGGAAGCCCACCTCTATAGGTGGGGGAGGATGTCACAGTAAGAACCATAATTTAGAGTTAATCGCCCTAAATACGTAGCGCCCAGCGCCCAAGCAAGGACTAAAGCCCAAACTTTAGTCCTTGATGTTTTTAAAAGAGCATCCTCTTTAAAAACTTTTAAAGCCTTTGCCATATAGCCAAATTACAAGCTTTAAACAATTGGCGCTAAAATGCGCTTTCACCTGCGTTTTCCCAAGCTTACCAAGCTCCCCTAACTATTTTATTTCTTCCGGTTACCTCTTAATACTTTACCATCTATCACGCCAACTCAGCGTATACGCTTTTTCCTCAGAACTTAGCCCAAGTTAGAAAGTTCACTTTTAAACGTCCCACTTTAATACAAAAAATTACCGCTTTAAAGCTAGGCAAAATAGTTGGTTTCACCGTGGTGGCTTCTAGAGACAAACACGACCCCACAAGAAAACCTTAAGCTAAGCGCCACCAAGCATTTACGACCTAACGCTGCGTAAATTCCCCCCTCCCCAAATCTATGGCTAAAACCAAATCCTAGTGCGTTTTGCGCACGCAAAAAAAAGCATCCTTTACGGATGCTCTTTCTTAGTGACTTCCTCCCCCACCTATAGAGGTGGGGGACTTCTTGCCGAGTTCAGTTAAAATTTAACTTTTAGCTTAGAACTGCTGATCTTCAACCATCTTCTGGTAATCACGTTCATTGTTGTATTCGATCTTAGAGTTATCACGAGCTGCCTTTACGATAAGACTGTTGTCAGTCATCATGTCAGCTTGAGCTAAATAACTCTTAGCGAAGTTTTCGGCAGACTTGCCGTCAGCCTTAACCACCCCAGAAAACGCAATAATGTATGGTGTACCTTCAGCGTTAGCAAACTGAGCCACAGAGAGCTTACCCTGAGGAGCTACAGGCATAGCAAAGAGGTTGTTTAAAACAGCAACATCAACGCTAGCAGTAGCAGTACGATCTAAGGTCTGTTCTGCTGAAACTACAATCTGCTGTGCATCGATATAAGGCTTAAGGCTTGCACCTGCCTTGATATCAGCTAACACCTTATCTGCAACTTCTTTAGCAGCATTAGCAGAGTTGCTAAGAAGAACACGGTCCTTAACTAAAGATTCAACTTCTTCGAACTTCTTAGGAGCTGGAGCTACGTATTCATCTACGTGTACTACTAAGAGAGCGTGTTCGCCGATATCGATGACATCAGAGTTTACATTGCCTTCGATGAAATCACGATTAAAGAGAGCAGCTTGCACCTTATCCACGCCAAATGGAACCGGAAGGTCGGTACCACCGTGGACGATATAATCGCTTTGTTCAATCTTAATGAGAGGAGTTTCCGCCCCTTCATTAGCAGAATTAGCTGCTACATCAAGTGAATCAGGGTTTTCATAGCTCTTATCAGAGATGATCTGACGCTTATCAAGGAAGAGTTCACCGCTCATTTCCTTAGTGTAGCGATCAATTACGTCAGCTTTAACGTTGGCAAATTCTTTGTGATAGCTTGGTTCAACCTTAACTAACTTAATTAAATGCCACCCGAACTGAGAATTTACTGGAGCTGAAACGTCATTAACATTAGCTAACGCAAACGCAGCTTTTTCAAAAGAAGCATCCATATTCCCTAAAGAGAATGCAGGAAGCACCCCACCGTTATCCTTTGATGAAGGATCTTCAGAATATTCCTTAGCTAAGGTAGCAAAGTCAGCGCCAGCTTTAAGCTTAGCGTCGATATCATTAATCTTCTTTTCTGCATCATCGCCAGTAACTAAGATATGAGCAACTATGCGCTTTTCTGGAACGGTATAGATTTCTGAATGAAGGTTAAAGTACTTTTCAAGGTCAGCATCGGTATATTTTACGAGTGGCTGTAAATCATCAGCCTTAAGGAAAATATATGACACCTTCATCTTTTCAGGTAAGAGATAATCATTTTTGTGTGCTTCGTAGAAAGCTTTTTCTTCTTCCGCAGTAGCACTTACCGCTTTCTTGAAGGTATCAAGATTAAGGTTAATAGTACGGAAAGTACGCTGTTCAGCTAAAAGACTAGCTAAAGCAGTAGCCTCTTTTGGTAATACGAAGTTGTTTTCTAAAATGGTACGAAGATATACTTCACGAGCCAAATCACTTCTAACGGCCTGACCAAAGCTTTCAGGTGAATAACCAGCACGAGAAAGCACCTGACGGTACTGTTCGTTGCTAAATTGACCATCAACCATGAATTCTGGCATCTTAGAAATCTTGTATTTTACGAGATCGCTATGAATATCAATACCTTCTTTGAACATATGATCAGCTAATACCTGGTCATTAATCATTGATTCTAAAGTTTCGCTACGCAAAGAGTTAAGAAAATTGCGATCCTTTGACTGTTCAATGAACTGGTCGCCATATTGGCGTTCCATCTGGTTGCGCTTGATTCTAAATTGGTTTTCCAATTCAGCATTCTTAATAGACACCCCATTAACCTTCACTGGGTCAAAGTTGGTCTTTGGCATGACATAGCTACCTACGCCTGCGATTGCAAAGGAGATGATGATTAAGAAGAAAATCACCTTCGCAACCGGGCCGGTGGCCCCTTCTCGTAACTTATCAGTTAACATTAAAAAAAACTCCAGTCGCAAAGCTTAGGCAGGATTGCTGTCGGCAAACAAAAGTCACCGACTTTGCACCACGTAAACCAACAGAAAACTTAAACCTGTAAAACTAACGTGGTTCTGCATCAAAAAGCTTAATAACTATCAAGAAAACGCCCGCGAACGGGCCAAAAAAAATAATTCGCATTATATAACGAAAAGCGCACCATATGTGCGCTTTGAACGGAAACTTTTGGGGAAAATTCCACAAAAATCAAATTTTTTCGGCGTAAAATCAGTCCACTTAAGTCTTCGTGTACCTAAATTACGCTTTTAAGCAAAACTTAATCCGCAGATGAAGCTTACTTATTTACTGCATCACGCAACATCTTGCCAGGTCTAAATGCAGGAACACGACAAGCTGGTACATGAACCTTTTCCCCAGTCTTTGGATTGTGACCTTCACGTTCGCTACGTTCTCTAACGATAAAATTACCAAAACCTACGAGTAAAACTTCATCACCCTTAGATAAGTTTTCAGTAACAACTTGCACAAAAGCAGAAAGAACCTTTTCAGCTTCCTTTTTGTTTACTTCGGCAACTTTTGCCATTTGGTCAATTAACTCAGCCTTAGTCATATTTATTCCTCATTGATCGATTGCTCGAAAGTCATTCACGTGTTTTCGGATTCATGAACCACAACCTTCTAAGGTTCATTTGCACCTTCATAATCGAGTTTAAACTCAAAATAAACATGCAGTACCCCATAGTCTGTTGCTTTGTTGTCCAACCTTGTATTCTTAATCCATGCAATTACATAGAAAACTCATCGAATGCTCGTAACATTATTGAAAATAATTGAAAATATTTAATCGCTTCTACTTCGACACCTAACTAAAACAGTTAATGCAACACTCCTTACCTTAGACTTGAGGCCTTTTATAGTTAGATGTCATGTAAAATATTTCCATTACATCATTATATAAACCACAGACTAGGTATAGAGAACTTAATATTGCAAAGTCTCATGTCTTATAGACCAAAAATATTTTTCACCCTTCAAGTTTAAAATCTTGTTTAAACATCTAGGTGATTACTAGCTTAAATGAAATTATTAAGATTCAAGGCCTTGGATGATTTCATTGTATCCTTATGAGTTTTACAGACAATATAGGCCATTCTGTTTTTAAATATGGATCACTAAATTCTTATATTTTCTTCATTTTTTTATAATTTACTCAAGTTTCCCACATAGGAAACACACACAAAACTAGTACCCAAGCGGTCTAGAGGCTCTTTGTGCATATATATGAGGGTAAAAGAGCCCCAAAATACTTTTTACTTTTATTAAATCTTCAACTAGAACGTATGTTGAGGATTTTTCTGCCTAACAACACTTTAAGCTGTGGTTTCACAATTAATTTCACACTTTTTACGCTCTTTCAGTACGGTTTTTGTAATTCCTTCTCAAATCTACTAAATATTTAACGATTTTCGTACTCAACCCCCATGACTTAAACTAAGATCTAAAAGGTATTTTGTCTACACAACACCCCATACGCATGCATAAAGTTTTGTCGGAAACGGTAGATAGCCTTATGATTTTAATCCGTTTGTGCTTACAACTTCTTTCATTGGCATTCTTAATCAACACCTTTGTTTTTAAAGGTTTAAATGAAAATGAAATTTGTAGGTCCTTACGCATATAGAAATCACTAAAGACTCACCGCTATACCGTGTATAGCAACTTAACTCAAAAACCTATAATAAAACTTGCTTGCTGTTTTTTTTCTGGTCTTACCAAGGAGTTCAACATGTCGCTGACAAGTAGATTATCCATAGCCACCAAATTTAAGGTAATGTTTAGCGCTATCTTAATTTTGCTCGCTTTAATCAGCGGTTACTCAATAATGCAGAGCCGCAGTATCAGTAATCAAACCGAAAAGGTTAGTACTGTCTTAGTTCCTGCTCTTGAAAAAATCAATGCCATCACATCTAACTTTAAAGATGCCCGCATTGCTACTTTAAATGCCATCAATTCAACTGAAGCGCGACGTGCATCATTAGTAGAGGCCTATAAACATCATGTTAAAACAGTGCAAGAAAACATCTCTGCTTTAAAAACACTCCTCCCAAGCCAAATTGAAAATTTGGCCCAGATCGATAACCATTTAGCCGAGTACAGTGCTATTTTTTTAAATGAAATTATCACGTTGCCACAAGATCAAAAGAACAAGATGATTCAGCTTCAACAACGTAAACTCGTACCAATTGGTAACAATGTCGACAAAATTCTTTTAGACCTTGAAAACAAGGAAGAAGAAGCAAGTAACCAAATGATGGCTCAAATGCGTAAAGACGTAAGCCCACTTAAGATTAGTGTGCTCGCAGCTATCGCTATTTTATTAACTGGCTATTTCATTTGGACTCTTTCTTCTTACATTGAAAGACGCCTTAAAACTTTAGGTGTTGCTTCGGAAAAAATGGCCAGCGGTGATTTAACCGTGGAAATTGAAAACGAAGGTAACGATGAAATCACCAAGCTTGCTAATAACATCAAGAGTTTGGCTCAATGCTTAAAAGAAACCGTATCTACCATGGTTGACAATTCTTGCACTTTGTCTGATTCATCAGTAGTACTTAAGAACGCAAACGTCACCATCTCTCAGGCTAGCGACACGGTGCTTACTCAGGTTATCTCAGTTAGCACTGCGGCTGAAGAAATGGTTTCTGTATCTGGTGATATCGCGCAAAACTGTAACCTCGCCGCTACCCGTTCTGATGAAACCCATGCTATCACCACTGAAAGTATGGACCTAGTAAAAAACACTGTTGAAAGCATCTTGCGCCACAGTCAAAAGACGCAAGAAGATGCAGAAATTATCAAGAAACTTGGCGAACAAACTCAAAAGATTGATGGTATTTTGTCTACTATTCAGGACATTGCAAGCCAAACCAACCTCCTAGCTTTGAACGCTGCCATCGAAGCTGCTCGTGCCGGTGAACATGGCCGAGGCTTTGCGGTTGTAGCTGATGAAGTACGCGCCCTTGCGTCACGTACTAGCGATTCCGCTAAGGAAATCAGTGAAATGATTAGCGGTGTACAAAACGATGTGCAAAAGGCTAGCACTTCGATTACCCAAACTGTATCCGAAATGGAAACCATTGCCCGTAACTCCGAACAGGTACAAAACACCCTCGAAAACATTTCTAATAAAATTGATGAATTTAACTCCCAGATTCGTCAAATCGCAACCGCAACTGAAGAACAAACTGCTACCTCTTCTGAAATGTCTGCTAATATCCAAAAGATTAGTGAATTCACTCAAAAGATGAATGATCAGGCCAAGGGCGCATTATCATCTGCTGGTGGGATTGAAGATATTTCTCTTGAAATCATGGATAGCACCCGTAGGTTTAAACTTCCAGAAGTCCAAACTTCTGATAAGGAATTAAGCCTTACCCCAGAAGCTAACTAAGCTTAACTAAGCTTAAGCTTAAACTAAAACCTCCTAAGCCTTAGGCTAGGAGGTTTTTTCATGCCCCTAATTGATGCCCCTTATTCTTACCTTGGGCTCTGTTCGCTGTAGCCAAGTTTAAAATTTACACCAATTATATGGACTCTATCGAGTAAAAAAAACACAAACCCCAGCAGTGCTGGGGTTTTAAAAAAATCTAACGTTGCGTGTATGAACTACTCATAAATATGTTCTTTCACGCAAAGTTTTGGTTTCTAGCTACTCTTTTATGCAATATGCATTAGGTATGCATTGAGGTATTAAGTTTTTAGTTTCGCTTACGCCGACTATATTTATCATCGATTACTCTAACTTAGTGCTATGCTAGCTTAGAGGCTTTAAGAGCCCTCTAAGCTTACAATTGGCCTTACTCTTCCGAGTTAAGGTCGTCACTTGCAGTACTATTAGTCTTAAGCTTGGCCAGCTCTTGCGCAGCTTCTGCTAAACTCTTCAAGAACACAGAGGTTAACTCATCTTTCATTTCTTGCACAAGTTTATCGCTCTTAGACGCAGTTTGCGACGCAGTTTGCTTCTTGCGACGTGGTAACTTAACCTTATCTACCGGATAAACCAAAGCGTGTTCTAACACGTCTTCAATCTTCTCAACTGGGATAATTTCAAGCGCATCCTTAGTTGAATCAGGTACTTCTTCTAAGTTCTTTACATTGTCCTTAGGAATAAGCACAGTCTTCACTCCAGCACTCTTAGCTGCGTAAAGCTTTTCTTTAAGCCCACCAATAGCGAGAACTTCCCCACTTAAGGTAATTTCCCCGGTCATAGCAACATTGTTCTTAACTGGGTTACCGGTAAAGGCACTAGCGATAGCAGTAGTAATTGCAATACCCGCGCTTGGACCATCTTTTGGTACTGCGCCTTCTGGGAAGTGTACATGCAAATCTTTCTTGCGGAATGATTCTTCATCGATTCTAAGCTTATCTAGACGCGCGCGCACCAAGGAGAATGCTGTTTGCACAGATTCCTTCATCACTTCACCGAGCTTACCGGTGCATACGCAGCGGCCAGAACCAGCCATAGTTACAGATTCTACACTTAAGAGTTCGCCCCCAACGGAAGTGTAGGCTAAACCGTTTACGATCCCGACTCTAGTCCCGTCCTGGGTTGAAGTATGTTCAACTTGCACCGGCCCTAAATATTCAGGGAGATTATCCGGGGTAAATTGCACCGCCTTAACTTCACCGTTACTTTGTAAAATCTTGTTCACCGCTTTACGGCATAATCTTGCGACTAAACGTTCAAGACTACGCACCCCAGCTTCTGCCGTGTAGTTTCTAATCAACATGTGACAAGCTTCGTCGGTGATTTCAACTTCACCTTTATGTACGCAGTTACGTTCAAATTCTTTTGGAATAAGATGTTCACGTAAGATGTGCATTTTTTCATCTTCGGTGTAGCTACTAAGCTTGATGATTTCCATACGGTCAGCAAGAGCTGGTGGAATCTTCATGCTGTTAGAAGTAGCGATAAACATCACGTCAGATAAATCAAAATCTACATCGAGGTAGTTATCACTAAAAGCGTTATTTTGTTCAGGATCTAAGACTTCAAGCAAAGCTGATGATGGATCGCCATGGTATGAATCAGTCCCAATCTTGTCGATTTCGTCTAACAAGAATAATGGATTGCGCACGCCGGCTTTAGCGAGTTTCTTAATAATCTTCCCAGGCATTGCCCCTAAATAGGTACGGCGGTGCCCACGGATTTCTGATTCATCATGCATCCCACCAAGCGCTGCACGCACATATTCACGGCCAGTAGCTTTAGCGATAGAGCGGCCTAATGAAGTTTTACCTACCCCTGGAGGGCCAACGAGACAGATAATAGGCGCACGGAGACGATCGGCACGACTTTGTACAGCCAAGTATTCCATAATGCGTTCCTTGACCTTTTCTAGACCGTAATGGTCTTCATCAAGGATCTTAGCTGCCTTCACCATATCGCGGTTTAAAACTGAAGTTTTATTCCACGGCAAGTTGATTACAGTTTCTACGTAGTTACGTAAAACTGCACTATCAGGACTCATCTTAGGCTGCATAGACAGCTTTTTAATTTCGTTTTTAATCTTTTCAAAAACCGCAGATGGCATGCCGGCATCTTTAGCCTTTTGTAATAGGGTTGCATCTTCTTCGTCGCCACCCATATCTTCAATCACAACTTCGCCGTCTTCACCTTCAGTCATCACGCCGGTTTTACGGTTTTGCTGTCTCAGTTTATTCATTTCTTGACGTAAAGCTTTGAGCTGTTCGTTTAAGAAATACATCTTTTGATTGTTATCAATGCTGTTGCGAGCGCTTAACTTGATTTCATCCATCATGCGCTTTTGGAATAAAACTTTTTCCAGCATTGACATGACTTGAGCCGCACATGCATTAGCACTAGTTTGCGCTAAATAAACTCGACGGGTATCAAGGTCTGGCTCTAAGAGACAAGCGATAAGGTCACAGCATACTAATAAGCTCGATTCTTTACGAACGATTGCAGCCTTTTCTGGAGAAATGGTATCCTTCATCGTGCAGTATTCGGCAAAAGAACGAAGCACTTCAACGCGCATCTTACGCAATAATTCTGGATCGAGACCAGCTTCCAAATCAGGAACGTGGTAGAATGCGTTAAACATAAAGCTTTTCACATTATAGCTGCTATCGAGAGTAGTATGTTCAACTACATCATCTAAAACCACACGGCTTTCTGCCACAATGACGAAGCGCGCCGTACCATCAGGAAAGACAATACGATCTGCTACCGTACAAAGCACTGCGGTACATTTTTTAACTTCAGCATTAGACAGTGTTGGGTAGCAAACTGGGTCGGTTTCAATCAAAATAAAATGATCTTCACGCTTTCTAAGCTTGCCGAGAACCTCAGCATACTCCGCCATAGGAAGTAGCATACCTTCAGAATGCGGTAGATAGATTCCGTCATGCGGAATAAGTACACATGATTCCTTGTTTAACTTTTTTTTCATAAATTCGTCTTTATTCAAACTTTAAAAACAGCGGATCCCCCGCTTGGCGCCCCTGTATGCCGGCCATTTTCATGGCAATTATTCAGCTTACAGCGGTCGTAAAAATAATACGGTCGGGAAATTTTAAAACACCTAGAGTATTTTGGCAAGACTAGCGCCATAAGCGTAGCAGTTACGCACGAAAATATAGGAGTTTAATACCATGTCCCCATCCTAATGT
>UQCV01000080.1 GCA_900539665.1 uncultured Succinivibrionaceae bacterium | reverse complement strand
CAACCTAAACCGAAGTTTAAAAGCCCTAATTCCGCAAAACTCTGCACATTATTAATAACAGCCGCAGACATAGTTACTTGGGTCTGGCTAAGTGGATGTTTACCGTTATTAGCTCTAGCGGTAGCAGCCGGCCAAGCACCGTAAGCCCCCTGCTTAGCATGGTGACTATAGTAAGTTACTAAGTCATCATGTGGCATTGGACTGCCGTCAGTTAAGAAATAAGTGTAGTTAGCTGGCGGATCAAGCTTAAGCTTAAGTACTTGACCATCATAGGTATAACGAATGGCCCCGCCATTTGGGGTAGTCGCATATGATGATGTGTCATAGTACGGCCAAAAGTTAGGCATGTGGTTATGGTACACATGAGAAGCCGCAATTGTAGCTTCAGCGGTATTAACCAACGCCAGAGGAGCACTGATAGCGAGCCCAATGGCTAAGCTTAAAGTGCTAAATTTTAAGTTCAGGTTAGTCATACAAACTCCGGGAAAAAGTTTTTATACCGAGGCCCAGAGGCCCCAAGGATTATGCTAAATAAACTTTGGCCTTAACTACTCTTTGGCTTTTAGTGGTTTAAACAAACTTTCATCTCGCCTTAAACACCCAAACCAGCATTAAAAACTAAATATCACCCCAAACTAAGCCACAGCTTACCTCAAGCAATCTTAAATTAAATTAACGCCAGAGCCTTTAATACACAAAATTCACACTTTTAACATAACATTTCGATTTTAACAGTCAAAATCCTCTTTTAATAACATATTTGTAACATTAACAAACAAAATGTGAAGTAATATACACTTTTGCATAAATGATTTTTTGTAGATAAATTTAACGTCAACTTACGGGATATTGGAATTATTATCTGTATGAAATCGTTTTTCAGATAAAAAAACACTTGTTTTAACCATGGAGCCACCGGCTAAAATCGTCACAAATGGCGTCAAATCTAGGTTTGGTGTTAGCGGTGTTTACAATTGCATCCACCTTCATGTTAGCAATATCGTTTCGTACTATTTCTAACGGCATCTCTTAAAAACCTCATGCACCTAAAATCAACCAAAACAATAGGCCTCTAATCCATAGTTAAAGCCACTTTAATTACGCCATCTCTTTTATGTTCAAATAAGTCGTAAGCTGCATCAATTTGACTTAACGGAAAAGTATGGGTAATTAGAGGTGTAGTATCAATCTTATGCGCCGCAATTAAGCTTAAGATCTCTGCACAATCACAGCCATCAACTCCACCAGTCTTAAAAGTAAGATTTTTTCCATACATTTGTGGCAACGGCAACGTTTGTGCTTCTTCATAAAGAGCTACCACGGTCACAATCGCATTAGGCCGCGCACATTTCCACGCCAACTCAAAAGTATCGCGCGCGCCTGCCACTTCAAGTACCACGTCCGCGCCTCCATGGTCGCTTTTAGCCTGTACTTGAGCGAAGCATTCTCTTGGCGCAACCGTAAGAACTCCAGGGTAATGTTTTTCAACAAACTTGCGTCTTTGAGCATCAATTTCACAAACTATAATTTGTTTTGGAGATTTTAAAAGTACACACGCCAAAGTACAAATGCCTGTAGGTCCGGCTCCAATAATAAGTACCGTGTCTTGTGGGGTAATTTCAGAAATACGGGCCGCCCAAAAGCCGGTGGCCAACACATCACCAACAAAGAGAGCTTGCGCATCACTTACGGTCTCAGGAATCTTATTAAGTCCCGTATGCGCCATCGGCACGCGCACATATTGAGCTTGACCGCCATCGATTCGGCAGCCTAAAGCCCAACCTCCGTTTTGGTCAGTACAATTGTTTACATAGCCGTGTTGACAAAAGAAACATTCACCACAAAACGTTTCCACATTAACAGTAACTCGATCATTTGGTTTTACATTAGTAACCTCTGCCCCCACAGCCTCCACAACGCCAACCATTTCATGGCCAATGGTAATACCAGGTACGGCTCTAGGCACCGCTCCATGCTTAATATGAATATCACTTGAGCAAATGCTAGCGAGCGTTACGCGTACAATCGCATCATGAGGGTTAATAAGCACTGGTTTTGGTTTTTCAAGTAACGCGAATTTTCCAGGTTCAACAAATGTATAAGCTAGCATAATCTCTCCTCTTAGCCTTAAGATTAAGTCATACCACGTATGTACCCATAAAGCCACTAACATTAATTAGTCGCCGCCCGCAACTGGCTCATATCATATCGTTTAGGCTCGCCACCCGTAAAGAAGCGCGCTAGTAAAATGTATCCTGCTTCTAAGGCTTAATAGTGTAGCGCTTCACAAATTGGCCTTTAGTATAAGATTTTACTAGTTTTTAATAATAATTGTTTGTACTATAAGAGCCTGGACGAAAACTAATTTTATATCCAGATAAACTACTGAACCTAGATAGAATGTGGGCCGTTTTTACTTTAAACTCCTAAAAGCTCGCGCGATACCCTAGGCGCACTTAAATCTCACTAAACTTTACAAGGCTCGATCATCTATGCAATTGCAATGCCCTAACTGCCATAATAAAATCAAAGGACATTTTACTTTTTGTCCCATATGTGGCCATAATTTGACATCTAACGAGCGCAATGAATTTAACAGGCTCTTTCCGAGTAAAAGTAGCACTTATCAAACTTATAGACGCAACAAATATATTGCTGGCGCTTTAGGGATTTTTTGGGGACTTTTGGATTTCAACGTTTTTACCTAGGTCGCGCCTTTGACGTTACACTAGGCATCGTCTATTTACTCATTTTTAGCTGGAATGGCTTTGCCACGCTCATCGGAATTGTTGAAGGCGTGTATTTCCTGTCCCTAGATAAAGAACAGTTTGACAATACTTATAATAATTTCGAGTTCGATAATTCATACACCTAGACCCAAAAGAAGTGAGCACCAAAACAAAAAAGTTAACCAAGCAAGCCTTGATAAAACGCCAAACTTCCCCCAAAAAGGGCCTAGCAAGCAAAACTTCGGGACAACACGCCACCAAGATCTGCGAAAATTCGGCCAAAGAAAAGCTCACCAAGAGATCAAAACAAAGAACAGGCCCCAAAGAACTCAGGTATCAGATTGCCACAGGCATATATTAGAATGCTCCGAGGCATATACTAGATGCCCCCGGAGCATGTATTGGCTTACCCCATGGCATATATTAGATGGGCCAGGGCCTAAATTAGCGTTAGTTTTATTTGCTACCTTGCCCCTTAAAAATCTACGAGATCAGGATCTAAGCCCGAACCACCACTATACGGCATCGCACTTATTAAAGCCATATCTTGCGCGCTAAGCTCAAAATCAAACACCTTAGTGTTATCCCAAATTCGCGCTGGAGTTACTGATTTAGGTAATGGCACCACTCCTTTTTGTAAAGCCCAACGAATGCAGATTTGAGCTACTGACTTGTGGTAGCGAGCTGCCGCCGCCAAAGTTTCATTAGCAAGTAGCTTACCGGTACCTAAAGGACTCCAAGCCTCCACCAAAATACCATGTTCCTTACAATAAGAAACGGTATCCTCTTGATTTAAACCAGGATGAAGTTCAATTTGATTAACCATCGGGGGAACTTTAGTCGCTTGCAATGCTTTTAGGTGACTTGGCTTAAAATTTGACACGCCAATCGCTTTGATGAGGCCAGCTTCGTAAAGCTCCGTCATGGCCTGCCAAGTTTCCAAATTTAATGCTTCCCAATTACTAAACTGTTTAGCCACAGCCGGCCAATGAATTAGATAAAGATCTAAATAGTCCGTTCCTAAATCACGACAGGTCTTCTTAAAAGCAGCCATGGTTTTAGCGTAACCGCGTTCTGAATTCCAAACTTTACTTGTCACAAAGAGTTCATCGCGCGCCACACCACTAGCTTTAATGCCTTGACCAACGCTCACTTCATTACCATATATCGCCGCCGTATCAATATGTCTAAAACCTGCTTCAATTGCGGTTTTAACCGCCAAAACAGCCGTTTCGCCATCTGGAGTTTGCCAAGTACCAAATCCCACACATGGAATTGAAGTACCATTACATAATGGCACACGTGAATTTAAGCTATTGTAATGCTGAACCATAAAAATCTCCTACTTTGGGTCTATTTACCGTTAGTTTACAATGTAAACGTAAATATAAACGTGAATTACTCTACTTAAATTGCTGGCAAATCAAGTAGAGTAATTGTCAGGCTGTGCCCTAAAGCCTTAGATTTAAAAGTCTATTTCATCAGGATCTTGACCTGAACCACCACAATAAGTCATAGCACTAATAGTCGTCATATCTTGAGCGCTAAGTTCAAAGTCAAAAACTTGGATATTTTCTAAAATACGGCTTGGAGTTACCGATTTAGGAATTGGAACTAAACCTTGCTGCAAGATCCATCTTAAGCATACTTGCGCGGTAGATTTATGATATTTGGTGGCAATGGTTGTTAAAGTTTCGTGCGTTAAAAACTTACCGGCCCCAAGAGGTCGCCATGCTTCCACTACAATGCCATGCTCTTGACAAAAAGCAACCGTTTCAGTTTGGTTTAATCCAGGGTGAATTTCGATTTGATTGACCATTGGTGGGACTTTAGTTTCAAGCAAAGCTTTTAAATGGTGTGGTTTAAAATTAGACACCCCTATTGCTTTTATGAGACCTGCTTCGTAAAGCTCAGTCATTGCTTGCCAAGTACTTAGATTAATTTCCTCCCAATTGGAAAATTGATGAGCTGAAGCTGGCCAGTGAATTAGATATAAATCTAAGTAATCAAGCTTTAAATCCTTTAAGGTTTGGTAGAACGCAGCTTTAGTTTTGGCATAGCCTCGTTCGGTATTCCAAACTTTACTCGTAACAAAAAGCTCATCGCGTGCGACCGAAAGGGCCTCTAACCCAGCTCCAATGCTAGGTTCATTGTGGTAGTAAGCCGCACAATCTATTAAACGATAGCCACTAGAAACTGCATCTTTAACTGCCTGCACCGCGGTCGCATCATCAGGAGTCCGCCACGTACCGTAACCAATAACTGGCATGGCATAACCATTGTTTAAAATAATTTTGTCAGTTGCTTTGATTTGTGTCGCCATAAAAACTCCCGTTTCATCGCCCAAAACACATTTAAACTTAATTTACTAAACCGTATGAAGAAGTATTAAGGCCTAGTAAAGACCACTTAAGAGCCAAAAGCTTAGCCTCAATTTTTAAGTTAATGCTAGCATTAGCCTTTTTCTGCACTTTTATTTGCCGTAAAAATTGTTACCTGTATCGCTTTTAGACTCAAGTTTTCAGGAAAAACAATTTATTTTCCGAGTGTTACACTAGGTTTTACCCAAAAGACGCTCTCAAGCTTTACCTAGGACCCACTAAGCTTAAGTCTAAATACCACCATATACGGACATTTAGTTAATTCAATTTAGTTAATGCTTGGGCTTAAGCTAGTCACCACTCTAACTAATCTAATCTAAGACAACAATTTTTGTAGCGCCAAACCACATAAATCACATCTGAAAACCCCGGAGGAATCCGGCGATCGCCCTGCCAATATTCCACCGGAGCCCCAAAAGCATGGTTAGAGGTATGTTCAGCTAACGGATATAACAGACTAAACCGATATCCGCTCTTTAAAGGAAATTTCTCATAGACACTACCACACATAGCTTTAGAACCAGAGGTATGGCGCATTAAACCTCGTCTATGTAAAAGAGTCAGCCCCCTTGCCGCTAAAAGCGAAGTGTCTTGCGCCACCCCAGATGTTGCCCCATATCCGGCTAAGGGGTACAAAAATCCCCAACTCCCGGCGCAATAGGTTAATTCGTCACTAATATCCCCCTCTAGCGCCACCGAGGCGTCCATCGCACAAGATTCAACCATGGAAGCCCGGACTAAACTTTGGAGTTCCGGGGTAGTTTTTAAGCTTAAGAGCTCATTACTCCACGTAGGATCCAATTCAGACATGTAAAGTAAATCTAAATCGAAATAATCATCCTCTCCGCAAGATAAATCATTCATTAGATTTAACATCCTAAGAAGCGGAAAGCTAAAAACATGCGCTTGGTAAAAGAATAAATCGGCGCTCCCAAAATCACCAGCACCACTGCCACCTAGACTTTGGGCATCTCCTACTGAAATATTAAGTTTGGTGCCGAGCACAGGTGAGCACCCAAAATTGCGCACTAATTCAATTAAATAAGCCGGTTCCCAATAACCTACACTTACGCCAGGCTCTTGAATGCCTAAGGCGTTTTCACAGGCACAAACGGCGGTATTTACAGCATCACTTGGAAGTTTGCCTCCTTGGCCAAGAGTAGATCCACCAATCGTAATCGGTAAAATCTCATTTATGGGGATGCGGTCCATAAGAGACGTCCAAATATCAGGGTGCGAACATACATAATCATCCCCCCAAGCAGTTTTACCCCCACCTAAAAGAAGTAAACCTCCACAGAGCATTAAACATACATTTAGGCCAAGCTTTTTACTACAACAACTCTTTCGGGCGCCCACCATATTATGCCCACCTTGGTTAATATCATTGTGACTACGCTCATCTATCCATTTACTAGAGTTCATTAAAAGTCCTTAATTTCAAATGAATTTTGCTTTATTGGCTGGGCCTTCTTTATTGTTTTAGGCTTAATTGATAGTTTTTTAATCACTCTTGTCATCTACTCATCTACGCCTCTTTTTATTTTCTGTCTCTTTCTATCAAGGCCTCTTTCCATCTTCACCTTCTTCTTTTATTAGCGGTTTTTGAAGCGGTTAGGGGCTAAATGCGCTTTAGATTTAAAACGTAGTTTTGCTTCATTATTACGTCGGTCATCATTTAATTTTTTAGTTAGTTCAAGTGCTCGGGCTTTAAGCCTTGGTTCAAGTTTGCGGGCAGCTTGTTTTAAACGCGCTTTAAGGCCCAAGCGAACTTCATGATTTGGTTGCCACTTAAGACCTTGGCGATTGCGAACTCTCAGCCCATTAGGAATTGTGTTTGGAACTGTGATTATGCCGTAGCGTCTAAATAAATCTGGAGCCACTCGAAGGGGGCAAGATAAAGTCTTAGGCTTCCTTACCTCCTGAGCCACGTTCTCGTTCGTAGCTTTGGCCTTTATGCGAGACTCAATAAAAGCATTAGGCCCACATAAAATTTTTAAAACCTCCCGCGTGGGCCAATCAGGAAGAACCACCCAAATTCCCTGCTTTTTAGCAAAGAGTGCTCTTAAATCTTCGTAAAACTCTTGAGGTAAGTGAGAATCGATAAACACGTAGCCCTGAGATATACCTTCACCTGTTAAGGCTGATTGGTTCGACTTTAGTAACCTCACGGTTTTAATAGCTACAAGAGACGAGAGCGTAAAATCTCCTTTTGTTTCTTGGGTTATATGGGACTCTTGGGGGTTACGATAGTCTTTAGTTTCTTGAGGTTTTTGTTCTTTGGGGTTTAGGGAAGACGCGAGGTTCACTTGGTTTTGGTGAACCCTAGAGTAGGCTTGGCCCTCATTAGTTTTTGGCGCTTGGGTCTCTTCTTTGCTCACTAGGCTCCGAGGAGCGACATATGTAAAAATCCGCCCACTATTTTGTTTGTTTTGCTCATTTGGTTCGCTTACATTTGATTCATTTACCTTGAGTTCGCTTGTTTTTATAAATCTTGGTTTTATAAATGAAGTCATTCGCTTGAGTTTAGGTTTTTCATTTACGCTTAATTTATCGTTTAGCTCAAAATCACCTAAGCTAGTCACTTCTAATGCCTGAGCCGAGGTTTCTTCACCTCCTTCCCTAAAAAGTACCTCGAGTGGCTCGAGGGCATTTAAAAAGCTCCATGACTTATCCGTGTTAAATTCTTCTAGGGGCATAGTTACAGGCCCTTCTATTATTTCTCCTAGCCCTAAAACTATCACTAAACCAATTTTTGATAAAAACATCGCTATCACCAAGTCTCACCACCTGCGCCCATATGCCTGCGATCTTAATTATAAAATCTTACAAATTAGCCCCTTGCGAGCTCTGTATAGAAAATGACAGTTAAAAAAATTGGCGGTGTAACTCTTTGATTTAGCGTATAATTTTAGTTGCACTTTTTAAGTGCATTTGAACCAAACCTTTGAATCATATTTTATCTTTGGTGCAATTTGTAGTATCTAACGCCAAGAATGATGTATTTTTGTACAATTTAGGCCATTTTATCCCTAAAACCTAACACCAAACACTTGGCACGCTCTGTGCAACCATATTATGCGATTTGGCCATCACACAAGCTTTATCAAGTAAAAACTTGCGAGTGACCTAGTTCTAAAATTTCAGTTACAGGATTATTTTATGACTAAAGGCATTACCTTTTTAACCGAAGCTTTAGGCTGCGCTATATTGTCTGCCGCCGTGCAGGCCGAGTCCAACGTGAAATACACTCAAACTATCTCCCAAGCTACTAATCCATTAGCTGTAAATGGCATGGTAACTTCACCTAACTACTTAGCCACTCAAGCCGGGGTGGAAATTCTACGTAAAGGCGGTTCAGCTGTAGACGCTGTAATTGCTACCGCTTCCGTAATGACTGTGGTTTATCCGCAAATGTGCACCATGGGTGGTGATAACTTTTGGCTTATCTATAATGCTAAAACCGGTGAACTTAAGGCTTTAAATGCAAGTGGTCGTGCTGGTGAAAAGGCTACTATCGAATTTTATAAGAGCAAAGGTTTAAGCAAGATTCCATCACGCGGTTATCTAGCTGCTAATACTGTACCAGGCGTACCTTCAGGTTGGAGCGAAGCTTATAAGTACAGTCAAAAGAACATGCAAACTAAAGTAACTTGGAGTGATGACTTAGCTAGTGCTATTTTCTACGCCCAAGAAGGTTTTCCGGTAAATACTTCACTTGAATTTTGGTCCCAAATCAACGTTGATCCTAATGATCAAGAATTTCGTAATCTACAGCGTTTTGATGGCTTTAAACAGACTTTCTTAAAGCCTGATGGTTCTATCTACAAGACCGGCGAAATCTTAAAGCAACCTGCCGTCGCTAAGACCTTACGTCTCATCGCCGAAAAAGGTGTTGATGAATTCTATAAGGGGTCTATTGCCAAAGCGATTACCGCCGATTTACAAGCTCACGGTGGTCTACTTACCGCTAAGGACTTTGCCGAACACCATGCAGATTGGGTAGAGCCTATTCATGTAAATTATCGTGATACCGTAGCGTACAACTTCCCGCCTAACACCCAAGGTATGGCATCACTTGAAATTCTTAACATCCTAAATCAGTATGATGTTAAAAAGTTAGGCGAAGGCACAGCAGACTACTATCACCTAATTATCGAAGCCATTAAAGAATCATTCATCGATCGTGACCGTTACCTTTCAGATCCTGAATTTGTCAAGATTCCGCTCGACTACCTTCTTTCTAAGCAGCATGCTTTAGAACAGGCGGCACGTATCAGTATGACTAAGGCTGCTTCTAAAAAGAAGCCTCTTGATCCTAAAGGTGACACCGTTTGGATCGGCGCTGTCGACAAGGAAGGCAATGCTGTATCTTTAATCCAAAGTATTTACCATGATTTTGGTTCTGGGATCGTTGCCGGCAACACTGGGGTGTTGTTACAAAACCGCGGAAGCTTCTTCTCCTTGGATCCAAACCATGTTAACCACCTTGAACCACATAAGAGAACATTCCATACTTTAAACCCTGCCATGCTGCTTAAAAATGGCAAGCCATACCTCGTCTATGGCACTATGGGTGGTGAAGGTCAACCACAAACTCAAGCAGCTCTCGTAACTAGAATCGTAGATTTTGGGATGACTCCACAAGAAGCTATCACCGCTCCAAGATGGCTCTATGGTCGTACTTGGGGCGCTTCAAGCAACGACTTAAAACTTGAAGGCCGTATTCCAAGCGAAGTTGTGGCTGAACTTAAAAAGCGCGGTCATCCAGTAAAAGTTGTGGCCGACTTTACCGATACTATGGGTCACACCGGAGCTATTTTAGTAAATCAAGAAACTGGAGTACTCGAGGGCGGTACCGATGTCCGTGGTGATGGTTTAGCAGCAGGCTTTTAATTAAAACCAATATTTATTCATCCATACTATAAGGCTCAAAATTCACTACTTTTAAGTGGTAGAAGGAGAGCCTTTTTTTATTTTGTCTCTATATATGGCTCTTCGTGCATATGTGTGTAAAAGAGCCAATTTAGCGACACATATAGGTCTTTCTTTTCGAAAGACCAGTTCCTTTAAAACGTGTATTGATTTTTGAAGGACAGACCTCTTTAGTCATGGCTTTGAGAATGTTTTAGATATCCAGCTTTTACTTCTAATACTAGATGCCAGTATTTAGCCAGTTTTTAGTTAACTATTTGGTAACCATTCTCTTAACCTTAGGCAATCTACGCACTCCCATCGTGATTTTGTTTATGTAATCTTGTGCCTTACGAACGGCCTTACTGCTAAATCCTGTAGCCAAGCTGAGTAAACTGAAGTTGAATTACTCTCCGGCCAACTAAGCATTAGAGAGGAAAATCCCCAAAATACCGCTAAGAAGAATGTTTATCCTCCTAAAGGTTAGTTTATGGACTACGGATGTAACCAAGTATTATGCCTTAAGAATGAGCGTGATTAAAAGCTATTACTATGAAGTTGCTTCTATGACTAAAAGCATATTTCGCTTATAATATTTGGTAGCGATATTCTTGGCCAAGGTGAACCTATGAAAAACATACCTATTGGAATTTCTAACTTTATCCAAACATTACATGATGATTGTATCTATGTCGATAAAACCAAAGAGATATTATTTACTTTAAAAAATTGTAAATATTCTTTTTTCTCCCGGCCAAGACGATTCGGTAAATCTTTAACCTTAGATACTATTGAAACCTTGTTCACCTACGGAACCGAACCTTACTTCAAAGGCACCTATATTGCCGGCAATAATGAAGACGGGACTCCACGTTGGACCGAGCCTAAATACCCGGTTTTACGCTTGGACTTTTCTAGATTAGACGTCTCTTCATTAGAAGTTTTTAGAAAGGATTTTCTTGTTCTTATCAATGAACAATGCCAAAAACTTGGCATTGAAAAATTAGATTGTGTTGGTTTAAAGATCGGGGATATTATCTCAGCTTTTACCATACAACTAAAACAAACTTATGTTTTGCTAATAGACGAATACGATGCCCCTTTAAACACTTTAATTGATAACAATGAAATGTTTGAGATTATTCGTAATGAAATCAGATACTTCTATGCCACCATTAAATCAAGCGATGTATCAGGTAAATTAAGATTTCTACTTGTAACCGGCATTACTAGATTTAGAGAGGTTTCCATCTTCTC
>UQCV01000079.1 GCA_900539665.1 uncultured Succinivibrionaceae bacterium | reverse complement strand
GGTAATAAAAGTCCTGATTCAAACAGATTTACACTTGTAACTCCAAAGCCTGAAATCTGCAACCTTGCACTCCTAAAGAGTTAATGCCCAAACTGCCATCAACATTATCCTTTACTCTCTAACCTTTAACCACTACCAACTAATCAAGGGCTACTTCAGGAAAAAAATTTGCAACTTCAACAGGTTAAACAAGATCATTATCACAAAAGTACATTTTTTTTACATTCTCCCTAAAGTTTCCTTCTGTTTTTACCGATAACAAGACATAAGGCAATTACAACTAAACTATCTATCATTGAGAGGAACAAGTTATGGCTTTATATGTAAATACAAATGTATCTTAGCTTAATGCGAAGCGCATGCTTAACAACTCCACCAACTCTCTTGATACCACCTACAAGCGTTTAGCTTCTGGTCTTCGTATCAATAGTGCTAAAGATGACGCTGCCGGTCTTCAGATTTCTAACCGTTTAACTTCTCAGATTAACGGTCTTGAACAGGGTAACCGTAACGCACAAGATGGTATCTCTTACGCTCAGACCGCTGAAGGCGCAATGGACGAAATGACTACCATGTTCCAGCGTGTACGTACTTTGGCTTTACAAAGTGCTAACGGCACTAACTCAGACAAGGACCGTACTGCTTTGCAAGAAGAAGTTACTAGCCTTTGCTCTGAAATCGACCGTATTGCAAACGACACTACCTTTGCGGGCAAAAAGTTACTCGTAGGGACTAATTCAGCCAAAAATGATTTAACCAAAGGCACTGCAACCGGCGAGACTAGCACCGTCAACTTCCAAGTAGGCGCCGACGCCAACCAAACCATCGGGGTTGAAATCAGCCAGGGTGCCAACCAATATGGTTTTGATATGAACGGCTTTACCGCCGCTTTAGCCGAAGCTGGTAGCTTAAAAATAACCGCTGCCAACGGTACTAGCGCAGCAATTAAAGCAGATGACATTCTTGATAACACCACAGCTCAAGCTGCCAGAATCACTGGTTTTGTGAAAAACGGCGATTCTATTGCGTTTGATATTTCAACTTCAGCCGGCGCCCAAAACGTAATCGCTAACATCGACAATTTCATTCAATCTGTCGACTCTAAGCGTGCGGAACTCGGGGCAGTCCAAAACCGTCTGGAATCAACCATTAGAAACCAGTCTAACGTTTCTGAAAACGTAAGCGACGCGCGTAGCCGTATCCGTGATACTGACTTTGCAACCGAAACTGCGAACATGACTCAGCAGAGCATCATCCAGCAGGCTTCACAGAGCATCTTAAGTCAGGCTAACCAACGTCCACAGCTGGCTTTAAGCCTCTTAGGCTAATGGAAAAGGATCGTTCTAAGAGTAAGAACGCAATTTAGAGAGAAAACAAGCTGGGTGGTTAAGTTTAATCACCCAGTTTTTTTGACTTTTACGGTGCTAGGCTGTTTTTTTGTAACCCCATGGTTTACTTTTGGCCCCAAGCCTTTGACTCTAGCAGGTGGATAAAACTCGTATTGCGCAGCATTACCATGCGCGTATTCGCCATATGCCGTATACAGTAGGAGATTACGAACACATATGCACGAAGTACCATCTAAAACCTTATTTTAAAACCCGCTTACATATTATCTTTAAAAGTCTTTGATTTAAATGCTTGATTTGGCAAGCTAACCTTCCTTTACAAAGAGCACTTAACGGTTAATTTTTTGGTTTGGTTTAAAATTTCCTCATTCGTTACATGGCTAGAGCCGAGTGTAAGAACTCCAAATTTCGTATTAATTGCCCATTAGGGCGCGAAGTTTTTTCAGCGCTTTAAGCGCAAAGAACCATGACAACATAAAGCCTAAGATCCAACCAAATGGTCCATTAAACCAAATAATGGCAGCCCCCATTAAGCTTTCATCTTTTAGTAGATAAATGGAACCCACGCGGACACTTAGCACCGATACAGCGATAATCGTGGTTTTCCAGGCTAAGCCTAAGCCTTGTAACAGCCCTAGGATCGGAAAATACGAAGTCAAAATAATCATCCCTAAAGAAGTGGTTTCAATTTGTGAAGTGCAATAAGCCACCGCTTGCGGACTTAATCCAAAGATGCCAATTATTTCACTACAATATGCTCTAACGGTCAGGGAAAAAAATGTGGTCACCGCGATGGCAATTAATATAGTCTGCCACGCTCCTTTAATAACTCTATCTGGGCGTCTAGCGCCGATATTTTGTCCCACAAAACTCGCCTGACTAATCTGAAGCGACAAAGCGGGCATGGTAAAGAGCATTTCAATCTTTTGCGCCACCACAAATGACGCCGTCATCGCCGGACCAAAGGAATTAGCCGCTCTTTGAATACACGTAAAACTCGTGGTCACCACCATTTGTTGTAGCGCCATAGGCACCCCTATGTTAATGACATCGCGTGCTCTAGCTTTACTAAAAGTAAATTCTTTTAGCCGCCATTTAAATTCAGGGTACCGCTTAGTCATATAGAGCCAAGCCAACACACATGAAAACAATTGCGAAATAATGGTAGCAACTGCAGCACCCGTAACACCATACTTAAAGACGGCAATAAACAACCAATCAAGCCCGACATTTAGTAAGGATGACGCTAACAAAAAGTACAAAGAAGCTCGGCTATCACCAATCCCACGCAAGACGCCAGCAAAAATGTTATAAGCGAAGGAAAACACCATGCCTAAACATAGAATACGAAAGAAGAGCACCGCATCACTTTGCAAAATCTTAGGTAAATCAGTCACGTATTTAAAAAACGGAACACAACCAAAATATCCTAAAATTCCAGCCACCACGCCCAAGCCTAGCAATAAGAGAATTGACGTTGAGGCGTAATGTCTCATCTCTGCTGTTTGTTTTTCTCCAAACAAACGAGCAATTTTGACGCAAGCGCCAGCTGAAAGACCGTTAGCCACTGCTAGAAAGAAAAAATTAAGCACATTAGTGGCGCCTACCGCTGAAAGCGCTGCTTCACCTTCATAATTACCTAAAAACAGGCTGTCAGCAGTCATGTAGAGACACTGTAACAGTAAACCTAAATACACCGGTAAGGCAAAGGTGCAAATCCCCTTCCAAGGGGGCGACGTAATAAGATAACGATCACGCATAATTAGCGGACTCCTTAAAAACAGATCCAAGTCACATAATTTTAAAATGAACTCCACCATCTGTCATAATTATTTGGGGACCAAATTATGGAAAAATGGCGAAATTGGCTGGTAAAAATGACGTTTACGTACGTTTAAGGTAAGGTGGCTATATTTGGGACAAGTTTTGAGAAAGGCTGACCTTAGAGTAGTTCTTCTAAAGCGTACAAGCTACTTTTAATTACCCGAAACAAACTAGAGAAATTTATTGGCCTTTATTTAACTATTGCTTACTACTCACTGCTTTACTACCCATTGCTTACCACCTATGTTCATTACCCATTACTTACACGTAAATAAAACCTATTTGGTTAATTTTTAAACACCTTAAGCAAAGCTTATAACTCATTATTATAAATTTTCTTTATAACTATATAACTTTGTAATGTTTCTTTTATCGGCCCACCTAGATAAAAGGAAATAAACAAGACTAGGCCATTTTAGGCACATTTAACTCTTAAAATTTCTTTTCAGGCAAACTTCTTGCGACATATGAAACAAAACAATAGCGTGCTAAAAATATTCCCGTTAACAGTTTAAAAGAGCTCTAACTTGCTAAGAATGCGTGAAAAAAGATTTATTGGGTTACATTGTAAAAAACTATAGCATCAATGTTTAAAGACGGTTACCTAGTTCACACTTATACGCCTTCAAAGTGTTTTTCTATAATAATCCTATGAGCTAAAAGATATAATGCTCTAGTTAATTGTGCTGAAATTGCACTTTTAACAAGTAAATTATAACGGTAATAAGCGTTCAGTTAGAGCGTTTTCGCAGTAAAATATTTAAGGAAGATTAATGAACTTAAAGAAAAACACTTTAGCAGTGAGTATTCTTTCTGCTTTAATGGTTACCGCCTGCGGTGGTTCAGGTGGTGGTAATGGTGGCTCAAGTACCCCTGCTGATAATTGGTATCAATCAACTGGTGAAGTTGACACTGCCAAGATCCAAACAGTTAAAGAAGTTGAAATCAAAGAAGGTTGTGATGTTAAAGCAGGGACTTTGATTGTTGATGATAACAATTTCAGCACTTACAATCTTTGGGCTTGGACCGACAAGGGTAATCTCATCGATGATGCTGAATGGCCAGGTGAAGAGTTTACCCAAAACGTATTATCTTGTACCGATACCATCCACTATTACAAGCCTGCAACTTCCATGAATGGCTACAGCGTTATCGTAAACGATGGCACCGCACAAACTGGTGATGGCAACGTATTTACTCCAGAAAAACCTTGCCTCAAAATTTCAAGTGGAGATGTCGGAACAAGCTCTTTTGTATCAGCTACTGAGTGTGGTGTTACTGTTGATGGCGCTAAGCAAGAAATCCCAAATGACGTAATAGTTTATAGTGGTGATGACGTTGTTTCTGATAATGACGTAATTAAGATCGATGAAGTTGCGGGCGTACCTGATTCTGCATATACCACCTTAACTCTTACTCTTAGAGGGCTTGGTCTTGATGAAAACGCAACTGGTAAATACTGGTTTGGCGATAATGTAGATAGCGCAGTATCATTTAAGAATGGTGAAAAGATCACTATCGGTAAAGATGTAAAGGTTGAAGATGGTGCCACTAAGGAAATTAAACTTAGTGTAGCTTATACTCCAGCTCAAAACAGCGAAGCAAGTGTTGCTGTTGCTACTGACGCTACCGTTGCCGATATAGTCAATGTGTATACCATTAAAAAGACTTTCAGCCTTAAGAATGAGGAATGCCGTTTAAACAAACAAGAACAGACTCTTGGTGCAACCTACACTAAGGAAAGCACCACCTTCCGTATTTGGTCACCAGATACAAGTGATGTTAAGGTTACTGTTGATGGCGTAACACACACATTAAATAAATCAAACTTAGATTGTTACACTAACGTATACGAAGCTACTGTTGATGGTGATTTAGCTGGTAAGACCTATCAATTCACTATCGGTGGCGTTGACGCTCGTGACCCTTACGGCAAGATGACTGCCAAAGGTAGCAATACTGCTAATATCGTTATGGATATGAAAACTACCGAACCTGATGGTGGTTGGGCTGACAGACCTAAGTTAAAGAACAGAGAAGACACCATTGCTTACGAAGTTCACGTACGTGACTTTACCATCGACCCTACTTCTGGCGTAGACGATGATAAGAAAGGTCGTTACCTTGGTATGGTTCAACCTGGTACTACCTATGCCGATACCGGCGTTAAGACCGGTATTGACCACTTGAAGGAACTTGGGGTAACTCACGTTCAGCTCCAACCTATCTTCGATTATGCAACCTGCTCTAACGTTGATTCTCAAGACAGCTCTTGCTACAACTGGGGTTATGACCCATGGAACTACAACGTACCAGAAGACAGATACACTTCTGTATTTGGCACGGATAAATACGCACAAAAGATTAAAGAAGTAAAAGAAATGATTAACGAATTCCACAAACAAGGTATTCGTGTAATCATGGACGTAGTATACAACCATACTATGGATAAGACTGTACTTGGTGGCATTACTCAGAACTACTACTTAAGTAAAGACACAACCGGTTGTGGCAACACCGTGAATGCTGATCAAAACATGGTTTGGACCATGATTCGTGACTCTATGGATTATTGGGTTTCTGAATTCCATGTTGACGGCTTTAGATTAGACTTGGTTGGCGCATTTGCAACTAAAGACTACTCTGATTGGGGCGAATACTTAAATAAGCAACATCCTGACGCAAACTTGGTTATCTACGGCGAACCATGGGCTAGTGACAACGATGTTGCTGAAGAACTTATTAAAGAACCAGTTCGTACTGGTAGAATGTATAAGACTTCAAAAGATGCTCACGTTGGGGCCTTTAATAACAGAATTAGAAACTGTCTGAAAGGCTCAAGCGATGACGGAAAAGCCTTAGGCTTTATCTTTAATAAGACTAATGACGGCTGGGATGGCAACGGTACCGACGAAAACGATAAACCGCTCGAAACCAATAAAGACTGTGTATTCATGGGCGTAAAAGCAGGTGTAAGACATGCTGATGCTACTGGTATCGATGTTTGGAGTGCTCAAGGTTTTGCTGACCCTGAACAGACTGTATCTTATGTTACCGCTCACGACAACTTAGCTCTTAGAGATAAGATTGAAGCTGCAGGTGTTACCTCTGGTTCTGCTGAAGCAAAGGCTCTTCAAGTTTATGCAAATAGCATTATCATGATTAGCCAAGGTATTTCATTCATCCATGGTGGTGAAGAATTTGGCCGCACCAAGATTGCAGCCGGTAAGGATATACATAATTCCTACAACACCATTACCGGTGCTAACGACTTTAAGTGGGACTTAAAGGCTGGTGATTGGAAGTCTGTAAACGACTCTTATGCCGCTTACATCCAAATGAGAAAAGCACACCCTGCTTTCCATATGACTACTGCTGACAAGATCTTTGATAACGTAACTCTTGACGACGCAAGTTCTGATGAAGTTGTAATCGTAAACATCGATGGTGAGAGCGTAGGCGATTCCTGGGAAAAGATCAAGGTTGTTATGAACAGTACTCCATCCGCACAGACTATTGCTGTTCCAGAAGGCATGGTAAAGGTTGCTGACGGCGTAACTGTTGGTAAGGTCGAAAACAACACCACTGCAGCTCCTCAGGCTGTATCAATTTGGGCTGTTGTTAACGAAGATGCTGCTAACAAGACTCATGCTCAGCTTTACTATGTAGGCGATTCTTCTGGCTGGAAATTCAAACCAATGACCTATAAAAATGGCTATTGGACCTTGGAAACAACTCTTGAAGAAGGCTATGAATTCAAGATTACCGGCGAAGCATCATGGGATGGTGAGCTCTACAATTCCTCAAACGGGACTTCACTTTGCTTACAAGGTGATGAAGGTTGTCCAACAATCGGAAACATTACCATTAAAGCTACAGGTTTAGGTTTAGTTAAGGTTAACGATAAGACTTTAGAGTTCACTTTTGAACCTACAAAGTAATTAGACTTTAATATTTAGGGTAAGGCACCTCAAGCGAGGTGCCTTTTTTATTTTTGGAGAGGCAAACATTAGGTCCGCAGTAGAGCTTTTGGGGACAGCGGGCAGTTTGACCTCGCGCCTCAGAACAAAAAATACCCCAAACTATATCTTTGTAGCCCCACTCTCCTATTTGCTTCTTATTTGCTTCTTATTTGCTTCTTATTTGCTTCTTATTTGCTTCTTATTTGCTTCTTATTTGATTCTTATTTGATTCTTATTTGATTCTTGTATATTAATTTCTATTGGGTTTGCCACGGTTCTTTGTGGTAAAGCTAGACCTTTTTACCAACGTACCATAGCCAAATATACTTTATTAGGCCTTGAATTTAATCATGTAAACACATAGCGTTACACCGTAAACGTTACAACCATCAACATGCTGCTTGCAAATGATTTTAGCCCCCTAAAATCACTACCATAAAGCTTTTAGTAAGCATAAAATATCGAACACAGACTAAATACAGGATAAGTAAAAAAAACAAGTGCGATCCTCTATTTCTAAGTAAGCGATAGTTAAAACTTTAAAACTAACAATTAAAACAAAAAGCAGAGCTGTACAACAAAGCTAAAACCGCTAGCCATTACAGTTTTGTAATGGCTAGTTTTATTCTAAAACCTTGCTTTGGGGCCTTTAAAACTTAATTTTTGGGTCTTTAACACCTTATTTTTGTAGCATTTAAAACCTTCTTTTGCGGCGTTAAGCATTGTTCTGGACATTGGCTGTTGCCAGCTTTAAATACGAAATCGTTCCCTCTAAATCTAAACAACGACGTACATATTCTTGGTCCAGCAAATACTGTGGGACCAATTCATCAAACTTATGCATTCTGCGAGCCGAAACAGGCATCTTAGCGACAGCCTTTAGTAATAGCTCTTCGGTGATTGGCTCCGCAAGCAAGGCTTGGAACATATAGTCCCGCGGCGTTGCGCCTGGTAAAAGCTCACCGCGGTAATAATCCTTTTCAAGCGACCTACTTCTAATAAACAAATTGGTCCGTGCAAAAGTATGTTCGGGCATTAAGTGCTTAAGTAAGATAAAGATAGTGGTTAAAACGCGGCTACTACCCCACACAAAAAACACCACTCCACTTTGCTCGGCACGCCAAGCATAAGTTGACGCTTCGTTTAAAAGCGTAACAGCTGGCGCCGTCATAAAAGGCTCCGCCTTATTATCAGCTAACACTAAACCAAGTTCCCAGCCTAAATCACCTGAGGCAGCCACGCCACCCGTTCCTCCTAACGAAACTTCAAGCGCTTCTTCTGCCACAAAGCAACTTTTAACTAGAGCTTTTTCTCCATCAATAAATTCGAGCACTTCCCATAATTTATCCCCGACCTTTAAAACCAAGCCCGGTATTAAATCTGGCGCCACAGAGAGCGGAATTCTGGCGACTAGGCGGTTGTTCTCTAATAATTCAATCGTTCGTTCCGCCGCAAAGCTACAGAAAAATTCCCGGTCTTCACAAAAGTACTCCCCTTTTTTACTGAGGTGAATCATACCATTTGGGTCTTGCTCTACCAATGGATTTTGGTCTTGGCATAGCTTAGTCATAACCGCAATGAAATCATTTTTAGAAAAATAATTAGCAAAGCCTTCACGCCCAATCGCCTTATAGATAGCCGGCAAGGTGGTCATACGCTCAGCCGCAATATAGGATAAGATTTGTTGCACAAAAGTCGAGGCGTCAGGGAACAAGCCCGTTAAAGGTTCAATTTTCTTTTGTAAAGCCAAGCGTACTAAAGCAATAGCGCGTGCAAGTTCAGGGTACAATAACGCATTTAAACCATTATTCTCCCCTCTAGTTTTGCCTAAAGAAAAGTTTCGTAACCCCAGAAAAAATCTAAAGGTCGGTACTTGACCGGCTCGTCTCCCACTACGGCCTAGGCGTTGTAAAAACGAGCTTACTGAAAACGGCGCATTGAGGAAGAAAATTTCATCAACGTCGCCGACATCGATCCCAAGTTCCAAAGTGGAAGTACAGAGCACTAAAACCCCAGTATGCGCTTGGGATAATAACTTCTCAGTCCGTAGACGCTCTTGTGCGTCCATTAGACCATGGTGTTTTAAGACCGACACCCCCTGAAAATCATAACCCGCTTGTTTTAAGGCTGCTAATAGACTAAAGATGCCTTCCAAATAATCACGCGAGTTCACAAAAGCTAAGACCTTTTTACGGGCGGCGGCGCGTAACATCTGGGCGACGTACTCAACGTGCACGGCCTGGTAGAACCAATCAGTGGACTCTAAAAAAGCATCTACCGCAAAAACCTTTGGCTCTAAGTTAGACGACTCCTCCCACGGAATATAATTGTTGGCCATGTATTTCTGAAAATACGTCTCTTGAGCCCACTTAACGCTGGTGGAACGTGAGGTGTTTGGGAAGGCGCCTGCTTGGTTGTTTACCGGTTCATGATTTGGATCGGTCCTATTGGTGGCAGAATTTGCGTGGGTATTCGTATTGGCGTTATCCTTTGAGGGATTATCCTCATTTTGGGCTTGGGCGTCTTTGGCGGCCTTAGCCTCGGCAATGCTTTTAGTAAAGTCCCAAGCGTAGATACATCCCTTTAAGCTTGGTTTATCTTTAGGGGGGCTTAAGCTTTGCAAAACTCGACTCTCTTCCCCACGGGTCCCTGTAATGGTCCCGGCGCCATCATCCGTGATAATTAAAACGCGCTTAGGATCATTAGGTCTTAGCCACTGAGCGCATTCTTTTGGATTACTCATTGTAGCTGATAAGCCAACCGTATCTAACTTGCGTCCAATCAAGGCTTCAATCCGTCGTAATAAACTTAAAATATGAGTGCCACGCGTGGTCCCGGCTAAAGCATGAATTTCATCAATGACTACGTATTTGGTGCCGGCAAACATAAGCTCTGGATGACTTGCAGCAGCGTCTAACACCGCTTCTAACGATTCAGGGGTGATGATTAAAATCCCCTCAGGATTTTTTTTAAGGCGAGCTTTGCCGCTAGCTGAGGCGTCAGCATGCCAAACAGTAACAGGCATTGAGTCACTCGGACATAATCTTTTTATGCGGTCTTCTTGATTATTCATCAAGGCTTTTAAAGGCGAGATGCATAAAATCTTGAGCCCTTCACTTGGATCTTGCAAGCATTTGGAAATGAGAGGCAAAAAGGCAGCCTCGGTTTTACCGCTCGCCGTAGGAGCGGAAACCAATAAATCCCCGCTTCCCGTTAAAAGCGCTGAAATTACCACCTTTTGCATGGGGCGTAAGTCGCGCCAACCCAATTTATGATAGATTACACGTTGTAGTCTCGAATCAAGTTTATCAAATACATCCATTGAGTTTTACATATCCTTGTTTATCTATAAGGTCAGTTTTTAAGCGTCGGCGTCCATAAACCACATACCCCCAAAAAAACACTTTGTCACCAAAAGTATGAGACCTTAAAGGCCGTGATAAAGGTGGGCAACCAGGGAGGCCATAAAGGTGGCAACCAAAGCAAGCAACAAAAGTGGCACCCAAAAAGTTCATTCCCATATTTTACCGTAAGTGCCTCATAATTTTTTAAAAAGTTCAACGCTCTTTACGCCGAACTATATTTTAAGCTTTAATGGCATGGCGTTTACGTTCCATTTTATCTTAACGCGTTTTTCTAAAAATCTCTTTAATTAGGCTAACCCTTTCTTTAATTAAGCTAATAGAGTGTACTAGATTTTTGATCCCTTAGGTAATCCAAATGGAAGTATGCTCTGAAGCTAACAGACAAAGACAGAATTAAGATTGCCAAACTTACAATTTAAAAGGGAGCTACGGTTGCAAGCAAGCAATTTAATGTGAGTTTTACTACGCTAGAGTTTTGGTCCGAAAGTATCAAAGTAACCTAAAGGTCCTAAAGCACTCAAGCACTAATACTAAGTATAAAGCTGAGTTCATCGAAAAAATGGTTTTGGAATATGTAAATTCTAACGATTGCTTTTTAGATGTTGCCTCGAGAAATGGTATCAAATCAGCATTTTTACTCTCTTCTTGGTATCATGTTTACAAAAAACAAGATCTAGAAGGATTAAGGAAGATAGCTAACAAACCACGTAGAAGCAAAACCGCCAAGCAAACTTAAGAAACTCAAGAAACTCAAGGCTTTGCCCCAATAGTTAAGGCTATAGATTAAGCAGATCTTGAAAAAATGAGAGCTTTACTTGAAGGCG
>UQCV01000078.1 GCA_900539665.1 uncultured Succinivibrionaceae bacterium | reverse complement strand
TTTTTCTTAGTATATTATCATATATTTAAGCTCAAAAGAGGTAAGAGCCAAAAAAACCAATTCATCTCCCACCTAATGAGGAAGGAGTCTTCTTGGAGATTTTAGATAAAATACGCCGTTAGGCATAGCAACTATGATGCGTATTATATCAAAATTGTGTGATTTGTCTCATGGTATTTCTGGGAATTACGATCGTGAGGTGGGGGAGGGGAACTGAAAAGTTGGGGATCATTTGAGAAAACATAGTGTAAATACATTCAATTTCTTAGATTGGGCATGTATTTGGGGCTATATAAATTTTAATTATGTGAATAGCTTAAGGTATTTGGTTAAATGAGCTTTTCTTTTGCACAAAAGAAAAGCTTAACGTCTTATAATTTAAAGGAAAGTGTTTGTCTGGTGTTTAAAGTCTGTTGCGTTTTCCTCGCACGAAATAATGGTCAATAAATTTTGTTGGATATACCTTCTGAGGAAGGACTGACTAAAAATTTAATAAGACTCAGTAAATTATTCGGTTCGCTATGCTTGGTTTCTTAAAAAAATTATTAACATATAAGCAATCAGTAATTGTGGTTGTGGTGCTGGTTTGTACGTTGATCGGTGGGTCACTTACTTATAAACACAAACTCGAAGAGATTGTTCTTTCTTCGTCTAAGCAAAACATTTTGGTTAGTTCTGCTAATGAACTTAATAACGTTAACCAAAAGTTAGATGATATAAAAAATTTTTTGAAAATTGCTGCCAAATCACTGTCAGAAAATTCTTACGTTGGCGGGGTCCATACCGACTCTGTCATGGAAGGTATTCGCGAAGTTTTTGGTTACTTAAACATCGGTATTGTTGATATTGATGGTAATTCGCTCTATGGCTATAAGCTCGCTCCTAGCGTATTCAAAAAACTAATGATATCCATTAGGAGTGATGTTTCTCTAATCTATGTTAAAACTCCTAATAGCAATCACTACGATATCATCATGGCGGTGCCTTTAAACCAAGGTGATTACATTAAGAATTTCCTGTTCGTTCAGATAAGCGAAGTAGAACTAATCAAATTATTTGTTGGTGATCGTCGTTCGAGTCAGTTAGATAATCACGGCATGAGCTTTTTGGTTAATAGCATGAGAAATGTGGTAGCTATTAACCATTCTATTGACGATCGTCTCTTGCCAAAGGAATCTGTGGCTTTTATTCGTGGTTGGTTAGAAGAAAAAAAAATAGAAACCCTAGAAACCCAGAATAATTTTTCAGAAGTAGATTTTTTGAATGCTGGGCAGGATGAAATTTTTGTTTATCAAAGTAAAAAGTACCCTAAGCATTATGTCTCAATTTTGCCAACTAAATTTCAAGGGTGGTATTACTTTAGTCTTATACCTGCTTCTATAGTTGACAGCAAGATTAGCGCCATCATGGTAATGTTTGTGGTGTTTATTTTGAGTATTGTGTTGGTAGTTTTATTACTGCTTTCATACTATGAATACACCGTGAATATGAACCGTAATTCCATACATTATTTGGCTTATGTTGATGAATATACTCAATTGCCTAATAAATCGAGCTTGCGTAAAAACTTTAAACACATGGTTAAGATGGTGGAAAGTGGCCATCGTATCTTTGTGGTTAAGATGATTATTTCAAATTATGAATGGGTTTCTCGTTTGTATGGTTTGGAATTAGCGGAAAAGTTCGAGTTGAAAGTGGCGAGATACTTTCTTGAGTTAGACGATGAACACGTTTTTGCTTCGAGAGTACAAGGCTTTTTCGTGCTTATAATGGCAGCTCACAAGGAAGAAGATATCCGCGAAACTTTACTTCACATGTTTGATAACTTTAACTCTATCCCAAATGTTGATATTAAATCAGTATTTTGTTGTGGGGTGGCGGAGTTCGATGCTAAGCGTTTAGCTCCAACAGAAGAACAGTTAGATTACTGCATTGATAACTGCGCTATTGCTATGACTGCATGGCGAGCTAAAAACAAGAGAAGTGAAGGTATAACCTATACTCATAAAGATAGCATCTACATCTATAACGAAAAATTCCGTGATGAAATTCGCGCTAATAATGTGCTCGAACAAGAACTTGAACCAGCTTTAGCGGCGGGGGAATTTTTGGTTTACTTGCAGCCGAAGTATGATCTAAAGACTAATGCCTTAGCAGGAGCTGAAGCATTAATTCGTTGGAATTACAAAGGCACAGGTATTTTGCCACCATATAAATTTATTCCGGTGTTCGAACGCAATGGTTCTATTGCTCTTATCGACAGTTATGTGTTTAGACAAAGTCTGCGCATTTTACGTCGGTGGGAACAAGCTGGTAAGCGCTTAGTTCCAATTTCTGTCAACCTTTCACAAGTGCAATTCCTAAACCCTAATTTGGTCGCTGAACTAAAACAGGAAGTTGAAGGTTATCGTGATCTCTTGAAGTACGTTGACATTGAAATTACAGAATCAGCAACTGTTGATGATAGTTCTCACGTTATTGAAGTGTTACGCCAGTTAAAGGACATTGGTTTTAAATTATCAATGGACGACTTTGGGACTGGTTATTCTTCATTGTCTAATCTGTCAGTTATGCCGTTTGATACGGTAAAACTCGATAAATCCTTTGTGGATCGCATGAAACCTACTGATCGTAAGTCAATGCTCATCATCAAGGATATCATTTTGATTGCTAAGCATTTTAATATCCATACTCTCGTAGAAGGGGTAGAAACCTTGCAGCAAAAGAATTTGCTTCGTGATTTAGGCTGTGAATACTGCCAAGGGTATTACTACTCTAAACCTATTCCGGTAAAGGAATTTGAAGAGATTTTGTTTGAAGACAAGATATTTGAGGAGCGAGGGTAAAAAAGAGGTGCATATGCGGACAAATTACAATTTGACTCTTGTGTTGATCGCGTGCCTCGTGATCATTGTTTTAATGTCGTTGTTTATTTCGTTTTATCAATATAACGATGACATAGTCGTGACTGACCGTCAGCCAGCCGAAAAGCAACCTATGTTCATGATGTTGACTTTTGGCAAACATGATGACGATGGTTGGAATGAAGCTCATGCTAATGGATTTTTAGTGGCGGTTAGTCAGCTAAATTTAGTGGCAGAAATTCACGATAGCATCGGCCCACAAGAGTGTCGACTTTATATCGATGACTTTGTGGTTAGAGGGGGCAATGTAGTTATAGCTCCTTCAAGAGTTTATGAAGATTGCATCAACTTGGCTGCAGCTCATTATCCACAAGTAAAGTTTATAACTACTATTAGTGAAGGTGTTAAAGATCAACCAAACGTCTATAGCTTCTTTAGTCGTATGTATTATGTCAGATATCTTTCTGGGATTTTAGCGGGCATGACCTCAAAAGGGAGCCAATTTGGCTATGTCTATTTAAATAAGAATTCAGAGGTTATACGTGGGATTAATGCTTTTACTTTAGGGGTGATGAAAGTTAATCCGCATGCTAAAGTTTTTACTTTCCAACTTCCAAATAATGGAAAGGCTGATTTGCCACGACGTCTCGATGAATTCTATGATCGCTATCCGCATATTAAAACTTGGACTTATCATTTAAGTGGCAATGATGTGGAAAGGTTTTGTGATCGAAATTTCTTGCAATGTGTGAGTTATCATGTGAACAAACAGTCAAGTTTTGTCAATTCATCCATTGGTTCTGCTGTTTGGGACTGGTCTATGTTCTATCGCCAATTAGCGCGTCGAATTATTGTTAATGAATTTACTTCTGGTTCAGACTGGTTACCTGTCAGAACCGCCACGGCAAAACTTAAAGGTGTAGGCGTTGATGTACCGGTGGAAGTAGTAAATTATATCGATTCAGAGATGTCATGTTTGCTTTCACATGAATGTGAAGTATTTCGAGGCACAATTAGGGATAACCAGGGGAATATTAGAGTTTCATCAGGTACAGTGATACCTGATAACGAGTTGCTATTTCACTTTAATTGGTTTGTCGATGGAGTCGAGGAGGTTGACGTACAATGAAAGTAAACTTCAAACGTAAACGTTTCGTGCTCTTAATTTTAGGCTTTATGGTTTTTCAGTGCCTTTACGTACTTGGACTAATGTATTTGGGCAAATCAAATAGTATTTTTGCTTCCTTTGCTAATGTTTTTGGGGAACCTGAAGCTAAACCTATTTCTGTATTGATGATTCAATATGCTAATTCCACCCCGGAAAATAAATATTTTTTGAATTTAACTGGCTTTATGGGAGCTACCGAAAGCTATCCTCAGTTTGACGTCTCAGTAGTCGAAGGGGTTGGTAATAACCTTTTAATCCTTTCTGATATTATTGATAAAGCCCATGATGAAGGGGTGCGTAACATCTTTTTGTTCGGTTTCCCGTATGGTTTGGAAATGGAAAATATCTTCAGACGTTATCAGGATATTTCCTTCTATTATTACAACGGTAAAGCTACCGGTGGTAACGTTCGAAATTATGGGGTATCCATTTTTATGGAAAAGTATTATTTGGGGATGCTCGCGGGGATGCAAACATTAACCAATAATATAGGCTATATTTCTGATTTTCCGTTTGTTGAATACATGCGCTCGATAAATTACTTCGCCCGTGGGGTGGAATTTGTCAATCCTAATGCAAAGGTGAATGTGGTTTGGACTGGTAATTCATTTGACAAAGAAGTGACGGCTCAAGCTGTGCAAAAGCTCCACGATAATAATGCAGTGGACGTGGTTACTGGGTCTATGATCGCCTGTTATTGGTGTGACAAAGCTGAAGAATTACATATGTATTATATTGGCCAACATACCGATGATGTGGAAAAAGATAACAAGTACTATTTAAGTAGTTACGAACTTGATTATCGCCAAGTTTACTTGCGCCTTTTTTCGATGATAAATAGTGGATTTAATGGCTTTGGCGAAGACATTACTTGGTTTAATGAAACTGATGGAGCGGTTAATATTTCCTCTTTTAGCCCACTTGTAAGTCGCGAAACGGTTCAAAGGATAGGTATGCGTCGTTCCCAACTTCTATCGTGTGATGACTATGTTTTTAGAGGCCCGGTTTATTCTAATGATGGACAGATGATAGCGCCTGCTAATTCGCTTGTTACGGATAAATTGCTGAGTAACAAAGTACTTTCGTTATATAAAAACATCAAGGAAAATGTGCTAGACGAAAATGGCAATTTATCACGTTGGGAATCAAATCACACTGTAAGTTCTAGTTTGGTCGATGATTCGTTCTACGAACAAGATTTACGGCAACAAGGCTCTGTATCTTTAAGTGAGATGGATAAAGCTGCATGTAAAAAATTCTTAGATGAATTAAAAGCACAACGAAATTAATGGCAATTATTTATAGGTCCGATTATTTAAGATAATATCAGTTTAGCTTACATGCATGATTTGTTGCTCGTTGCTCAAATGGTCCTTTCATGTATAATATACATCGCACAGTAATGTGTTTTTTACAGGTTGTATTTTTCTCGGTTCAAAAATCCTTGTTGGGCGGAGAATAAAATTCTGTATTCTTACTGAATTTAAACAAATTTAAAGGATAGGGCGGCCATCGCCGTTTTGTGTAATTAGCAGGAGTTATAAATGCCCTCTAGCAAAGAATTAGCCAATGCCATTCGTGCATTGAGCATGGATGCCATTCAAAAAGCAAATTCCGGTCACCCGGGTGCCCCAATGGGTATGGCAGATATCGCTGAAGTATTATGGCGCGGTTTTTTAAATCATAATCCGGCTGATCCTAAATGGGTTAATCGTGACCGTTTCATTCTTTCTAACGGCCATGGTTCTATGTTGTTGTACTCCTTGTTACATCTCACCGGCTACAATCTTTCTATCGAGGATTTAAAACAGTTCAGACAGCTTCATTCAAAGACTCCAGGCCATCCTGAATATGGTTATGCTGATGGTATCGAAACTACAACTGGCCCATTAGGTCAGGGTATTACCAATGGTGTTGGTATGGCGCTTGCGGAAAAAGTTTTAGCGGCTCAGTTCAACAAGCCAGGTCTTGATATCGTTGACCACTATACTTATGTGTTCCTCGGTGACGGTTGCAACATGGAAGGTGTTTCTCATGAAGCATGTTCTTTAGCAGGGACTTTAAAGCTAGGCAAGCTCATTGCGTTTTGGGATGACAACGGTATTTCTATCGATGGTAAGACTTCAGGTTGGTTCTCTGAAGATACCGCTGCTAGATTTGAAGCATACCATTGGCACGTACAAAAGATTGATGGTCACGATCCAGTTGCTATTAAGAAGGCAATCGAAGCTGCTCAGGCTTGCACTGATAAGCCAAGTCTTATTTGCTGTAAGACTATTATCGGCTTTGGTTCACCTAATAAGCAGGGGACTCAAAACTGCCACGGTTCACCACTTGGCGCTGCAGAAATTGCTTTAGCACGTGAAACTTTAGGTTGGAAGTACGGTCCATTTGAAATCCCTGATGATATTTATGCAGCATGGGATGCTAAGGAAGCTGGCAAGGCTAAAGAAGCAAAATGGAATGAGCTTTTTGCGGCTTACTCTGAAAAGTACCCAGAAGAAGCTGAAGAATACATGCGTCGTATGAAGCATGAACTCCCTGCAAATTGGGCTGCTAAGTCTCAGGAATTTGTTGAACACCTTCAGCATAACCCTGCTAAGATTGCTTCTCGTAAGGCAAGCCAGAATGCTCTTGATGCATTTGGGGCATTACTCCCTGAATTCCTTGGCGGTTCTGCTGACCTTGCTCCAAGTAATCTCACCATGCACAAGAATTCTAAGTCTATTACTCCTGATGATGCCTCTGGCAACTATGTACACTATGGGGTAAGAGAATTTGGTATGAGCGCTATCATGAACGGTATTTACCTCCACGGCGGGTTCATTCCATACGGCGCAACATTCCTTATGTTTATGGAATATGCTAAGAATGCAGTGCGTATGAGTGCTCTCATGCGGCTCCCTGTAATCTACGTTTACACCCATGACTCAATTGGTCTTGGTGAAGACGGCCCAACTCACCAGCCAATTGAACAGATCTCTTCACTTCGTTTGACTCCAAATCTAAACACTTGGCGTCCATGTGACCAGGTTGAATCAGCTGCTGCTTGGAAGTTTGCAATTGAAAGCAAGACTACTCCAAATGCGTTGATCTTCTCTCGTCAGGGTCTTGCCCAGATGGATAGAACTGAAGAACAGCTTAACAACATCTATAAGGGTGCTTATGTTCTTAAGGAAGGTACTTCTCAGCCTGACTTAATCATCATTGCTACTGGTTCTGAAGTTGAACTTGCCATGAAGACTGCTACAACTCTTGAAGCAGAAGGCAGAAAGGTACGCGTTGTTTCTATGCCATGTAATGAAGTGTTTGATAAACAGTCTGCGGAATACCGTGAATCTGTACTCCCTTCAAGCTGCACTAGACGTATGGCTATTGAAGCTGGTGTAACTGACTTCTGGTACAAGTATGTTGGCCTTAACGGTAAGGTGCTTGGCATAGACCGATTCGGTGAATCTGCTCCAGCTGAAGAATTATTCAAGCTCTTCGGTTTCACTGTTGAAAATGCAGTTTCAATTGCTAAGTCATTATTCTAGTTAAGAATTTTACGTAGTTAGCATTTAACAGCTAATAACATTCCCCCCTCGTAAGGCAAAACTTGTGAGGGGGTTGTTTTGGGGGGCGTGGTAAACGATTAAGGTTCGAAGTTGGTAATTTAAAGTGGGACTCTTCGTAACTTCACCATCGCATATGAAACTCAACTTAGCGATGGCACTAGGGGTAAAAAAACGGGGTAACCTACATTTTGTAGATTACCCCGCTTGTTCATTTGGTGGGTTGGGATTATTTGCTAGTTTCTATTTCAGGTTTCTGCTGATTTTTAGCGTACTCCCAAGGATCCCAGGCTGCAATGTCAAAGTCATTGCTAAGTTCTGCCATGTTCCAAGTATGGCGCTTCATCAACTTGGTGGCGTCCTGATTACTTTCATGGAAGTCTTGGGTTAACACATTCTCCATGCAATGCTTCCATAGAGCTCGAGCAAAGTCTCTTAAGTACTGCTCTACATCATTGATGCCTGCCATTTTAGCAGTACCAATAACGCTAGACCAAATACATTGGCTCTGCATTGAGTGTTTATTGACCTTGAAGAAACAACCAGAGCGTAAGACTGCTAAGTGTCTGATTGTTTGCTCACAGACATTGGTATCAAGAGGTATCATCGGGTCTGTCAGCATGTTCTCCATTTGTTTTTGGTGGTTCTTATAGTAGACACAAGCTTTGCTCAGTGGGGTGACTACCGCTTGAGTGTAAGCTGTGCCTGTGCTATTTGGCTTTATCCTATCTTTGCCTAAATGGGCCATAATGTTATTTAATGCAGTTACTAGCTTGTAAACAGGACCTCCAACTTCACGTAGCTTGGCGCGTTGTTCCTTAGATTCCTCGCTGCTATCATTGTATGGAGTTTCGTATGCATATATCCTAGAGTAGATTGCTAAGGCTAGGTAAACTATTGTTATGTCGTCACACTCAAGGAGTTTTTTGGTGACGCGTTCAATAAGTTCGTCGTCTTCAAGCTTATCGAACTCATTGAAGTCAGCACTTATAGGTAACGCCTTGATTAGCTCTCTTCTTGTATGGATCATACAAGTCTGGTGTTTACGAGGCTTCTTTTCATTATCATCTTTTGTAAGCTGTTTTAATACGCCTTCATAAGCTACGTGCCCGTCCGTACAAAGAGTTTCGAGCTTATTAAAATCTTTTAGGTGATTGTAAATTTCACTAGTCGATCTTGTTGGCAAATAGTAGTACAGCACCAACCTATTTTCTTCATAGGCCGATGTGGTCAACGACATAATGTAATTTTTGCCATGAACGGTTAAAGATTCCTTTAGTCCATTTATTTCATTTGTAGCTTGTTGAATCTTTTGCCGTAAGTTTCGTATTTGGTCTATTGGAGCATTGGTAGCTTCTTTTTGCGTTAATTCCCGTTCTAGCTGGGCTCTTGTTTTTTCTAACTCATTATATTTTTGAACTTGGACTCGCTGTTCTTTGGTCATGACCTTTTGTTGAGAAGCAAGACATGAGAACGGGGTTTCATCTGCAAGCAACACTCTTTTTTCTCTAGCTTTGCTTTGGATGTAATTATAGAGTAGCACTAGATAAGTGTTACTAAAGTAAATTATATTTCGATAGATAGTAGAGCCACCTATATGGAACTTATCCATGGCGTCACTCATCAATCGATAAGTAGGAATGCCTAGATAATTGCCTATCCCAAGAGCGATAATCAAATCCATGCTAAGTCTATAATTTGGATTAGGTGCAGGTGATTGATCTGGCTTTTAATGCTATTGATACCTTACCGCATTTTTGGCAATAAGATACTTCATGTGCTTCAGACACAAGGTTACAGAAGTTCGATAATTTAGCCTGACTACTAAGTAATGAAGAAGCTAAGGTATTAAGTCTTATTAACTTACCAGGCTCTTCACCTTGTGGGTACTTCGGGCAATAAGCTTCGTTGTAACTCTTGTTTTGGGGTTCTGTAGAACGAGTGATGCTTGAACGTTTGCCGTTTTTCTGAACTGGCTCTTTATCCTCAGCAGGATCAACGGTAGCAAACACTTCAAGAGCCTCCACGAATTTAGGGGCTTCTTTTTTTAACTCATCTAGCTATTCCGCTGGAGTATTTTTAACTAATTGAGTGACTGCCACTTCAACTTGAGCAAACGTTCTCTTTGTATAGTTATCCAGCTTTTGGAGGGAAACAACCAATTCTCCGAACTCACCCTGCTGTTCAACGGTCTTGACGCTTAGTCTTGAGGCATCTTTGATGTCTTTTTTAGATGGAGTAAGCGAGCTTTGATTATAGTAACTCTTACAATAATTTGCCCATTTGTTAACTTCGTTTATTGAATATATAAATGCTTCGGCTACGGTTTTTTGTTCGAAGGCTTCAATAGGGATATACTGCTTATTTAAATCTCTTGCGACGTTGATATACCCTTGGTAAGCGTTGATTAAATCAGGGAATGCGTTGAGAACATGCTTTACCGAAGCTTCGTCTTGCTCAACTTGTAGTTGTAAGAGAGCTTTTTGTTGCTCGAGTAATTGCAATCTTTTATCTTGCTTAGCGATTTTTTTATCTTGTTTGGCGATCTTTCTATCTTGTCTGACAATCTTTTTTTCTTGCTGGGCGTTTTGAGCAACTTGTTTAGCCAAGAGTGCTTCTAACTCAGCAATACGCTTTTCTTTATCTTGATTATTTTGGCAGTTGTCAGTCATGATAATTCACTCTTTTATTGGTTAATTTTCAGGCTCTCCGTGCATATGTGTGGGTAAAAGAGCCAATTTAGCAACAGATATAGGTCTTTCTTTTCGAAAGGCTAGTTCTTTAAAAATTTGAATTCTGAAATTGAAAAGGCCACGTCTTTACTGTATTTTGTAATCGCCAAAAAACAAAGAAACAGGAGCAGACATGGCCTCGGTAAACAAAATAATTAAAAGTATCTTAAATGTCAATGATGTAGTTATTGATAATGCCTCATTGGACTTAAATGAACGTAACGAAAAGGTTCTTAAGGTACATTTACATCCCCAAAAAAAGGAGATGGCAAGATGTCCTATTTGCGGTTGTAAATGCTCAATTTATGATAGAACACCAAAAGAAAGAATGTGGCGTGGACTAGACGCTGGAGGTTTAATTGTTGAGCTGTACTACAGAGTTAATAGAGTAGTATGTCCTAATCATAATGTAATTGTTGAATCAGTGCCATGGGCGTTTCACAATTCTGGATTCACGAAAGATTTCGATATTGTGGCTTCGTTTATAGCTTTAGCAACCAACAAAACCATGGCTGCTAAATACATGCGGTGCGATTGGAAAACAATCCTTAGAAGTCTAACAAGGACCAGAAATTATATTGAACCAGATCCAAAGAAAAGATTAGATGGATTGGTAAATATTGGCATTGATGAAACTAGCTATTGCAATGGCCATAACTACATAACAGTAGTGGTAAATCACGATACTAATACTGTTGTTTGGGTTGGCCTTGGGCATAGCACAGAAACCCTCTCTGAGTTCTTTGAGCTACTAACAACGAAGCAGCGCCAATCCATTAAAAACGTATCAGGTGACGGTGCAAGATGGATTGATGCATGCATAAAGAAATACATACCTCATGCTACAAGATGTGTAGATGGTTTCCATGTTGTAACATGGGCCATGGAAGCTTTAGATAGTGTTAGAAAGGATATTTGGCGTGATGCACAAAATTCTTACAAAGAGGCCAAAAATACGACCTCAAGTACCCGTGGAAGACCTTCAAAAGAAGAGCAGACTGAACGAAAGAAGTTAGATGAGGCTAAGGAAAAAGTTTCTTCAATTAAAAACGCAAAATATGCTTTAGGAAAGGCCCCGG
>UQCV01000077.1 GCA_900539665.1 uncultured Succinivibrionaceae bacterium | reverse complement strand
GCTACTTCAATTTTAAATTGACACCACTGTTTTTAATTGTATATTAAGGATGTTATGATCATTTTAGCGAATTACGGCTCAATCACAAATTTATTTCACCTATGTCTGTATTCTATGTAGTGGTCATCGTTTGCGATGAACACAATAAGTGTTTACCGAGGCCATGTCTGCTCCTGTTTCTATGTTTTTTTGATGATTACCAAATACAGTAAAAACATAGCCTTTTCAATTTCAGAATTCAAATTTTTAAAGAACTGGTCTTTCGAAAAGAAAGGCCGATATGTGTTGCTAAATTGGCTCTTTTACCCACACATATGCACGAAGAGCCCGTTTTTAAGTATTTTATGCGCGCTCTTTTGGGAGAAGATACTTAGAAAATAGCTCCAAAAACATCCCCCAAAATAAGCCTGCTTCTAAACGCAAGCTACCCCCAAAGCAAACCTGCTTCTAAACACAAACTAGCCTCAAAAAAAGCCAAAGCAAAATAAAAATGCTTTGGCTTTTTCTTAGAACTTATTTGGGCTCGTCGTGCATGATTTCTTGCCAGCACTTTTGCACCAACGCCCGTTCATACGCGAGCTCACCGTGCTTAACTACCCGATCACGGCCTTGTAAAGAGCGTTTATGATAACAATTACGAATAGACAAATAAGCTTCAATGATTTGTTTAGCTTGAGCTGACGGTAAGAGGCCTAAACGCGCACATTCCTCAAAAATTCTAACATTATCAGACCAAAGGACCATATCAGGGAATTCATGCGCATGAGCAAGTACTAAGAATTGACCGATAAATTCAATATCTGTCATGCCTCCAAACCCCTGCTTGATATCGAACTCATTGGCGCGTCCCCGCACTAAAGAAGCACGCATTTTATTGCGCATTTCGACTACTTCTTGGCGTAAGGTTTCTAAAGTCCGTGGTTTTCTAATAATCTCATCTCTAATATTATTAAAAGCATTTACCAAACGTTCAGGTCCTAAGACGGCTCGCGCTCTAACTAATGCTTGCAATTCCCAAGTCCAAGCTTTAGTTTTTAAATAATTTTCATAACCGTTGATGGAGCAAATTAAAGGCCCAGCCTCCCCTTCTGGACGTAAACGCGCATCAACTTCATAGAGTACCCCTGAAGATAGTCTCGTACTAAAAAGATGCATAATACGTTGGGCAAAACGTCCGTAGAACATCCTATCACTTATGGAATTGGCTCCATCTGTATTGCCTTCAAGGTCACTATCACAGAGGAACACTAAATCAAGGTCTGAACCATAAGCAAGTTCAATCCCACCTAGCTTACCGTAAGCGATCACACAAATACCTTTATCACCATGGCGTACAGTGTTTTCCGGAACTCCATACTTATCAGCTAACTGATTCCAGCAAAGATTTACCACTTCATTCAAAATAGCTTGCGCTAAAAATGTTAAATAATCGCTAACTTTCATCAACGGCAAGGCGCCGACTAAATCTGCCGCGCAAATTCTTAATAACTGCACTTGTTTGAATTGACGCAAGGCTTCCATTTGCTGTTCAAGATCATCTCGTTCTACGCGCAATAAGTATTGGCGTAATTCTCCAGGATAATCTTTAGGATCAGTCGGTTTGTATAGGTTTTGAGGAACTAACAATTCATCAAGCAATATTGGATGCTCAGTCAATTGCTCCGCAATCAACATACTGCCGCCACAAAGCTTAATTAAATGTTCTGTAACCGATGGGTTTTCTTGTAGCAACTGAAGATAAGTCGTACGAGTACAGATACTTAAAATAAACTTCGAAACTCGGCCAAATACTTCCGCAAGTCCAGTATCTAGTTTTGACATGCTCTTTAAAAGATGTGGCATTAAGCGGTTTAAAATATCACGTCCTCTAGGGCCTAGCGGTTTAGCTGCACACTCTTTACGTAGATTAGTTAATATTTCCCCAAAGCTATCCGCCCCTGCTTTATCAGAAAAGTTTTCACGTACTAAGGCTTTGGTTTCTTCGGCGTTTAACTGCAAAAGCCATAAATCTGAGAACAAAGGGTCTTCTGAAGTCTTTTGTTCATTAGGATCCGCAATCAGCATGGCAAATTCATTATGCACAATGTCGTTTACTTTATGCAATTTAGTTAAAAACGCTTCGTAATCCTCACAGCGCATAGCTAAAGCTAAACGATCACAATTTAACGGAGTATCTGGTAGCGTTTGGGTTTGTTCGTCATTTATTTCCTGCAATATATTTTCTGTACGGCGCAAGAAGAGATAACATTCTAACAGTGAATCTACCGCCTTTTTCTCAGCGCATCCACTTTCCGCCATTGCTTTTAAAACATCAGGCAAATGACGTTTTTGTAGATCTCGAATGCGGCCACCACGCATTAATTGAAATACTTGCGCCACAAATTCAATTTCTCTGATCCCACCGCTACCGAGCTTAAAATTATTATAAAGGGCGCGCCGTCTTACTTCAGCTTCAATCAACCCTTTCATTTTTCTTAAAGATTCAACTGCACTAAAATCAAGATAGCGTCTATAAACAAACGGTCTTAACATATCGCATAATTGGCGACTTTCTGCAGTTTCCGGGCCTAATACTCGTCCTTTAACCATGGCATAACGTTCCCAAGAACGCCCATGTTTTAAGTAATAGTCTTCCATAGCCGCAAAAGTGCTAACCATAGGACCACTATCCCCAAACGGTCTTAAGCGCATATCAACGCGATAAACAAAGCCATCAGCCGTTTGTTGGTTTAATGTTTGAATCAACTGTTGAGCAAGTCTTGTGAAAAACACTTGGTTATCTATTGGTTTACGCCCGCCAACGGTTTCACCGCGTTCAGGGTAAACAAAAATTAAATCAATGTCGGATGAAAAGTTTAGCTCTTCCCCCCCAAGTTTTCCCATCCCCATCACGAGCATGCGTTGTTGACGCTCACCATCATAGCTGTATGGCGTCCCATAAATTTTACAATGACGGTCATATAACCAATTTAAACTTACTTCGATAAAAGTTTCTGCTAAAAGTGAAAGGTGTCTAAAGCTCTCGTATATTGGAGCCTTGCCTGTGATTTCACGCCAAGCAATAACCACCATTTCCCGACGTCTAAACGTACGCAACAGATGCCTAAATTCGTTGTCATCCTTAGCTTTGGCCACATGGTCCTTTAAATCAACTTCATAACTACAACATCTATCATCATTATTTAAAGTACCAGATTGCAAAATATCAGCTAACATCGCCCGACAAGCTATACAGGAACGAGCAATAAAATCAGAGTATGCAAAAACCGTTTTAATCGCCGCTTTATGAACTTCAAATAACGCTAATTCATCAGGGGTGGCACATTGCCATAATCGTTCCAAATGTTTTTCGGCTTGTTCGTTCATGGCATTGGTAATACGCATATCCAAATTCCTCTTTTTTAGTCACAACCGTTCTTTATATTATGGTAAATACTCTCATCTTATAACCAAACATAAACCAAAACTCGCCCAAACTACACACCTTGGCTATACTCACCTTGGCTATACTCTCCTTGCCTTGGCTACTCACCTTAATTTTAAAGGAATAAACCTTATGCTTTTGGCATAGGTCTTTTGCGCATAGTTTTTTAAGCTTTGTTTGTTAGCTTTGGGGAAACATTGGTCTAGCTAAGCTTTGTTTTTTAAACGTTTATTCGACGTTTTTCAAACTTGCTTTTTCATAAAAGCTTGGTTTAGAGCCGTATTTACAATGGTTATACTAGCTAGCATAGCGCACTAAAAAGATAAAATCTTTTAAGAAGCACGCAAACATAAGTGTTTACCTAGTTTCTACCTAAATTTTGAGACGAGGATTGAGCTAAAGTTCGAAGCTTTTGGGGGCATAAAAAAAACAAAGTCCGGTCTAGCTTAAATTTAAAGGTTAGTTTGGGCTTAATGCTGGCTTAATACTTGTTTTGATAGACTTAGTATGGATCTAACGGACTTATCATAGGCTTACTTCAAGTAAGCCTAACCTTTAAGAAGTCTAGCTTAGGTAATGCTTTTAGGGCTTAGTTTTATATTTAGGAAGAATTTAAACCATGACTAAAGCTTAGCTAAAGCACGATCTATCCGCGCCTGCACAAACTCACTTTGTCCTAAAGCTTGACGAAAAGCTTCAACCTTGGCTTGAGGTTGTGAGGTTAAACAAAGATCTAAAGCACGAGCGAGTTCTTTTAAAGCTTCGCTTGCCGCCACAAAACTTTCCGGTATCTGCCCGATGAGTTCTATTAAGCCTTTGAATTTATCAGTAGACTTTACTGATACTTGAGTGTTCATAAAAATTTCAGCTTCAAGCTCACTTAAAGCATGCCACAAGGTTTCTGCGTCTTTTACTTGGGTTAAGTCACAAGTTGGAACCTGGCTTAAAGCTGCGTAGATAGCTGAGCGCTGCATTTTGCTCATTCCTCCGGCACGCACTAAAACTTCAGGCACATTTTGTGCCATATGATGAAGGATTTGGGCGAGCATAAAGCTTAACACTTGCGGTTCACCATCCTTTAATTCAAGTTCTAACTCCACTCCATATACCGGACCATGTTGGCCTTGGTAAGTAACTTCATCAAGGCTTAGTTCCACTATGCTAGAAGTTTGATGTTGGTCGTTTAAGAGGCTTGGGCTTAGTAGCATCGTATGACGTCGACACTCTTGTCCCATATGATTGTATATTTGGCCCTGTAAAGATGCCACACTTAACCCATCAGCTATCGCCTGAGCAAAAACTTCTTGCGGAAACAGGGCTAACTCTGGCACTTTAGGCCGCGCATCAAGGGCAATATTATATTCAGGGTGCACATGCAAGCCTGCAGTTCGCGCCGAAGGTTTGGTTTTAATGGTCATTTCATATGCGGAGCCGGTGCGTCTTACCCTTAACGCAATACCATGGTGGTAGAGATCTTGATTTTTAGTATCAAAATACAAGTTTAGGAGTTCTAAATCTTCTTCCGCCATAACCTTTAAAGCTGGAATTGATCTAATCACTTCTGTCACTTTATTCAACGTATCAGCAGTCAACCTTTGTTTTTGGTTATGTTTTGCCTCAAGCATCAACTTGATTTCAATCTCGTTAGCCATGTTTTTAATGCTCCAATTGGTGTATCTGTTTTAACCTTGGCGTGTTTTGTGTAAAACGAGTTTATTATAAGGCAGCCTTTATAAAAAGACAGGTCTTCCATCACCTCCTAGGTAAAATCTAACCTCTTAAGAACTAACCGAAATTTAACTTTAACCAAGCCCCAAAGTAGTTGAGTCGTTTTAAAAATACCTGGCCAAGCTTTTAGTCTCATATTTACCTAATATTCTTAGCCCCAAACACCTTTGCTCTTTCGTTTCACAAAATGTTTTGCTGTTTCATCTAGAACCAATATTCCCAACCATACGCGACCTTCATCACAATTTGTTGTTGTTTGAATTTATATAAATTTGTAAAATGGCGGTTAAGCAATACGTAGTTATAACTAGAATGGATTAAATATCCACATGTAAATAGAGGTTATTTAACCACCTTATTTCTTGGTTAAGTATGGCGCTTTGGTCCTACCTAAGCACTTGTATTTTAGTGCTCGGAGCCTAGTACCTAAAAAGTTGCTAAAGTTTGTCCCCAAAAGAGAGAGTCAATCTATGCAGGTTAATATCTTAAACCTTTTTGCTAAGTCTCCCCTTAAGCCACTCTACGACCATATTCAAAAGGTCCATGAATGTTGCTGTGAGTTACCGGCTTTTTTTGAATGTGTATTTGCCGATGACTGGGAAAAGGCCCAAGCTATTCAACAACGCATCAGCCAACTTGAAAAAGAAGCTGACATTATCAAACGCAATATTCGTATCAACCTTCCAAACTCCCTCTTTATGCCGGTAGATCGTACCGATATCCTTTCCCTTTTGACCCAACAAGATAAAATTGCCAATCGCGCTAAAGATATCGCAGGCATTATGCTTGGGCGTCAATTAAAAGTACCAAAAGACGTCAGTGACGAATTAATGCGTTATATCAAACGTTGTCTTGACGCAACCGAACTTTCCACCAAAGTTATTCATGAATTAGAAGACCTCCTCGAAACTGGGTTTAGAGGCAAGGAAATTAATGTCGTCGAAAATATGGTTAAAGAACTTGACCTCATTGAAGACGATACTGACATGATCCAAATTGGTTTACGCCGTCAACTCTACTTAAGAGAAAAAGAACTAAATCCAGTTGATGCAATCTTCCTTTACACTGTGCTCGACAAAATCGGCGATCTTGCTGACCAAGCAGAGCGCGTCGGTTCACGTCTTGAACTTATGATTTCAAAAAGCTAAGCGGAGATACAGCTAAAATGGAATTGCTCTTGCAGCATAGCGGCCTTATTATATTTATCGCCGCGACTTTTGCATTTTTAATGGCTTGGGGTATAGGGGCTAATGATGTTTCAAATGCCATGGGTACCTCAGTCGGCACCAAAACTTTAACTATTAAGCAAGCTATTATTGTCGCCATGATTTTTGAATTCGCTGGCGCTTATTTTGCTGGCGGTGAAGTGGTAGATACCATTAAAGACCGAGTAGTTGATTGTACCGCGATCGCCCCAGGAGATCTTATTATTGGGATGATTAGCTCTATGTTAGCCGCAGGTCTATGGCTCATTATCGCCTCTTTCTATTCTTGGCCCGTATCTACAACTCACTCAATCATCGGTGGAATTGTGGGCTTTGGGATCGTGACCTCTGGTGTTGGTTCAATTAAATGGAATATGTTTGCTGGGATTACCGGTTCCTGGGTTATCACTCCTGTTATTGCTGGCGTGATTGCTTTTGTGTTATTTCTCCATATCCAAAAGTTCATCTTCTGCCGTTTTCATCCATTTAAACACGCTAAACGTTTAGCCCCATGGTATGTATTCCTCACAATCTTAATCATTGCGATTGTAACTATTCAAAAGGGCTTAAAACACATTAACATCCATTTGAGCACTGGTGAAGCTTGGATGCTTAGTATTGTCGTGGCTGCTTTGGCTGCTTTTGGGGCCGCTGTTTTCTTGCACTATAAAAAATTCAATAAAGCAGACGAAGCCCGTAATCACTACGTCAATGTAGAACGTGTTTTCTCAGTACTCATGCTCATGACTGCGTGTGCTATGGCATTCGCCCACGGTTCTAACGACGTGGCTAATGCAATTGGTCCTTTGGCTTCAGTAGTGACAGTTCTTCAAAATGGAGGTGAACATGTGGCCAAAGCCGGAATGCCTGATTGGATCTTGCCTTTAGGGGCAGTTGGTATGGTTATTGGGCTTGCTACCTTTGGTTATAAGGTAATGAGCACCGTAGGCTCTGGCATTACCGCTCTTACTCCAAGCCGTGGTTTTGCCGCCCAATTAGCTACCGCTTCAACAGTAGTTTTAGCATCAGGAACCGGGTTACCAATCTCTACCACTCAAACCTTGGTTGGGGCTATCATGGGGGTAGGTTTAGCCCGTGGGATTGCAGCTATCAATATCAACATGGTAAGAAACATTGTAGTTTCATGGGTAGTAACGCTACCAGCAGGAGCTATTTTAGCTGTAATCATTTTCTACATTTTTAAATATTTGCTTCATTTGCTAGGTTAAATAAACAAACTAACCCATTATATAGCAAAAAAAATGTAAATTCGGCCGAACACAAAAGTTCGCCCCTAAAATCTAATCATCTACTTAAATAAAGGTATCGCCTTAGCCCTAAGTCATCAACATGAATAGTTTATGAACAAAACTCCCGCCGTCATATTTTCTAATTTTTGACGTGCTTTTTGGAATAGGCTACACCAAGTAAATCGAAGAGATCTCTAGTTTTTTTAGGGATCTCTTTTACTATCCAGACTCCTCTGCCTGCGAGCCTACTCGCTTGAAGTGTTTGTAGCTTTAGCATTATCTTCTTTAATGAATCTCTTGGGTCAGCAAGAGCCGCAAGGATGAGTAACGCCGTCTGTATGAAGAGGGCCTTACGGAAGAAGTAGCGGCCCTCAAGAAGACTCGCTACATCCTTATGTCAAACTGCAGCACTCTTCAGGCCAAGGACGCGCAGGCTAGGACAGGAGAGACGATCACACGCTCCGGTTCCATCTTCCCAAAGGAAGCGTATGTTCGGAAGAAGGGCTACGAGGCAAAGTATGATGAACTCATCATCTAGAACAGGCTGCTGTTCACGCTTGATCTTGTAAAGGCGTGGCTGTCCCTTGCCTAGCCCCGTACCGACGAAGCCCTGATGGCGGATGATATCACCTGGATCATGATAACCTACACAGCATCCGAGAACAGTCACCTTCGGTGGTTCGGCAGGCTTCTTGGCAATCACTTTGAGGGCATCATAGCCCATGCAACTTACGAAATATCCTCCGGCAGGATGGAGGGAATTAACAATAAGATCAAGGTCTAACGGCTGCAGTCTTACGGTCTTCCGGGTGATGATTATTTCTTCCTCAGACTATTTGACGCCAGCAGCAAGGACTACGTCTGTAACCCGCTATCCCATAAGATTTGTGATTGAGGCAAAATTCTTCCGGCTTAATTGTCTTAAAGACTGTAAACAGCAAACGAAATTACCATAACGCCCCATGTTCTTGTCTTGAAATTCTCTCAATTTGTCCATTTTTATAATGTAATCCATTAAGGATTAAGGGAATTTATTATGAAGGCAAATTGGCTTCCTCTTTCAGCTGCTGTTGCTTTAGCTTTAAGCTCAGTTGCAGCTTCTGCTGTTGATTTTCATGGTTACTTCCGTGCTGGCGCTCAGGCTAGCACCCAGGGTGGTGAAGTTTACTGCTTAGGTAACGGTAACAAAGGTCATATGGTTGGTCGTCTTGGTGATGAATGCGATACCTATGCTGAACTCACCCTTAACCAGGAAGTTTACAACAAGGCTAATAACAAGTGGACTGTAAACACCCTCGTAGGTTATGGTACTGCTGAAGGTAACAGAGACCTTCAGGGCGACTCTTGGCAGGGCGTAGGTGGAACTGGTCCATGGAATGGTCAGCGTTTATCTATCCGTGAACTCTGGACTGGTTACCAGACTGATGCAGGTTATCAGATTTGGGCTGGTAAGCGTTTCTACCAGAGAAAGGATATCCACCTCCTTGACCTTTACTACCTCAACAACTCAGGCTACGGCGCTGGTATCGAAGGTATCGACGTAGGTATGGGTAACCTCGCATTTGCTGTTACTAAGTGGGCAAATGACGGTACTTCAGACTATAACCGTAATGTATATAAGCTCGACGCTCGTTGGAATGGCATTCCAGTTGGCCCACTCGGCAACTTAGATGCATCTGTAATTTACGCTCTTCCATTCATTTCTGAACAACAGGAAGCAAATGCAGCTGGTAACGCACGTGCAAACCGTGCTAACTCAGGCGCTCTCGTAACTTTAGACCTTAACACTGCTGTCAACTCTGATAGCGTAAACTTAATGAACCACTTCGTTGTTCAGTACGGTACTAACGGTTTTGGTTACATTGGTTCTAACGACAACCACGCTGGCGACAACTACAGTCCAGATATTGATGACACCGGTGTTCGTGTGATCAATTGGGGTACTTTAGATGCTGGTAACTTCGGTTTAGGCTATAGCTTGATTTGGGCTCATGTAGATAATGGTGATGACCATCCAGCTGCAGATGGCGTAAATTTTACTACTCCACGTTCAGGTTGGACTTACTCAATCGTTCTTCGTCCAGAATACAAGTGGACTGAATTCACTCGTACCACCCTCGAACTTGGTTACTCTGCTCAAAAGACCAATGGTTGGGTTGCAAATACTAAATATGAAGATCCTGATGTTTACAAAGTAACTCTTGCTCAGCAGTTCACCCCAGGTAAGGGCTTCTGGACTCGTCCAGCAATTCGTTTCTATGTTTCTTACATTGGTGGTGATGAATTTGCTAATGGCTGGGATGTAGGTTACAAGAACAAGAACAAGGACGGCGACGAATACCAGATTACCGTTGGTACTCAGGTTGAAGCTTGGTGGTAATCGTTTAACACGATATCAATCATAGTTTCTACATAAAGTAGTTTTTAGTATTTAGAAGGCCTTCGGGCCTTCTTTTTTGTTTTTATATGATTAAATTTACTGCTGAATGGAGAATTTATACCACCTTAATTCATGGTTCCTTTAATGCGACTAGAAGCTGTTATCAATTGGTAAAAGCATTGCTCTAAGTCAAGTCCATATTGTTGGTGTAATTTAGTTTTCTTGTAAAATATCCAATCCACCGCTATATGTTGCTAAAAATCCATGTTGCCCCTAACCGAGTTATCCACCACCAAACATGCCCTAAACGCTAATTATGCACCGCCTATCATTTTTTTTAAATTTATGCACCACATGACGATTTTATCCACCATTTACAACCTAGCATAAATTTTTAAGCTTCTAAATTAGGTTAAATCTCGGCCAAATGACATGTTAAGGCCCCACTAATCCACACCTCAAACTCGCTAAAATTATTTCGTTACCAACATCCTTAAACTAAGTGTTTTTTAATGTAATAACGCCCAAAACGAGTTCAAAATAAGGTTTAGCTCCTATTTGAAGTACATTTTATCGAACTTGATCACAAATATAACCACCTTCATGTGGTTTAAAATGAACCACGCACCTGAGCAAATAGCACTCAGTTTTAATTTTATCCACAGAAAAATACGCTTTTATCAACAGCGTTATTAACTATTTTGGGGGATTGTTTATTTTGCAAGTTTTTTATTAAAATTTTTAGATTTTTTTTGGTTTTACCCTCTCAATACTATCCCCTCCCTAAAGTGGGCAGTTGTTATTGTGGTCCAAGTTAGCCCCCTCTTAATTTCATCTTAAGCTCAAACATTGTCATATGTACATGTATAAACATGAATTTTTAAGTTCACCCTCTTTGAGTTTCCTTCTTTACTTAAGTCCTTACGCTCAAGCAGAGACTTCTTTATATGGTATAATGCCCCAATATACCAAGTACTTTTGGAGTTATGGTGAGATGCCTACAGAAAGTAACAAAGCCAATAATTCAACCTCAACTATTAACCAATCACCAAAGAATAAGCTTGCTTCACCGGCTAAGCATGCAGACGCTTCGTCCGTCCGTTTAAAAGCGTTCATGTTCGCCCCCAAATATTGGCTTATTTGGCTTGGACTTGCGGCCATGCGCCTTTGTTTACTCCTACCATATCCCCTTATCATGCGCATTGGGCGACTCCTCGGTCATTTAGCAAGAATCTTTATTCGCCGTCGCATTAAGATTGCAGAACAAAACTTTAAGTTGGCCATGCCAGAACTTAGCGACAAAGAAATAAAAGCCTATACTAAAGAACACTTTGCTAATGTTGGGATGGGTATTCTTGAAACTGGCATGGCTTGGTATTGGCCTGATAGACGTTTAAAGAAGCTTGTTCACATTGACCCCGAAGAAGAAGCTCGCGCCAAGGAACTCGCGGCCTCTAATAAAGGCATCGTCGTGAAAGTATTCGCATATCTGTTGGAAGTTCGTGCCGCTTCCGGAAGCGAAAATCGCAATT
>UQCV01000076.1 GCA_900539665.1 uncultured Succinivibrionaceae bacterium | reverse complement strand
AGAGTAGGTCATTACCGGAATTATATAAAGAAGCCCTCTAGCAAAAGCTAGAGGGTTTTGTCGTTTGGGGCTGGCTAATTTTGGGGCTGCGTTCATATTGTAATCTCCATCTTTTTCTTAATCTTGTTCTGGCATTTCGTACTATTAGATTATTTTTTTTGTGCGGGCGTTTTTTCGTTTGATACTAACCTTGGTCGTTTAATGTTTAGCCTACTTACTTTTAGATAGACTGTTCCTGGTGTTTATAAACATGCTCTGAGAGACGCCACATAGCGTTTATACGTGTTTTGTGGCGAAGGTTGATTACTTTGTTCGTCGCTTTATCTTATGACGCCTATTTGCTTAATTAACTGCTGACTGAATTAGAGAGATTTTATGTATCTTGATAACTAGTATGGGCGTGAAGGCATTAAACTTATAATCATAGAACTTAAATATTTCCCCAAAATGGTTTTATCTATAACCATATTTAAATATGCCTCTTATTTCTTTCGCCTTAATTCAAAAGCTTAGCCATGTTTTCATTCGATGTAATATTTGCATGTAATTTGTGATAAACATTTCTATTATTTTGATTTTATGACATATTTTAGATGTTATTTAAGTACTTAACTTGTTTTATTTAGCGTTTTATTTTAATATAGTACAATATTTATGTTTATGCTTTTTCCCTGTTATAAATTGCGGCGTAAAACCCACACGCTTGCATGTGGTATGAAAGTCATTTTTCTATGAAAAACTATATTTTTACCACTTGACATTAGCTTAGAACAATATATAATCTAATCGTTAGGAGGATTGACTGTACTTCCTTGTCGTAAGACATAAATTTGCCGCTAATGTGGTCGTAGGACTGCTTGGTATTGGTAATAAAAGTCCTGATTCAAACAGATTTACACTTGTAACTCCAAAGCCTGGAAATGGTGTACGATTACAAGCTACATTTGATAATCAGAACCCCACGGGCTTGCCCGTGGGAGCAGTCAGTAGAATGTAGAAAGCAGAATATTTTTTTGAGGTGAATTTTATGATTAACAAAAAAACTTCGGTGTTGAAAAGCGCCAATTTGAAGTGGAATCAGCAACGCCGTTTGGAATTTATTGATTACCGTCTCTGCTGGAGTGGTCGCATTAATCGTGCAGATTTAGTTAATTTCTTCGGTATTTCTATTCCTCAGTCATCATTAGACCTCTCTGATTACATTACCATGGCTCCTGATAACCTTGTTTATGATCGCCATGACAAGGTTTACCTCCGTTCCGAAACTTTTAAACCATTGTTTGCTATTTGTGAACCAAGTCGCTACCTCAACGATATTCTTTTGTCTGCAACTGGCTCACTTCCAGCAATGAACAACTACCTTGAACGTGTTCCTTCTGTTGCTTGTTTTGTTCCACCAAAAAGAAATATTGACTTCCTAGCTTTGTATTCAATTGTTAAAGCTATTTTTGCGAATCAGTCTTTAACAGTTCAGTACCAATCAATGAACGACTTAACTCCACGCATGCGCTTAATTGCACCTCATGCTTTTGGTTTTGATGGTATTCGTTGGCATGTTCGTGCTTACTGTTTTGAACACAAAGAATTCCGTGATTTTGTTTTATCACGTATTTCCGGGGTAGGTGAGTTTGGTGATTCCGATATCAATCCAGCAGAAGATATGAAGTGGAACTTTGTAGTTTCAATTCACGTTGGTGCTAACCCTAATTTGTCTCCTGCTGCTCGTAAGGCTATTGAAATGGACTTCGGTATGGAAAATGGTGAAGTTGTATTTAAGTGCCGTCAAGCCTTGTTGTTCTATTACCTCAGAACTCTTCGTTTAAGCCCAGCTGATGATAAGGACAATAGCGATCCTGATAGTAAGCAATTGGTTCTTAAGAACAAGAAGGAAATTTATATGTTATTAACCATGTAACATGTAATTTGTTCTTTGTCTTAAAAAAAGCTGCATTCGATGCAGCTTTTTTGTTGTGTGCCTAGTATGGGCATTATCTAGAGGGTGCAAGTTCGGAACTCGCCCGCTGAAGGGAAGAGTGTAGCTGACCTAAGGTGTACATGGTGACATGTCCGCAAAAAGAAGTGCGTGGCAAATCCTTAGGCCAACGTACCAGGAAGCATCTTAGGCTAATTCGAAGGATAAGTGTGCAATATGTCGCAAAGTCCAATATTCAGACGGAATTCGCATTAGTAAAGATGATGGATATAAGAGGAGAAAGATAATGTTCTTACCTAGGGAGGTCTTATCAGCTAAGTGAATGTGCTTGGTAGTAACAACGAATGATAAGAAGTCAGCAGACGTCATAGTACCCTACGAGTAACGGGGGAAGGACAGAACCAACCGTGTGTGAAATTCGATGGAACTAAAGACTATAATTTCAGGCAAATTTCGAAAGAAAACCATTCTATTGTAAAGGAAACGCCGTAGGCCGAACGGCACGTACGGTGTGGTTAGAGGGGTAAAATCCCTACTCGATTTTATAATAATGAGGTTGTGACAACGATCGAAACTCGTGCTTATATTATTAGTTTCTTTATTACACCGTTTGGTAAGCAGAATGAGTTTTTTCATTAAACGGATTGTTATTTAGGACAATCTTGAAAAACTCAACTGCGCCTTCAATATCAAAGTTGCGATAGCCATAACCGAGTTTTAATAATTCTGAGCAAAGGTAGCAATCGTACTTTTCATATTCAAGGTTGCCGATTGAGGCAGCAAGTTCGGTTTCTGTTGGTAGCTTGGTATTTAAGATCGTGGTGACAGCCAGCGTAAAAGCTTTAATGGAGCTACGAGGCAAATGAATATAAGCCCCGTGCTTTTTGGCGGCGATTCCCTGCATTTTAAGCATCTGGGTGATGGTATGCATTATGCGGTCACCTTTCCATGGGAATAAATAAATCCCATCAAGGCCCATGATGTACTGTTTTCGGTGTAAATCTAATTCATGAAAAACTCGTCGTCCTTCTTCAAAATGACGAACTGCAGTCTTATTTAGATATCTTGGGATCTCGTCTCCATTATAGAGCTCAAACATCTTTTCTCGGACCCCATTATGAATACGGCCTCCACTCCCATCTAGGATTAAAGGTTCGGTGTCATCCTTATAAGGTTTTACGCTAATCAGATGTTGTTGATTATTAAAAAATACAACTTCCCAACCTTTACCTGCAAACAAGAATGTATCACCGGTAGATAATGGTTGGTTTAATGGTATGGTCCCAATTCGTTGCCCGTTGTTGTCAATGCCGTATTCCTCTTGAGCTTTAAAGGAGCTATAAAAGCCATAGCGTGAGACTAGTTTTTCGCCTTCTATCCCAAGAGTGATGTTATGGTCGCGCATTTGGGTAATAAGTGCGTGGGTGGCGAGACTTCTTAGTAATAAAGCAAATATCTTTTGTGTTACTAGATTAAATGGTCCGGTTTCACACAGAAGCTTCCACAAACTTAAAGCGCTGACACTACCATATTGGGCAATGACGCTTAAGATTTGCTGAATTAACGTAGAAAATGAAAATTCTTTTTCTACTGGTGGTTCAAACCACCGGCTTAAAACCAATTCAAGCATAGCGCTCGATAAGAATGTTTCATCTCGTAGCTGTTCAAATAAACTGGTACGGCCAACACCTATAATTGTTTCAGGGACAAATAGTCTTAGAACAGCATCGCGTTCACGGCGTCCGGAACGACCGATACGTTGTCTTAAACTGGCAACAGATTGAGGGGCATTAACCTGAGCGATTGATGATACGTCCCCGATATCGATCCCTAATTCTAGAGTTTGAGTACAAATTGCAGTTGTAGGCAATTTACCTTGTTTGAGCCTACTTTCTAATTGCTCACGTAGTTCTTTTGAGAGCGAGCCATGGTGCGGAAAAAATTCTAGTGGCACAAAGTTTTCTTCTGTGAGGCGACTTAGTACGGTGGCTAAATATTCAGTTTTAGCGCGACTGTTAGCAAAAACTAAGTTGGTACTACCACGTAAGAGTTTGAAAATATCTTTGGCAATGGCGTCGTAATCTTGTAAACCTTCGTTACTATCGCTGATTGGATGGACAAAATCATAGCCTCTAATTTGTAAGAGGATTTTTTTTTGGGTATGGACGCTTTCAATAATTTCAGTTTGGACGCTACTATTAGGGCGTAGCCATGTTTGTACCGATAGAATATTACTTAAGGTCGCTGAGAGGGCGATACGGCAAATCCGGTGCTTCACGAGAATTTCAATACGATGTAATTGACTTAAAAGCTGATATCCGCGTTCAGTCCCGATAAAAGCGTGAAATTCATCGACGATAAAATAGGATAGTTGTTTAAAGTGGCTGGCACACCATTCGCGATGGTTTAAAAGTAATGATTCAAGCGATTCCGGCGTGATGAGCAGAATGCCAGTAGGTTTAGCAAAGAGGTTCTTTTTGTAGCTATCATTGATATCACCATGCCAAGGGGTAACTTTAATGCCACAATACTCACCTAAATCATCAAGACGTTTAAATTGATCGTTAATCAGAGCCTTTAATGGGCTGATATAGATTATTTGTACGCTGTCTAAAGTGTTGGATTTTAGAATTTTGCTGCATGCAGGCAAGAAGGCTGCTTCGGTTTTGCCACTAGCGGTAGCTGCGCTTATGATGACATCTCGCGAACCGTCGAGGATGGGCGCAATGGCTCTTTCTTGCACATCATGCAGGTTGGTCCATCCTTGCCGATATAACCATTTAATAATAATGGGGTCGAGGTTATCAACAGGGGATGTAGCTTTAGACATGTTGGTCTCTTTATGTGTAATCTAGTTTTAGTTGCTCGCTCCCTCAATTTTTAAATATTGGATTTTGGTGAGCGAGCAAGTCTTTGGTTAGAGGGGTTATAGAGTAAATGAGCTTAAATCGTCCTCGTCATCCTCGTCATCCGCATCATTTGGTTGCGCTTTGGCTTGGGCGAACGATTTTGTTGGTTCATTTTTGCTATTAGGTGTATCTCTGAGGCTTGGAGCCTCATTGATATCGTCCTCTAAGGCGTCTTCGTGTTCAGCTGTAATGTTGACTGACTTAAGGAGTTGGCGCCAATCAATTTCTGGGTTTTGTTCAATCACGGCTAAGAAATCCACAAAATGTTTAATGGTATTACGTGGAGTCTTAAAGTAAGCATCCCCAATATGCTTAGAGCAGTGTTCTAGGAATTGAGTTAAAGCCTCGTCAGGAACTAAATACTTGTCTGGATTGTAGTAGGCAAAGACATTACGCAGGTTGCACAGCAGCACGTATACTTCTTCAGGAGTGAGACTACTTAAGCACATGACAGGCCCAGAAAAGTCGTTAATCCCTGCGATAAGAGCAAAGGAGTTACTAGCAAGACGGGTTCTAAGAGCGTCATAACTAAAGAGACCGCGTCTTGGGTCCTCAAGGAAATCAGGGGTCCCGCCCATGACGAAACCTAAGCCATGAACATTACCTTGGAGGCAATCGTTGATAATACGTAGGAGTTGTTCGTAGTTCGTGGTTCTAGAACGTGAATTTGGGATCTTATAGAGGTTTACCATTTCATCGAGGTTGATGAGTAAGCCTTTATAGCCTGCAAGTTGTACAAATCCACTTAAAAGCTTATAGAAGTCATAAGTAGAAGCATCATTAACGATGGTGTGAACCTTTAAGTCTTGACGGGCAGTGACTTTGGTGGCGTATTCCCCACGAATCCATTTGATCGCATTATTCATGCGGTCTTCATCACCGTCTTTAAAGCCTTGCCAATAAGCTAAAATTACTTGCGCAAAATCATAACCACCTACGTAGTCATTTAAAACGCGTAATTTGTCCTTAATGAGTTCGTGGGTTTCAAGGCCTTTGGTATCTGCTTCATCACGGGCCAAGCTGATGAACTTTTCGACAATAGAATTGAGGGCGTTACCATCAGGTTTGGCGCGAGTCGAAGTGTTACGGGTTAGTTCTTGGTATAAGTTAAGGGCTAGACCATTAGCGGATTGCAGTCTTCTTTCTGGCGAAAGGTCGGCACTCATGGTTACAAGGCCTTTTTCTAGAGCGATGTTTTTTACTAACTGCAAGAAGAAACTTTTACCGGCCCCAAAGTCACCGATCACGAGCTTAATAGTAGCCCCACCATCGGCAACACGGTCGATGTCTTGAATGATAGCCGCAATTTCTTTTACACGGCCGACTTGAATATATTGAAATCCTGTTCGTGGAGTTACACCGGAACGTAAGGATTGGATGATTGCATCTCTTTCGCGAGGTCTTAATTTGGTAGCCATTCAATATATCCTCATATTTGTAATCTTTTAATTGATTATTTTAGGTTTGCTTTTAAATACCCGATCCGTCGATTATAAACTAATGTTTTTTTATCGGGGTAATATTTTTCATGGTTTTGCTGTGTTTCCTCATAATTTTGCGGTAGATAGCTTAGAAAACTGTTTATACATAAGAATTTATGGACTAAGTTTTAGGGCGTAGGTTAGAAAGAGTTATTTTGGAACTGCCAAAGGGAAGCGGGAGGTTAATACTAAAGCGAGGTTGGTAATGGTCGTGAGGTAGATTTTAAATGAGGTAAAAATGAGGGGGAAGGCAAAAGGCAATAAGTGTTTCGCTTAGGAAAGAATGTTTTAACAAAAAAACCTGAAGTAGTTATAACTTCAGGTTTCTAGATTAAAGTCTTAGTATATACAGTAATAAAGGCTTAGTTTTGGCTCTTGATTTCAAGCTACTGTTCTTAAAATACGTTGAGGCAACGAAAGAGTAAAACCAAAAACACGTTTAAATTAGAAATAAAGGCCGTGTTTTTTTAACATGCGACGTAGGGTTGAACGATTGATCCCCATAACCTTAGCAGCCTTTGATTGGTTGCCATGAGTGTATTGCATAACACGATTTAAAAGAGGTCTTTCCACTTCGTTCATAACGATTTCGTATAAATCGGTGGTGTCAGCGTTAGCTGGGTTGTTCAAAAAAGTAGAGACGGAAGTAAATACGTGTTCGCTAAGAGGCTTGTGGACCGTAGTTTGCGCTTGAACAGGAGCAGTTTCGGTAATTGTTTGGTTGGCAACGTCGTTTGGAACAACATTAGTATTGCGCATGTATGTCATTTGTTTAATTATCTCTATTTGGGTTGTTGGCTGTTAATAATTATGCCGAAAACGAGGGTTGATAATAAGCATAAAACCATGTTGAGCCTGCTGTGCAGCCTTTAGGAGCAGGCCAGCTGTTTGTACGTTTTCGGGCGGCTATGATATATTTTTTTGGGACAAATTTAAAGCTAATTGCGGAAAAAAAGACCACAAAAAACAAAAAAAAGATGTTGCATTTTTCAGCAAATCAAGATTTTTTCACGCCACTGATGCGAACCCAGTCTTCACGAAATACTGGTTCATCAAGATCGAACCAAGTGCTGTAAATTTCTGAGATTTCTTCGCATTGGGTTTTAATGATCCCAGAAATGGCAAATTTACCACCTGGTTTAACCATATCTTTGATGATTGGGGCTAGTTCACGTAGTGGACCGGCGAGAATATTAGCCACTAACACATCAGCTTGGATGTTTTCAGGTTGAGACGCTGGTAAATAAAGTTTTAAATGCTCAGCCACACCGTTACGTGAGGCGTTCTGTTCACTAGCATCTATAGCTTGAGGGTCGATATCGATCCCGATAGCAGAAGCGGCCCCAAGTTTTAAGGCACTAACGGCTAAAATACCAGAACCGCACCCAAAGTCGACTACTTCTTTACCAGTTAAATCTAAGGAGTCGAGCCAATTTAAGCACATGAAGGTGGTTGGGTGAGTCCCGGTCCCAAAAGCCAGCCCTGGGTCAAGCATGACATTGACGGCTTTTGGATGAGGAATTTCGCACCAGCTTGGGCAAATCCAAAGCTTAGTACCACACTGTAAAGGATGGAAGTTATTCATCCATTCGCGGACCCAATCTTTGTCTTCTAGCTGTTCTACTTTCCAAGTAACTTTAGAACCGTATGTTTTGTCCAAAAAGTCAGTCACAATCTTGGTGTCAAAATCAGCTTCAAAGAGGCCGATAACGGTGGTTTTATTCCATAACTTGGTTTCTCCTGGCAATGGTTCGTAAACAGGATTGTCAACGGTATCCATATAAGTAACGCTAGCGGCACCAAATCCATTCAAAATATTGTTAATTTTGATGGCTTTTTTTTCTGTGGTATTAACTTTTATCTGAATCCAAGGCATGGTCTAATCCTTTATTTTTTACCGGTGTTCTTGTAGCTCGTGGTCGTGGTGGTAATTTAGAGGAGGCCACGAATTGATCTTTAAAAGCGCTCTTTTTTAAATCAAATGGTGGAATATCTTTATATTCCGTGGTGAGATCTAAAAATAAGCGTCGGGCGTAGGCTATGATTGCTTTATAAATAGCACTACTGTGTTCGGCGATAGTTAAATCGGCAATGGTGCCTGAGTGGTCGGTATAGAACTTGGCTGTACATTGTTTCTCTAACAAATCGCGGTTAATTAGATGTTCGTTGATGATATTAAACAGTAAATGATCTTTTTGTTCACGACAAAGGGTGATATTGTTAAACCCACCTAAAGCTTTTATATATTGAAACCCTTGGAATGAAAAATCATCGGTCGCTGTATCCATATTAAAATCGATTTTAATCGAATTTACGATTGGGAGCGAACGAGTTTTGTATTCGCTGTCGGATTTGTTTTGGACGATAACTAAATTCGAGAAGTTAAGGGAAACAATAAAAGTAAAGGTGGCAAAAAGTAAAAACTTCGGGTGCATCAAAGATACTTTAATGAGGTTTAAATCTGGATTATAAAATTCTTGTGGCACGACGCTAATTGAGAAGTCAATGTACTGCCCAATGAAGTAGAAAGCGATGCCCATAAGCATGTAAAAAGCGTAAAGGAACGGGTATCTTAAAAGTAAGGTTAAAAGCAATAAGCTAACTGACGTCCCGGTGAGCGAACAGAAGAAAGAAGCGACTGCAAAGACGCCCCAAAAGATTCGATGACGGTGATCTTGGTTGATAGCAATAGCTGTGAATAAAGCCGGAAGGGCGCAACAATTTAGGACTATAGTTGTAGCATAGAAGCTAACGGAAGAAGGCGCTTGTGGGGCAATGGTTCTAAGTTCGGTAATAAAAGAACCCAACCCTACAGTTTGTAAAAACTGGAAGATCATGCCATAAATAAAGGAGGCGTTATCACTATAGAAGGTATTAACGTAAGAGGTATTGATTAAGTAAATAATCCAACTGCGCACAAAGGTGATAACAGGAACAAAGGCAACACTAATAACAAGCAAAAAACACCCAGCCATGAAGTAGTTGAGGCGGATAGAGTTAGATTGGCGTTTTGGGTTTCTTTCTGGGGAGAAAACGGAACAAATCAGCGGTGCCAACAGGGCAGTGATAATCCCTGAATGTTTATACTCAGGTACAAAAATTTGTAACAAATATAGAATAAGGCTGTATGATAAAGCAGTCCCTATGACCATCCACTTCTTGTTTGCATTAGGTACGATTGTAGCTACACAAATGGCAAAAAGACCACAGCAAAGCTTATCGGAAACATTAATTATGTTTTCCGCATACTCTGAGGAGTAAGCTAAAAAGTGGGCCGCTGTACAAGCGATAATTGGTAAAATTATCAGGAGAATGCGGTAATTAATGTTATTTAGCATGAGGGTGGTACAACAGAAAGTGAAATTGTGTGATGTTAGTCATATAATAATAAATTTTGTGATCAATTAACAGTATTTTTTACAGGTGAAGGATGAAGATAGTACGCCGCTTAGACGGAAATAGTTGCTTGCCAAAGTGGGATTTAGACCCAATATTGACGAGAATATTCTGGTCAAGAGGGATTCGTGATCCAAGAGAACTATCTTACTCCCTTAGTCGCCTGCAACAGCCTCTGTTTAAAGATTTGGAGCTAGCAACCGCGCTCATTGCCCAGGCCATCATTGATAATACTGATATTTTAGTGGCAGGTGATTACGACTGCGATGGGGCGACGAGTACGGCCTTAGCTTTAAGATTTTTTAAGACTATAGAATACCATCATGTTACCTACTCAATTCCAAATCGCAATTCGGAAGGCTATGGCCTTAGTGTACCTATGGTGGAAAAAGCTCATGCCCAGGGCGTTGGGCTTATCATAACGGTTGATAACGGTATTTCTGCTCTAGAAGCAGTTGCTAAAGCTCAAAAGTTGGGCATAAAAGTCGTTATTACCGATCACCACTTACCGCCACAAAAGTTACCTGCCGCCGAAGCTATTGTTAATCCACAGCGTGAAGATTGCACATTTAAATCAAAGAATATAGCTGGGGTGGGGGTGATCTTCTACGTTTTGACCTCAGTCTGTAGGGCCCTTGAAAAAGCAGGGTATTTTGCGCAACGTGATTTAATGGTTCCCGATATGAGAACTTTTTTGGATTTAGTTGCGGTGGGGACTGTGGCTGACGTAGTGCCTATGGATTACAACAATCGCGTCATGGTAAGTTATGGTATTGATTTAATTCGACGTAAAAATACTTCGCAAGGTTTAAAGGAACTGATTCGTTTAGCTAAATGTCCACTTAGCAATTTTACAAGTAGCACGATTGGATTTGGATTATCTCCAAGATTAAATGCTGCTGGGCGCTTAGATGATATGTGTCACGGCGTGGATTGCTTGCTCACAGATGAAGAGTATGATGCTCGGGTGAAGGCTGCTTTTCTTGATGGTTTAAACGGAAGACGGCGTGAACTTGAGAAACACATGTTAGTTCATGCGCATGAACTTATTACTAAGGTAAGATCCGAGACTTTGGCAAGCATCGTCATTTATAGTGATTCCTTCTTGCGTGGTATCTCCGGGGTCGTGGCCTCACGCTTACAAGAGGAATTTTTACAACCAGTGGTGGTCTTTGCTGATGGCAGTGAACCTGGTACTTTGATAGGTTCGGCCCGCGCGGGGGGAGATTTTCATATGCGAGAAAGTCTTGAGTTCATTGCTGAGTCATATCCTAACGAAGTACTTGCGTTTGGGGGCCATAAAACAGCAGCTGGGATAACGATTAAAAGTGAATTTTTAGGGAAGTTTCGAAGCTTACTTGAAAGGGCGGCTCTGGCTTCTCAACCTCACGGTCAAGAAAAAGTGTTTGTAACCGATGGAGAATTGCCACCTGGCTATATTATTGCGCCGTTTGCTCGCACTTTGGTCTTTGATCAGCCCTGGGGAAAGGATTTTGTGATCCCAGAATTTGATGGCGTTTTTATGTTGCTTAAGATGCGGGTAGTCGGGGCGCACTTAAGAGTTTTATTACGCCTTGCTGATGGCCGTGAAATCTGGGGGATGTATTTTTATTTTGACCAAGCGCTTTGGCCGGCTTCAGGTCCGGGGATGGTAAGATTGGTCTATGGTCTTGATATAAACTCTAACCGTGACGATGCAAGCATTAGCTTAATTGTGCGTGGGATGGAACCTTGGCGCTAATGTTGATATAGCCCCTTTTTTTCCGGTTAAAAGATCAATTTTAGTATCTTCAAAACTATAGTTTTGTAAATGGATTATGATATGACAGACACCAAAGAAATTAAGTGGAATTTTAGCCACTACATCGACTCTCACGGCCGTA
>UQCV01000075.1 GCA_900539665.1 uncultured Succinivibrionaceae bacterium | reverse complement strand
GATCCAGAAAGTGTAGAAGATTTAGAAAGTATTTCTCGTCGCACAATATAAAAATACCCCTCGCTGTGGAGGGGTAGTCTCAGAACCATTGTTGCATATAATCATGCAAAACTAGGGAAATTTAGCATACCTCCGAGCATAGCTCGAAGTAATAGCACTAGAACTTAAGTTCGCGAGTATGGAATTTAACCAAAGTCCCACGATGGCCTACGCTTATGATGATAGCTTGTGGTAAGCGAGTTTTAAGCATGCCATAAAGCGTTGATTCATTATCTTCATCAAGCGCACTAGTCACTTCATCCATGAAGATAATATCAGGCGCATTAATAAAGGCTCTAATAAAAGCAATACGCTGCTGTTCACCTAAAGAAAGGGCCATCCCCCACTGCTCAACACTACCTAGTTTATCCACAAGATTACTAAGACCTACGCTCTTTAGCATTTCAGCTATAACCTCATCAGAAGTCTGGTCTGCTTGTTGTGGATAACAAACCGCAGCTTTAAGAGTACCTAATGGCATATAAGGTTTTTGACTCAAGAAGAGACTCTTTCCTTGCGGTAGTTTAATTTCGCCCGTAGCATACGGCCAAATACCAGCTACACTTCTTAAGAACGTTGATTTACCACAACCGCTAGCCCCACGGATAAGTAAACTTTCCCCTGGATTAAGCTCTAGGTCGAAATTAGATAACAAAGCCACACCGTCTGGACGTTTTACTTCTAAACCTTTAATCGTAAGGTTTGTTCCCACCGTAGAAATCGTTGGTAACGGTAAGTTTGCGGCTTTACTAATCCCCTTTTCAAAAAGAGCCAAACGATCGATAACGGCTTTCCATTCAGCTAAAGAAGTAAAATTCTGAATCAACGTAGATAAAGAATCCTGCACTCTGCCAAAGGCAGAATTTATTTGCATCAAGCTACCAATGGTAATGATGTGCGCAAAATACATTGGAGCAGAAATAATAATTGGGAAAATAACCGCAGTTTGTGCATAACCTAAGGTAAAAAAGCCTAAGGTTTTAATTTTGAAAATTAAATATACGTAGTTAGAAACAACATCCCCAAACAAGAACTTAAACCGGCGAGCTTCTTCACCACTACCACGATAAAGCGCTACTGATTCCGCATTTTCACGCATTCTAATTAACGCATAACGGAAATCTGCTTCAAATCGTTGTTGTCTAAAGTTTAAAAGGACTAATGGCCGCCCCATAACAAAAGTAATAATAGTACCAAGCGTGGCATATACTAATGCTAAGTACAACATATAGCCATCAGGTAAATGTACTTCATGCCCCATGATAGGCACTGTAACGGCTGCTGATAACCCCCACAACACAATCACAAAGGTGGCCAGCATTGATAAGTCCGTAATAATACTGATGATGGTCGAAATTGTTAGAGCGACAAATTTATTCAAGTCATCAGCAATACGCTGATCCGGGTTATCAGTTTCAGCATCAGTTAAAGCTAAAGTATAAAAAGCATTACGTTTGAGATATCTTTCAATGTAATACTTAGTTAACCATTTACGCCACCTAATGGTTAAGGCCGAGATAACATAAGCTTTATAAACGACTGTACAAACATGCAAGGTTGCTAAAAAGCAAAAGAGGAATAAGCACCCAATGAAGCCATTTAGATTGTAGTTTTGAATATAATCCCAAAATTCTTTGTACCAATCGTTAAATTGCTTAGCCAAAAATATAGTCATGGCCGTAAACAAAACTATAAGTCCTAGTTGAACCCAAGCCATTAAGCTTTCGCGGCTCCGCCAAAAAGGGGTAGCAATTTTAAAGAATGAGCGAATGCTAACGAATAGGGGCTGACTTTCGTGGGTCGAAGGTCGTTCACCATCATGTCGACGCCCAAACTTGATGTCTTGATTTTGGGGATTCTTGTTTAGTTTTTCCTGTTGCATCTTTTATAGTTTTCCTATAAATCACTTTTCCTGTATTTATACTCATTATCAAGGAAGTACTATCTAGTAAGTATTTAGTTATGACAAGCCTAATTCTTGTTCCACGACTATAGCTATCCCATCTTCATCATTGCTGGCTGTAACTTTATCAGCCATATCAATAATTAAAGGCACGCTGTTACCCATAGCCACCCCAACACCTGCCACTTCGAGCATATGTTCATCGTTTTGAGCATCCCCAAAAGCCATGACTTCGGTCAGAGGAATCCCTAAATAAGAAGCTAATTTTTCTAAAGCAAAACCTTTGGAGGCGTTTTTGTTTAAAAATTCCAAAAAGAACGGCATACTGCGCACTACAGTAAAATTCTGGCGCAAATCTCTAGTGGCTTCTTCAGCCTTGTCAATGAGCTCTTGAGGCCCACAAAACAATATTTTAAAGAATTCTTCGTGGTCAGCGCAGGCTTGAAAATCGGTTAGCGTTAACGGAATTTGATTGTAATTCTTTTCAATATCCGTCCATTCATTATTTTTTTCGGTGAGCAAGCCACGAGTCATCGAAAAAGCATGGCTATATAAACCTAAAGAAGATGCGCAAGCTGCCAATTTACGAATATCAGCGCCTGAAATTGTATCTTGTACGACCGTTTTTAAAGTGGATAATTCATACACCGCCGCCCCATTAAACGCAATCGCATATTGGCCAGGCACTAATGTGCCTAATTCCTTAGCATAAGGTAGAATTCCTTCGATCGGACGTCCCGTGGCAATGACCACTTCACACCCTTGCTCTCTTGCTTTACATAAGGCCTGCTTAGTTCTTGGTAAAATATGCCTGGTAGAGTCAAGTAAAGTCCCATCCATATCGGTCGCAATCATTCTAATCACGGTAAGTTCTCCTTGTTTGCTCTAATAAAATTATAAGGCTTATTCTTAGCTAACCTCTAGTTTAACCGAGAAATAAAATTCTCTGTGAAAAACTATTATTAAATACGGAGCCTAAAATTAAAAAGGGGCGTCATACCTCGGCATGACACCCCTTAAAAAACTAACATCAGTAAATTACTTACCGTTTACTGCGTCCTTAAGAACCTTGCCAGCAGTAAACCCAGGAAGACGAGCTGCTGCAATCTTGATTTCTTCACCAGTACGTGGGTTACGACCAGTGCGAGCTGCACGGTTATTTACCTTAAAAGTACCAAAACCAACGAAAGTTACAGTTTCACCCTGAGCAAGCTGTTCAGTGATTACTTCGAGAACTGCTTCTAAAGCTTTATGTGCATCTTTCTTACTAAGTTCACTCTTCACAGCAACTGCATCAACAAGCTGAGTCTTATTCATGTTCAACATCCTTTTAGTGACAAACAGTAATTATTATTTTAGGAAACTCGTTTCCAGACATAAGTTTAGCCCTGTTAGCCTTACTTCCTGGAATACAGGATCGGAACTTGACCCTGCTTAGTAGAGAATACCCTTTTCTTATCTAAGCTCTTATGGTTTGCAGGTACAAACAAAGCCTTTTGCTTTATGAGACTTCAGTGACATCCTCCCCCACCTATAGAGGTGGGAGACTTCTTGCCGAGTTCAGTTAAAGTAAATGCAGTCATTCCTCAAAATACTGCTACCTTGCTTTTTCAGCTTTGTTTTACTTAAACGTGGCCCGCTTGAGTTAGAAGAAAGCGGTTACCAAATTTTAATACGCACCATAAATCTGTGATGTCATAAGGCTTAAAACCAAATGGCACGGGAGATAAATTACAAAATATTACGTTAAAAAACAAACGTTTTGTATACTAGCCACTGTTATTTAGATATTAAGTGCACATTTTTGCGGTAAAAATCACGTTTTGTGGCAAAGGTTGAACGTAAATACCTCAAATCACTGAAAACTTAATCAACAAAGGCCGAGAATACAAACGTTTAACTCCATCATAAAGTTCTATTTGTTTTTACCGACACAAAGCCTTCTTTATTTATAGAAATTCTGCTCATTATTATGTAAAATTAGCGAAGTGAAAATGTGTGTTCAATCAAATTTTGCCAATTTGATTTACCCAAATTTTTTGGTCAATGAACCCACTCTTCTCGACATTTTTGTCAATAATCCAATTATTTGCTTCGAGGTTGTAACCAAATGGATAATATCCGTCCAATCCGTCGTGCCCTTATCAGCGTATCTGATAAAACCGGCGTTGTAGATTTTGCCAAAGCCCTTTCACAGCGTAATGTAGAAATTCTTTCTACCGGTGGCACTGCCAAAATGCTCAGTGAAGCTGGCGTTTCCGTGATCGAAGTAGGCGATTACACAGGCTTCCCTGAAATGATGGGTGGTCGTGTAAAGACCCTTCACCCAATGATACACGGTGGCATTCTTGGCCGTCGCGGCACTGACGATGAAGTTATGCAAGAACACAACATCAAGCCTATCGATCTCGTAGTAGTTAACCTTTATCCATTTGCTGCTACTGTAGCAAAACCAGACTGCACCCTCGAAAATGCAATCGAAAACATCGACATCGGCGGCCCAACCATGGTACGTAGTGCTGCTAAGAACTTTAAGGATGTTGCCATCGTTGTAAACACTAAATATTACAACCGTGTAATTGCTGAAATGGATGCTAACAACAATTCTCTTAAGTACGAAACTCGTTTCGATCTCTCAATCGCAGCTTTTGAACACACTGCAGCTTACGATGGTATGATCGCTAACTACTTCGGTACTAAAGTTCCAAGCTACGGTATTCCAGAAGAAACCGACCCTAACTCTAAGTTCCCTCGTACTTTCAACACTCAGTTTATCAAAAAGCAGGATATGCGTTACGGCGAAAACGGCCATCAGAAGGCAGCTTTCTACGTTGAAGCTAACAACACCAACGCTAGCATCTCTACCGCTGTACAGATCCAAGGTAAGGCACTTTCTTACAACAACATTTCTGACACCGATGCTGCTCTTGAATGCGTAAAAGAATTCTCTGAACCTGCTTGCGTTATCGTTAAGCATGCTAACCCATGTGGCGTTGCTCTTGCTGACAACATCTCTGACGCTTATGACAAAGCTTTCAAGACTGACCCAACCTCAGCTTTTGGTGGCATCATTGCGTTCAACCGTGAACTCGACGAAAAGACTGCAGCTAGCATCGTTGAAAGACAGTTCTGCGAAGTAATTATTGCTCCAAAGGTTTCAGAAGCTGCTAAGGCTGCTGTAGCTGCTAAGAAGAATGTAAGACTTCTTGAGTGTGGTTTCTGGGAAGGTCGTGTACCTGCTCTCGACTACAAGCGTGTAACTGGCGGTCTCTTAGTTCAAGACGCTGACGTTGAATCTTTAAACATGGATGAACTTAAGGTTGTAACTAAGCTTCAACCTACAAAGGAACAGCTCGAAGAACTTCTCTTTGCTTGGAAGGTTGTTAAGTACACTAAGTCTAACGCTATTGTTTACACCCGCGATAAGATGACCATTGGTATTGGCGCAGGTCAGATGAGCCGCGTATTCTCAGCTGAAATTGCTATTACCAAGGCAGAAAGAGAAGGTCTCACCATCGGTGGTTCAGTGCTTGCTTCTGACGCATTCTTCCCATTCAGAGATGGTGTAGATGCAGCTGCTAAGGCTGGCGTAACTGCTATTATTCAACCAGGCGGGTCAATCCGTGACCAGGAATGTATTGATGCTGCTAACGAACATGGCATCGTAATGCTCTTCACTGGCATGCGTCATTTCCGTCACTAAAATTTAAACCCACACTCAAAGAAAAGGAGAGCTTTTATGCTCTCTTTTTTAAACATAGACAGGATTTAATATGAAAGTATTAGTTATCGGCAACGGCGGGCGTGAACACGCTTTAGCTTGGAAAGCTGCCCAATCCCCTCTCGTTGAACATGTTTTTGTAGCTCCAGGTAATCCTGGTACCGCTGCTGAAAACAAAATTAGCAATGTTGAAATTGGCCCTTGTGATCTTGATAAACTTGTGGCATTTGCTACCACTGAAAAGATCGACCTAACTATCGTTGGTCCAGAAGCACCGCTTGTAATTGGGGTAGTTGATGCTTTTAGAGCCGCTGGTCTTAAGATTTTTGGCCCAACCAAAAACGCAGCTCAGCTCGAAGGTTCAAAGTCTTTCACCAAAGACTTCTTAGCTCGTCACAATATTCCAACCGCCCACTACGCTGTGTTTACTGACACTGACCAAGCTCTTGCTTACCTTGATAAAGTAGGTGCTCCTATTGTCGTCAAGGCTGACGGTTTAGCAGCTGGTAAAGGCGTTATCGTAGCTATGACCATAGAAGAAGCACGTCATGCTGTAACTGACATGCTTTCTGACAACAAATTCGGCAATGCAGGTTCTCGCGTAGTAATCGAAGAATTCCTCACCGGGGAAGAAGCTTCATTTATCGTAATGGTTGATGGTGACAATGTAGTCCCTATGGCAACTAGCCAAGACCATAAGCGTGTAGGTGATGGCGACCAAGGTCCTAACACTGGCGGGATGGGTGCTTACTCCCCAGCTCCAGTTGTAACTGATGAAGTTTATGCTAAGGTTATGGAACAAGTAATTCTCCCTACCGTAAATGGTATGAAGGCTGAAGGCAATCCATACACTGGCTTCCTTTACGCAGGTCTTATGATCGACGCTAACGGTGATCCTAAGGTTATCGAATACAACTGCCGCTTTGGCGACCCAGAAACCCAGCCTATCATGCTCCGTATGAAGAGCGATCTTGCTGACCTTTGTCTTAAAGGAGCTGAAGGTCGTCTTAAGGGTGAAACTGCAGTATATGATGAGAGAGCGGCTGTAGGGGTTGTTCTTGCTGCTAAGAATTATCCAGGCACCCCACAAAAGGGTGATGTTATCTCTGGCCTCGATTGCCCTCAAGATTTAAGTTCTAAGATCTTCCAAGCTGGTACCGCTCTTAAAGACGGTAAGATTGTAACTAGCGGTGGTCGTGTACTTTGCGCTACTGCTTTAGGTGCAACCGTACGCGAAGCCCAAGCTAAAGCTTACGAACTTGCTTCAAAGATTAGCTGGGACGGCATGTTCTATCGTCACGATATCGCCTACCGTGCAGTTGCTCGAGAAGAACAAAACAATAAGTAATATTAGTTTTTAAGTGTTACTTTTAAAACAGGGGAGTGCAAACTCCCCTGCTCTATTTGGATCAAAGATTTTTTTGCGTGATAACAAGTGACTTCCTAAGTGACATCATTGCTGACACTACCTATGAACGATATAATTTTACACTTTACCCTATTTATGGCCGGATTTATTGCTAACGTCTTGGCATCTTTGTCTGGGGGCGGAGCAGGTTTTGTCCAACTTCCAGTCCTCATTTTTATGGGGTTGAATTTTCCGGTAGCTCTTGGCACCCACAAAGTTGCTGTTGTTGCTCTTGGGGCAGGCGCCCTCGCCCGTAATCATCGAGTTCATGATATCAATTGGCAAATTGGTAGCCTCATGTTACTCGTGGGTTGCCCGGCTGTTGTCGCAGGTTCCCTTATCGTCGTCAATGTCAGTGATTTTTGGGCTGAATTGATTTTAGGCCTTCTTACCTGCGCTTCCGTAATCTACTCAATTTTCAAAAAAGATTTTGGTGAAAATAATGTAGACCATCATTTCACCCCCAAAGAAATGTTTTTGGGGAGTATTCTAATTGCCCTGGTGGGGCTTTTAAGCGGTTCCTTCTCCTCTGGGGCCGGTTTGTTTGCCATAATGGTGTTAGTGCTCTACTTTAAGTTAAGCATAAAAACAGCCATTTTCCACTCCATGATTTTCGTAGCCTTCATTTGGAATTTTATTGGCGCGTTTACCGTAGGAGCTGTAGCTGCAATTGAATGGGCTTGGGTTCCTGCGCTTCTTTCAGGTGCATTTATTGGTGGCTATACAGGCACCCTTATGATTAAACGCTTTAAAAACGGCGCTATTAAAAAACTATTTCAAACCGTCATGTTCATTAGTGGAATCTTATTGCTAATTAAAGCCGCCATGATCTACTAATCTTAGGTTTCACCAAATCAATTATTGCTCTTGTCTTAGATACCACTTATACAAAAGCTAAACCAAAAGAAAGCATCGGTTTTAACGACTAGTTTGATTTTGCTAATTTAACTTTGATATTTTGTTTTAGCTTTAACCTTTGTTTTTTTCAGTTTTGTTTTAGAAAAAAATACCTCGCGTAGCAATTATGTCCCGAGGTTATTTTTTTAGTGAGTTTTAACGATATTAAATGACGTAGTTTTCAAGCTACAGATAAACAATTACTCGCGTTCAATACCAAGATTTGAACAACCAATATCGCGAATATCTTGGCGTAATGACATGATGACTTCTTCCGTACGGAAACATTTTACGTCGTGAGCTAAATTTACTTGGAATTCAATTTCATTTTGGATTAACTCAAAATCGTATAGCTCTTCTTCTGTGTACTCAGTTTGATTTTGTACTTCTAAAAAACGAGCAACCGTCCCAACAGAAGCCCCACTTGCATCAAACGCCTCATCGCCATCAGCAACTAAAAGAGCGCAAATAGCAGCATCTAGACAGTTAGCGGCATCCATAGCAGGATAGGCCCCATAAGGTCCATCAGGCGTGGCTTCCGGCATATGCTTTTCTAGAGTATTGAGTAAACTTTCAAGATCGGGATTACGTACTTTACCGGCCACAATTTTCCACATTTCATCTAAAATCTGGGTAAATTGGTTTTTAAGTTCTGGCTGTGAAGTGCTTTCACAATACAAATAAAGATTTGGTGCCATACGTTCAGTCAAACACAGGGCAAACAATGCCTGTTGCCAATCCTTTAACCGGTTAAGCCCAGCGTAAAACTTATCACCTAGTAGCATGACTATTCCTCATTGAGTTATGAACATAATTTTAGGTGATTATATTGAAAAAAAACGTAACTGTAAAAAACTGCGCCCTAAGATCCGTATTAACTCCTCATTATTTACAATAAAAAGCAATATCTTAATGAACCATCTTGGACATTCAGCTAAAATACGATGGTTTATGTCAAAATTTTAGGATTATTGAACTATTGCCCTATTGTACGGTCAAAATCCTGCTTTTATTATTTTTAATTTTGGCGCGCCTTATTAACAATCATTACATTACTCTAGAATGCAAGATTTGCGCATGGTATGGTAATGTAGTCTTATTATGTTCGAATAATCCTCACGTAGTATTATTAGGATTTCGGGTTTTATATTGCATGAATAGAACAGACGATCAAAAAGATCAAGCCAACGGTTTGGAACCTAGATTTTCAATCCCCAAGCACCACATGTATGCAATATGGTTCTTTGCCACACTTGCGCTCTTAATTGCAATCATTCTCCCTGCTCCAGATGACTTAACAAATGTTGACAAGGCTTATCGCACTACTGGAAGCATTCCAGATATCACTTTATCCTCAAAAGATGTCATCAACGTTGACGACCCTAATGCAACTGAAAGCATTGATGCCGAATCTATTCCAGAACAGGAATTGACCAACCCTGATGAAGCTGAACTTGTCACTGAAGAACCTAAATCACCAGAAGAAGCAAAAGCTCAAATGTTTTCTGACGCTGAATGGCAATCTATCGAAATTAGCAAAGGTGATAATGCAAGCGATATCTTCAATAACCTAAACTTGGATTTTGGAGCCCTTAAAGCAATTACAGAAGTTCCTAAATATGGTGACTCTATTAAAAAGCTCGCTCTTGGCGAAAAGCTTAGTTTTCTCGTTAGCGCCCAAGGGAAGCTTTTGGTTTTAATTAAACCAATTAGTAAAACAGAACAAATACGCTACACTATTGTCGATCCACTTGGCCCTTATAAATTCAACGCTATAGTTGAATCATTAGACGCCCATTTAAATGCCGACAACCTCGAACCAAACGTTCCTAAACACATTGCTTCCGATAAAACTACGGATGATTTACTTAAAAAAGTCATCGATAAAGAAGATATTTCTCTAGCTAAAAACAAGGAAAAAGCTCAGTTAGAATCTGAAAAAGAAAAGAAGCAAGAAGAACAGAAAAAGCCTCAAGCTCAACGAAAGACACTTTACATCTTCAAAATTAGCAATGGTGATACTTTGAATTCACTTTTGAAGAAAGAAGGTCTCTCTGATAACGATCTGAAAACGGTGATCAAAGCTTTAGAAGGACGCGTCTCACCTAAGCAATTACACCTAGGCGATGAATTTAGAATACTCTTTGAAAATAATAAAAAAGACGCTCGCATCAACGCCATTTACGCCAAAACCAAAAAATCTGGCAAGGTTTCAATGTTCCGTCATCCGAAACAGCACAAATTCTACCCAGATGCCAACACTTTAAAACACATAAAAACAAAATCAACATTTAACCGCTATCCGGTGGCAGGGCCAGTTCGTATTACAAGTAACTTTAATCCGAAACGTCGCCACCCTATTACCGGCAAGATTAGACCACACAACGGGACCGATTTTGGGGTTAAAGTAGGAACACCAGTTATGGCTCCTGCTGACGGGGTTGTGGTTCGCGCCACCTATCAAAGAGCCGCAGGTAACTATATTGTAATTCAACATGCTAACAGCCGCTCAACTGTTTACATGCATCTATCCAAAATCCTTGTCAAAGTAGGTGACAAAGTTAGTGCACGCCAACGCATTGCCCTATCTGGTAATACAGGTGCTTCAACCGGACCGCATTTACACTATGAATTACGTATAAACAACCGCCCAGTAAACGCCATGAAAACTTCTTTACCAAGTGGTAGTACAAGCGAAGTTATAAGCGATCCTAAGTTTAAAAAAATCATTGCTGAATATAAACGCAAACTGCAAATCGACTGACAAATACCAACATTTCAAGTATTAATTTTATATTAAACAACGCACCAAGATTTATAAAATCAAGGTGCGTTATGCATTTCACATTTTATAAATCTTCCTAAAGTTTTATTGCAAAACACAACCCCTGATACATTATTTTACTAAGCTCCTGGGTATACTCAAAAGAAAACGATGGAACTTATGAGGAGTTGAGATATATGCTACTTACCACACTCAATAGAACCAACCAGGTTTCAACTAACAATCAGCCTTGGATTGCGGAAATGACCGAAGCCCGTAAACAGCTGATCATGAAATATTTTACCCTTTTGACCCCGGCAATATCTGAAGAAGAAAAAGCCATGGGGATCTCAGTCATGCCGTCATACGAGCAAGTAAAAGATTTCTTTAATCTACTTATCGATTACCTTTCTCGCGGGCATTTTGACATTTATCCTAAAATCTTAAACATCATGGAACATGTGAGCAGTCGTCGTTTAACTATAGCTAGACGCCTAGTTCCAAGAATTCAAGATAATACTGATGAAATTCTTAAGATTGCTGATGAATATAATTCTGAATTAGATGAAGGAATTATGAAGCACTTAAAAGAAGATTTAGCACATCTTGGACAATTGCTTGAGATAAGATTCACCCACGAAGATCGTATGGTTATAGCCTTACAGATTCTAGAAAATAAACAAACCGAAGATGCACCAGATTGTGCTTTAGCCACTAGAGCATAACAATCATTGTGCTTAATTTTTGGATATAACATTACTGCCAGAAAAGTCTAGTTACCACGTCACGAATGTCGGTAGGAAGTGTTGGTAACAAAATATAACTAAATAATTGTTTATCTAAAATCTCCAAGAAGACTCCTTCCTCTTTAGGTGGGAGATGAATTGTTTTTTT
>UQCV01000074.1 GCA_900539665.1 uncultured Succinivibrionaceae bacterium | reverse complement strand
TACAAGCTACACTTGACAATCAGAACCCCATGGGCTTGCCCGTGGGAGCAGTCAGGGCCTAAAAATGCCACTTGCCGGCTCAATAACTAAAAAAGGTCCTACATAAAGCAGGACCTTTTCCATTTACTTATAAAATATTTTGTCAAGCTGTCAAGTTTATCACAAAGTAAAATTAACGCTTCCTCTAGCGTTCTTGTCTTAACAAGTGTTACGCCTTAGCAATTCCAACATCTTAGCAATCCAGGCTAGCTCTTCTTGGCCGATTTAAAGTGCAACCCCCACTGTTCTTTGATGAAACTAAGTGGCACCTGGACCACGATAATCGCCATAAACATCAAGACACAGCCCACAAGTTCACGCAAGGTAAATGTTTCGTCTAAAACCACCCAGCCAGAAACTGCCGCAATCACCGCTTCCAAACTCATAATTAGAGCAGCATAAGTCGGATTAAGCCCACGTTGTCCCACCATTTGTAATGTATAAGCAATACCTGATGACAAGAGCCCCGCATAAAGAACTTGCCAAATAGCATTAGAAACACCGCTGATTTGGTTGCTCTCAAAAATAAGTGAAGCCACGGTAGCTAAGAACGCACAGCCAAAGAACTGCACACATGACATCTTTACCGGACAAGTTTTGACCGCAAATCTATCGATCACTAGAATATGGACTGAGTCGACTAACGCACACAGCATCATCATGCTATCTCCAGGATTTAAAGAAAAATCCCCATGGATACTCAGAAGATACAAGCCAACAACGGCAAGCCCCACCCCAAGCCATAATCTAAAGTTACCTCGATGCCCAAAACACAAACTTAAAAGAGGCACAATCACAATATAAAGAGAGGTTAAAAAGCCTGCTTTTCCGACCGTAGTATACAAAAGAGCATACTGTTGTAACGTACTTACCGCAAACAACAAAATGCCACAAAGAGCGCCCCCTAACAAAGCAATTTTAAGAGAATTAGTTTTGAATTTTTGGCGTTCTTGTTTGGAGCTAGACGTTTGAACTAAAGTCCCTAAAGCTTCTTTTTGGCGTTTTTTGTAATTTAAAAAGGCAATTACTGGTAGTAAAAAACAGCCACCAATAATAGAACGCGCCGCAATAAATGCAAAGGGACCTGTGTAATCCATGGCCACACTTTGAGCTACAAAATTTGTCCCCCAAAAGAATGACGTTAAAAACAGCAAAAACGACTGTCTAAGCTCAAACCTACTCATAAAACACTTTGCTCCTTAATTAAGCGCTTATTGTAGCCTAACTCTTAATGAACGGCTCAATTTTGTCTTATGAGCTTAAACTTTTCTCCTGAGGGCCCCAATTAACTTTCACCAAAACAAAAAAACCGGAGAAAATCTCCGGTTAAAACTCCAAACAAGCAAAATATCAAACTAGCAAAAATGTAGGTCTATTTTACAGATTCTAATTAAGGCCAACTTACTACTGACGCCGCCATGTAAACTTGAGACGCCCCATTTAAACTTGCTGAAAGTACGCTTTCTATTACAGTTGGGGTATTGTAAAGGCCGATACCCCCACCAATGCCAACCGCAAAAGCACTAATACTTTGGCGCGCGACCCCAGCCACAATACCAACTAAAATCATACTGCCACAAACTACACGACCTAGCGTCCCTTGAATCCAATCTTTAAGCGTGGTCCACACATCAGCAAATTCATCACCCCCAGTCCCGGCTAAAGCGGAATCCGCCCAAATAAGAGGGAATAAACAAAAGCACACTAGCCCCCAATGTTTAAACAAACGTTTAAAGTTCCAATTTCTTTTGATATTGGTGGCTCTTAAGGGACTAAGTTGTTTATTATTTTTCATTCCAAAAATTTCCTTAAATAAAGTTCTAATGTACAAGCTTAATTTGCATAAAGCCTTTCTTGAATCCTAAGTTCTCAATCTTGAATCTAAATTGTAAAATCCTTAGCGCTGACGTTTTTTATCAAGCGTATCTACCGCCGTTTTACGGTAAGGTACCGGTAGGTATTTACTTTTATCCCCGTTACCCGCTTCATTAACATCATATATTTCACCGGTAAAACTTGGTTTTTTAACCAATGACAATGCTCTAGTTCCACCAATCGGGCGACATCCGAAGGATGGTAGCGTTAAGGCCATCGTTTCCCCGCTATGTCTAACGCCATCTGGGCTTATATAGGGCTTAAGCTCAATAATCATGACATCTGCTGGCGCGCAAAACGTCCTTAAATCATGCGCCATAGCTTTTAAAGGTGAATTATTTAAGCGGTTTTGAGGGATAGATATTTCCGCAGAGAATGCTTGTTCACTAAATGAGCTACCTCTTTTATTTTCTAAAAGCGCTAAAGAAGCGCGTTTAGTAGCGGCACAGTTTTGTTCTTGAGTAGCCTTAAGTTCATTAGACGGTGTTCCTTTTACCAATTCATCTACGACTTCATCTACGACTTCATGTTTACTTCCCGTGCGCGCTAAGTAAACCTCGCGAGCGCTTTTCCACTGCACCCCATTAGGAATACCACTACAGCTATATTCTTCCCTGCCTAAACCAAAGTCGGCGCAGCCTACTAATACGCAGCCTAAGCTCACCCCTAGCACCAAAGTTCGAGCTTCCTTCCATATAACAAAGTCTATTTTTACCTGGGTTTGATTCATAACTTGCCCTTACCAAATTTTGTAAACCACTGTAACCCTTGCTCTCCCCAAGCCCCTTTAAGCCTATGATAAAAAATGGCAGTTTAAAATTTTCCTCAAGCACTTAACCTTGTAACCTGCCTTTACGCCATTTTCTCAAAGCTTTTTTCAAATCTTTTTCCTAAAACCATTTCATAAAAACAAAGGCCAAGTCTGTTTTCATGAAACAAACTTGGCCTTTCAAATCTAATTTAAGCTCACGCCCAATATAGCTTTAAGCTATATTGCTACACTTGCTTTTTACATCAGGCTTTACTTTTTTACTTCAGGGATTTCTTCAGAATCCTTTTTTACTTCAGGTTCCTTTAGTCCTACAGATTCGCTGCTTGGGTTGGGATTTTCACCTTCTCTTTCTTTTAGATCACCCCAATGGGTTTCTTGGTGCAATTTTTCCAAATCCTTCATCCCGCGGCTCTTAAAAGATTGCAAAATCATGCGGTTTGAACGGTCATAGGTAAAGTAACTCCACACCCAATCCATAAACACGAAGAACTTATTACGCACCCCAAGAATAGAGATTAAGTGCACCCCCATCCATAACAGCCAAGCAAAGAAGCCATAGAACTTAAATTTACCAATTTCTGCCACCGCTTTATTTTTACCAATGGTAGCCATAGAACCTAGATCTTTGTAATGGAATCGCTCCATCACATTACCCTTTTCTAAGGCAATTAAATTCCTTGCTAATAACTTACCTTGCTGAATAGCCGGTTGCGCCATCTGTGGGTGCCCACGAGAAAATGCTTCATCAGCATTTTCCATTAAAGCCAAATCACCTATTGCAAAGACGTTGGTCGAATCGATCACGCGATTGTAACCATCAACTTTAATGCGGTAACCTCGGCCCATTTGACTACGGTGAATCCCAACAATCGGTTCACAATCAACCCCACCTACCCAAATAAGGTTACGAGTTGGAATGCTAGTGCCGTCATTCATTTGCACCGTGTTATCCACATAATCACTCACAAAGGTACCTAACTTAACTTCAACATTCATTTGCTTTAAGAATGTTAAAGCTTTTTCAGAAGCTTTAGGACTCATGCCCGTTAAAAGTCGGTTATCACCTTGAATGAGATGAATATGCATTCTTGTGGTATCCATATCAGGATAGTCTTTTGGTAAAACGTGCTGTCTCATTTCTGCAATAGCCCCAGCAATTTCTACCCCCGATGGCCCACCACCTACGATTACCACGTTCAAAAGCTGCTGTCTTTCTTCATCGCTAGCACAAGTAACAGAGCGTTCAAAATTAGATAACAACGCGTTTCTTAACCCCATGGCTTCAGACACCACCTTCATCGGCATCGCTACTTCAGCGATATTACGGTTATTAAAGAAGTTGGTTCTAGTGCCACAAGCTAAAACTAAATAGTCATAGTCAATCTTACCAATGGAGGTCTGAATATAGTTTTCATTTTGGTAGATTGCGCGAAGTTCGGTCATACGGAAATAGTAATCCTGCCGATCCTCAAAAATCTTACGAAAAGGGAACGAAATTGACGCTGGATTAAGACCTGCGGTCGCAATTTGATAGATTAGAGGTGGAAATTGGTGATAGTTGTTTTTATCTATAAGGATTACCTGAAAATTAGCTTTTCGTAAATCCTGGGCTAAACGCAGACCGCCAAAGCCGCCCCCGACAATAACTACTCGTTTTTTGCCGTTGCGCTCAATATTAAAACTCATATAGGTAAAGATCCCTTGTAATGCAGTAAATTCCAAACAGTAATTTTAGGTGTATACATTAGCCTAGTCCATTTAAGCACATGCTTTAACTACGCTCAATATCAAAGTATCAAAGCAAGTTAAAGTATCACAACAGTCAAAGCGGGCTCAAAGTAGCTTGTTACCTTTCTAATAACTAAGGCAAAAAACATACGGTGATTACTTATAGTTTTATAGATCGACAAACATGTGGTGGGGGTGACATAAAACACTATGAGAACAACATCAAACAACTGAGTCTCGTTACCCTATTCTCTTTTACATCGTTTGATTCCTATAGGCTATAAATAGCCTATTTAAATTATCATTTGGCCTACCCCAGACAATCTATACCCAAACCTATCTAAACTATACATACATATGTTTAGCAAAAATTTGTAAAGAAAAACTTAAAACAAATATCTGCTTTAATCATAAAAATATTTTACTCGATCAACTTCAAAGATGCAGAAATTTTCTCTGAAATTTTTTAAATTTTGTACTTGTTTTTTTTCTTGAACTATTGTCCCTCATTTTTAAGGCCCTTTCTTTAGGTCCAACTAGCTGTATTGACCATGTTATTTGGTCTCCGAATCATTCAATTGAAGAATTATTTCCTTCTTGTGATGAATTTTGCTTGATAGCTTACGAATAAAAGATCGCAATTAAGTTTTTTATTTAAAATCCCCCTTAAAACTGCTACATTAAAAACACTACCTTTTACCTATTTTAGCGGTTACCTAAAATTAATTACGGTTACTTAAAATAATTTGCTGTTACTTAAAATAAACTGACTACAAGCCTCATACGGTGAGAACGATTAGCCTCTAAGCTTATATTTAGTTATGCTTATGCTTAATCCTCCCCGTAACGTCGCTCACTTTGGAAACAAAACTATGACCATTAGAAACTTAGTAATTATTGGTTCAGGCCCTGCTGGTTGCACCGCAGCCATTTATAGCGCCCGCGCTAACTTACAACCAATCATGCTTGTGGGGAACAATGCTGGTGGCCAGCTCACCCAAGCTAACACGATTGAAAACTGGCCCGGAGAAGAACTTATCTCCGGTTTTGAGCTTATGGAAAAAATGCAAGGTCATGCTAGAAGCCTTGGCGCCGAAATCTTAAGTGAGGAAGCAGTAGCAGTAGATTTTTCCTTCCGCCCTTTTAGAATCACTACCACCTCAGGTAGTGTCATTGAAACTCGAACTATTATCATCGCAACCGGCGCAAGTCCCCGTTTATTAGGTTTACCGTCCGAACAAGAATTTAGAGGTCGTGGTGTTAGTACTTGCGCTACATGCGATGGCTTCTTCTACCGTAATCAAGACGTAGCGGTTATTGGTGGCGGTAATACCGCTTTACAAGATGTTTTATACTTGGCTAACATCTGTCGCCACGTATACCTTGTGCACCGCCGCGAGACATTTAGAGCCGAACAGCTAGTAGTTGAAAGACTTCAGCAGGAAGTTAAAAAGGGAACCGTTGAATTGGTACTCGATTCCACCCTTAAAGAAATCAAAGGCAATCATGATCAAGGAGTTACCGCCATTGAAGTTAGCCATAAAGATGGCACAACTAGAACCATTGATGTCACTGGGGTATTTGTGGCTGTAGGTCACGTACCAAACTCCAGCCTATTTGCGCCTTTAGCTTTAAAACAAGATGGTACCATTAAAACTGGTTTACAGCCTCACTACAAAACTTCATGTAGTATCGCCGGGGTTTTTGCAGCGGGTGACGTTGCCGATGATGTTTATCGCCAAGCAATCACTTCTGCCGCTACTGGGTGTCAAGCCGCGCTTGATGCTGAACGTTTCTTAAAGATGAATGGCTAACTCATTTAGTTAAAGCCTAAACATCGTTTTTAGAAAAAATTTGCCTCAACATATTTTTTACCAAACCAAGGCCTTAAAATGAGACCTTGGTTTATTAGTGACATCCTCCCCCACCGATAAGATAGGTTCAGTTCTCGCTCAAGCAATCTAACGAGTACAGTATCAACGAGCTACCCCCGTGTGTCCCACGGTTCTATGTTTTGAATTTATGCAGTTAGTAACCGCATACTTTCATTTATAATATAATGTTTAGAAAGTTATCAAGTAGATTTCGGTAATTCATCTCACCACCTTAGAGGTGAGGGACATCTTGCCGAGTTCGGTTAAAAAGCCAAACTTAAAATACATTAGGCGGCTTTTAAATTAAATCCCATGATCAAGATCGAGACTATACCTAAGCTCAAGACCTGGTCTAATTCCAAACCAACCACAGGAATTTACTAATTATGACTCGAGAATTTCACGTCGGCGATATAGTTCGTCATTTTAAACGCCAATATGTTGATCCAAATACTCCGGCTTATCTTTATAGGATCGTAGCCTTTGCCACTCACACCGAAACAGCTGAACCTTTAGTTGTCTACCAAGGCTTGTATGCGCCATACAAAACCTGCGCTCGACCTTATGACATGTTCATGTCCGAAGTTGATCACGATAAATATCCTGACGCCACGCAAAAATTTCGTTTTGAATTAGAACAGGTAGCCAACTCTTTTGCGCCCAAAGCATAATTTTCAGTCCTAACCTAACTTTGACATGAAATTTAGCTTTAATCCCTCTCTTAAGTTAAACGCATCAAATTAAACTAACCATAGTTAAGATGGAGCTAACTAAGAAAGTGAAGTGAGACGAATGAAATGAAGATTACAAAATGAAACGAGGAAAACGAGTTCAATAAACAAGCAAAAGAAAGAAATGATGTCAACATCCTCTTCTCCCTAAATAACTTCTCTTACGCTTGGCCTCAATAGTTAAGACTAAGGCTTTTCGTTTGCCTTGCCATCTTTGTGCTATAATTGCGCCCAATGATTTTAGACTTCGCAGGCAAAGTTTTTCTTTGCCTCATAAAACAAATACGTGGCCCTCTTCATGCTAAATATCGTTTTATTCCAACCGGAAATTCCGGCCAATACAGGGAACATCATTCGCCTTTGCGCCAATACCGGATGTGCTTTACACATTATTGAACCTGCTTCTTTCATTCTTGACGATAAACGCCTTATGCGAGCAGGTCTTGATTATCACGAATTCGTTCATATCGTAAAACATAAAAATATTGAAGCTTGCCTTGAATATTTTGCGGGGCACGATATTTACGCGTGTACCACCAAAGGCCATACAAGACCCGATAAAGTTGCTTTTAAGGATGGGGATGTATTAATTTTTGGGAAAGAAACTAAAGGGTTGCCTGATGAATTCACTAATACCCTTGATGCCGCCCATAAAGTAAGAATTCCGATGGTTCCAGAAAGTCGCTGTATGAATCTCTCAAATAGCGTTGCTATCTTTATCTTTGAAGCTTGGCGTCAAATGGACTTTGTTGGCGCCCGTGAACAGTAGTAAGTTGGGCGTCATGTTTAAGCTTAAAGCTTAAACCTTAGATTTAATCTTAGAGACTGAGACTGAAACTTAAATTAGGATTATAAGATAGAATGACCTAAGTGGCACAAACCACTTAGGTCATTCTTTTTTGAGGCATAAGCTTAGCTAAGACAGGAGCTCACAAGCGTTACTTTTTTTGCTCACTTCATTTAGCTAACTTTATGGAGCTAATTTACTTGAGTTTACTCAACTAAAAAATTTAAACCTTAAGCCTTTAAAGCGTGTTCTAAGCGCGTTAAAGCTTCCACTAACGTTTGCCGCGGGCAAGCAACATTGATTCTTTCAAAGCCATTACCCACCGCACCAAAGATATTACCATGATCCACCCATAACAATGCTTTACGATCAATAAGATCAGTAAGCTCTTGTTCTGAAAGTCCTAGCCCTCTAAAATCAAGCCAAATAAGGTAAGTCCCTTCTGGACGCTTTAATTTAACTTCAGGTAAATGCTGAGCTAAAAATTCCTGTACAAATTCAATATTAGCATTGATGTAACGCAAAACTGCCTCAAACCACACTTCACCATAGTTATAAGCAGCTTCACAAGCCACGATCCCCATAGTCCCTAATTGGCTATACCCCATAGCGGCAATCTGCTTTTTAAAGGCCTGTCTTAATTTGGGGTTAGAAATAAAGATATTAGAAACTTGTAAGCCAGCTAAATTAAACGTTTTACCAGGAGAGGTACAAGTAATTGTACGGTCTGCGATTTTTGGATCTAAGGCCGCCAAGACTTGGTGCTTATGCGGGCTATAAACAAAATCGTGGTGAATTTCATCGCTCATGATAATTACATCATGACGCTGACAAATATCAGCGATTTGGCTCAACTCCTCTTTCGTCCATACGCGTCCTACCGGATTATGCGGGCTACATAAAATGAAGAGATGCACTTGTTCAGCCACTATTTTGCGTTCAAAATCGGCAAAATCAATCGACCAATGGCCTTCATCATCAACGACCAGATCGCTACTCACAAGCTTGCGATCGTTATCGAGCACTACTTCGGAGAATGGATAGTAAACCGGTTGTTGGATTAATACCGCGTCTCCTGGTTTCGTAAACGCCTTAACCCCAGCTGCAAGCGCCACCACGACCCCTGGGGTTTTAATCAACCAGCGTTCGTTTACTTGCCACTCATGGCGCTTTAACATCCAAGAAGCTACAGCATTAAAATAATCTTCTTTAGTTTCGGTATAACCAAAAATACCGTGCTCAACGCGCGCTTTTAAAATATCAAGCACAATGCTAGATGTTTTAAAATCCATATCAGCCACCCAAAGCGGTAACACGTTGCTTGGTTTACCACGACGAGTGGCAAAATCATATTTCAGGCTATCTGTATTTTGACGAGGCACTAGCTCGTCAAAATTCAAATTCTTTTCAACATATTGTGAATCAGACATGCATTATCCTTATAATTTACGGCACAAAACTTTCAATCGCTTGAGTCAAATCTGCTAACAGATCTTGTTCGTCTTCAATACCAACAGACATGCGAAGCACTCTATCAGTAAGCCCACAAGCTAATCGTTGCGCTTCGGGGACATCAGCATGAGTTTGTGTGACTGGATAAGTCAATAAAGTTTCAATTCCACCTAAGCTTTCCGCAAAAGGAATCAACTTGGTGGCTTCTAGAATATGAAGAGCTAAGGCTCGACTGCTAACCTCAAAAGTTATCACACTCCCAAAACCAGTCGCTTGTTTACAGCTTATATCGTAGCCGGGAGAATCCTTTAACCCTGGGTAAAATACTTTGGTAACTTCTGGGCGATTAACTAAAAAATTGGCGATTGCTAATGCATTAGCTTGCGCCTTTTCCATTCTAATCGGTAAGGTTTTTATGCCTCTTAAAACTAGCCAACTATCAAAAGGCGCTAAAGTAGCGCCGGCAGATTTAGAGATAAAGCGTAATTTTTCCGCTAAATTAGCGTCAGACACCACCACAAAACCGGCAATAGTATCATTGTGACCACCTAAAAATTTAGTCCCACTATGAATGACTATATCCGCCCCTAAAGTTAATGGCTTCTGAAAATATGGTGATAAAAATGTATTATCAACGATCAACAATAAATTATGACGTTGACATATTTGAGCAGTCTTTTGAATATCGATGACATTCATCATGGGATTAGTAGGCGTTTCAATAAAGATTGCTTTAGTGTTTGGTTTAATAAATTTTTCTAAATCTTCATGCGCACAAGCAAGTTGAGTTACCTCTACCCCATTAGGGACCGCGGTGCAATTTAAATAACGAGTGGTACCACCATAAAGATCGGAATCGGTAATCAAATGATCCCCTGGCGCAAATAATCCAACTACTGCAGCAATCGCTGCCATGCCAGAAGCAAATGCAATCCCTTCTTGTCCACCTTCTAAGGAAGCTACTACCTGTTCCACTTTTTCACGAGTAGGATTGCAAACTCGTGAATAATCATAACCTGTACTCTGCCCTACTCCAGGATGAGCAAAGGTTGCTGTCTGATAGATCGGAAAGCTCACTGCTCCAGTGCCATCTTTTTCAAACTGTCTACCAGGCCCGTAGATACATCGCGTGGAAAATCCTGTTGTCATGCTAATTCTAAAACCTCTTTATGTTCATCAGTTACTCGTAAGCTACTAGAGCTTTATGGGCTACTAGAACTTTAGTCCTAACGAAAAGAATTCATACTAAATTACTAGTAATAATACTACGATTTTTACTGAAAGGATATTATTTCACACTGGATTACTATGAATTTATTTTTAGCTGTTAAAACCACCCATCAAAGGTGGCATTGTTCATGGTTAAGATTCAATTACAACTACAACGCCTAAAAATCGGTTCTTCCCTAAATTTTGGGGTATAAATTTTTATCATAATGTGCAAGCCTTCAATGTAGATTCACGATCAACACTTAAGGCTTGATGTAATTTTAGAATGTAATATTCTAAATCTCTAAAGCCATAAGCAACTCTTTTAATCACTTTAAATTTGTTGTTACAACCTTCTAAAATGCTCGTATTTAAGCCTGTTGTAGCTGCATGAATGATATACTCAGTCCAGCTTTTAAGCTTCTCACTAAACTTAATAATTTGCTCAATTCCGCTTTCTTTTGCTTGAGTACAATAGTTCTCAATGGCTATTCTCACCATTTCTGGTGATTTTTCATGCTTCCACAGCTCTCTAATACCATCACTAAAGATTTCTTCCTGAAGCAACGGTAAGTTGTTCATTATTAGCTCTTTTAGATTTACATTAGACTCTTTAGCAGCTTCTAATCTAGTCCTGCCTACATAGGATAGCCATTTGCTTTGCTTTAGATCAGAAATCTGTTTTAAAAGCCTTTCTTTGCCTTCTTTATCATTGTCATCTAGGTTATCGAGATCTTGGCGAAGCTTTTTGATCTGAGCTAATCTTACAGCAAGAGCTACCTCTCTGTTGTATAGCTGAATGCAATGGAATAAATCCAATACAATCTTGGCATTGGGACATAGTTCCTTTACTAAGTTTTGATAGCCACAATTGCCATCCATTACTGCGCCTAGGATGTTGCCTATTAAACCTAATTGTTTCAATTTCTCAAAGAATGGTTTTAAATCATCCTTCTTTCGTCCATGAGCCGCAAATAGCAACCTTCTTGTCTGTGCATCAATAATTACTGTTATATAGTCATGATGCTTTCTTACGCTAATTTCATCTATTGCTATGTATTTTACGTTTTCTAATGGAATACCATTAAACAAGAGCTTTAACCTTGCCTTATCAATATCCCTCACGATATCTGCCTCTACACCTAGGATTTGACCTATCTTCTTAAGATCAATATGACTTACACCTA
>UQCV01000073.1 GCA_900539665.1 uncultured Succinivibrionaceae bacterium | reverse complement strand
TCAAACTTCTTTAGAATTACTCTAATGAGTAATTACGAAGCTCCCACCTCTTTAGATGGTGAGTAGTTCACATGTTTGTTAAATAAATGACGTCAGTAATAACTTATTTCACAACATAAAAGCCTCATAGATAAAATTTTCGTCATTAGCTGGAGTTTAAAAACATGCTAAAAAAATTAACCTCACTTATGCTCGTCACAGCAAGCCTTACGCTCTGCTCGGTAGCAACTACAGCTTGCGCCTACCGTCCAGATGTAGCCCAAGGCAACTTCACTGAACAAAAAGACGTGGATAAGCTACGAGTTGGCATGACTCCAGAACAGGTTAAGTATGTTTTAGGTACCCCGATGCTTACTAACCCTCTACACAAAAACAAGTGGTACTACATCAACTATGTTCGTCGTGGCTGGGAAGAACCAGAAAGCAAACGTTTAATTGTAAGCTTTGGTCCTGATGGACGTTTATATGACATTTCTGGTGATTTTGCGAAAAGCCCAAGTTTTAATACTCCACTTTAAAAGCTAGTTATATACAAGAACTTCTAGTTTCATTACAAGCTTCATTACGAACTTCATTAAAGGTATCGAGTTACGTTCGTGGTATCTAGTTACCTTTTAATAGCTTCTATTTATTATCGTAGAACGAGGTTGTTCGCTCGCTAGTCTTTAATTTTTAACCTTTGGTGTTTGGTCATTTAAGGGGTAAAGCACATGAAAAGTCCAACTTCTATTTACTCTAAAAAACTAATCAAAATGAAACATCAGGAGCAAGCTCCAAGCCTTAAACAAGCACCAAGCCCAACCACAAACTTTGTTCCAGCCCACCTCAAAGCATCAAGCCTAATTAAACTAAAATTCCTAACTACCGCTTGCTTAATTGGTTTGCTAGCAATTAGTGCGTTCAACATCAGCGCTTGTTCTTCAGCTAAAGCTAGAAGTTATAATGATATAGCTACTTTTTTAAGAAAAAGCCCTGAACCACTACAAACTTTTAAGGTTGAAGATAATATTACTGCCACAAACGCTCCTTTGACCTACGAAAAGCTTAAAAGCTTTTCCACTCATGCGAAGCTATGTTCTTACGGTTTACCAGAGTACGCTTTAACTGTTGCAGCGGAATATAAAGAATCTCTTGATCCAATCAATCCGCACTACCTACTTTTGCAAAAACAACTTTACGACAAACAGTACCGTCAATGCCTTGCTCTCATGAAATTTAGAGCAACACCTCCGCTCATAGACCACGAAGCTCTTGCTGCTTCAGCTCCGACCTCAAACCAAGCGGAACAAAGCCAAACAGTACCAAACCAGGCAGAACCAAATCAAGCGAAAAGTATAGAGCCTGTAAGCAACGCTTCACAAGAAGAGGCTAATGTTACCCCTTCCTCTAATACCAATGACTCTAAGGTGCCAAAGCCGGTTTTAACCCAATCTAACCCTAATCAGAACGTAACTGTAGCAAGCTTAAATCGCTATACCTTAGCCGAATACCAAAAGGCTTACCAAGCTTTAAAAGATACTGAAATTTTACAGCCTGAAGAAATCCTTAAACTCATTGATGCCTATTACGCTTTAGGTAACAACGAAGAAGCTGAGTATTGGATTACCGTTTACCACACTGTCGAGTACCAAAACCGCCGAGCAGATATAAAGCTAGGCCACCATCTATTTGCTACTCCAGCTACCCAAAAAATTGGTTATGGTATTTTAGTAAACTATGTCCGTATGACAGGCAATCTGGCGCGCTTGCGTTTATTAAACCGCCCAGAGTTTGTGGCCTACCGTGAAGCGCACCCTGAGCTTCAAAGTCAATACGACAGACTAGAACGGGAACTCGAAGAAGACCAAGCACACCAAACTTCATTTTAAAATCTAATATTTGATTTTTGAGTGTAAGTGTAAGCTTTTGCCTTTAACACATTCAGGTTAATAAGTTATCAGTTTTACTTAGGCCTAAGCCATTTTATCTTCGCTTAAGCCTCAACTTCTAAGTGTGGCACCGCCGGCGCTAAGCCAGTTGGGCAACTTTTCATCCCCGGTCCATACTCCGTCGCTAACTTTGGCTCCGTCGCTAACTTTGGGCCTTGGGATTTGGTTGCTAGCTTTTGGGGATTAACTTTTTCTTTTATTTTTGGTTCTACTGCTTTCAACTCTACTAGCTCTACTTTTGGCTCTTCACTATTTTCTTCTATTGTTTTTTTAGCTGGACCTTGGTTTTTAGCTGTAACTTGAGTAACTACATGCGCTGGCATTTTACTTCCTAAAGAATCAGAAGACTTAGCCGATACCGATGCAGACGTAGACGTAGACGTAGACGTAGACGTAGACGTAGACGTAGACGTAGACGTGCTAAATTTTGGCGCCGTGGATTGGTTAAGGCTAGAAGTGTTTAGCGTATTAGTTTTGGCGACTTCATCTTGTTCAGGACGCTCAATACTAGTTGGATCTTCGGAACGTAAACCTATAGAAATAGAAGCATTAGATGATGGATACGAGTAAAGGTCCGCCTCAAGCTGTGAGTTGGCCCTTAAAGTTACGCTATCATCGTGCTCAGCTGATACATCTGCTTCCTGAGCACTTTTAGTAGTTGAATCCGCAAAATTTGATGTTACTTCCTCGCGGTTACGCTGATCCTCATCATCATGATCACGCTCTTGCGTTTCCATTAACTTTTGCGTCCCTAAAAAAGAAGTACTAGCCTCGGCGTACTCATCTTTGCCATCAGCACTTCTTCGAGTCTTGGCGCGACGAGCAGTTTTGCGAACTCCATCTTTTCTGATCCCACGCCCTACTGTTTCAGGAGGCCGTGGAAGCACTGAATATATCATATCCATAATGGTGCTCCTTTTTTAGTCAAGGTAACTTCATCTTAGCATTTGTCGCAATATTTATGGTAATTCTCAACTCTAGAGGCCGATATTTTCCTTTAAAGCATCGTCTAGTTCACAATGCCACGACCTAGCATAGTTTTCATGGTAAATGACCCCCATCTATAAGTTCCTTTTGCTATACTAGTACTTTAGTTAGTTTTGGTGACATATTTCCGCCTAAACCTTATTTTGGGCGCTTATTTAATTGTTACACTAGATTGTTTTGCTAGATTGTTTTACTAGATTGTTAAGCGAGGTCGCAAGTCTTAGACTTGGTGTTTATCCTTAAATTTAGGTTTAAGCACGAGCCTTAAACTATCGAAAACAACAATAAAAGATTCTCCCTCAACTAAACTACCCTATTAAAAACATAATAAAATATAACGAGGATTTTACAGATGACCACCACTACGGACCAAGCTCCCCAAAAGAATAACCAACCTAATAATAAAGTTCCAAACTCCACCACGTCACAAGCAGTACCTGGAGCAACCAACAATTTAGGTCATGAGTTAGAGCTTGCCATTTCACATCTTTCAGAATCACAAACAGTTATCAATGAACAAATGTTCATTAAAGCTCTCACAACATCTAAACTTCTTGTGCCAGTAAACATCAGTGGCGAAATCAAAAAAGACGACCAAGGTCGAATGATTCTCTCCGCACACAACGAAGTTAATTACATCCTTCTACAAAACGATACTAATGAAAACTATTGCCCAGTTTTTACTAGCGAAGCTGAACTCAACAAATTCGGCAATAGTAAATCAGGTCATGTGGCTCAAGATTTTTACAAGATCGCAACCACCATCCTAAAAGCCAAAGAAGTCGCTGGGATTGTTATTAACCCATTTGGTTTGAGCATGACTTTAAACCAGGAAATGCTAGCTTCAATCACTAATGCACAAGCTAAAAACCCAAATGGACGTGAATACACCATTAAAACTGGGAGTAAAGTGGCCATTGGGGAACCTGCAGTAACTCCTACCGCAATGATTGCTGCTTTAAAAAATGAATTTAGTCAGCATGACTGCGTAAACTCTGCCACTTTGCGTCTTATGATTCGTCCTGAAGCTGAGCCTGGTAACAACATGAGTTACTTAGTTATCGTCGATTGTGGCGATCCTGAACCAACTCATCTCTTTGAAGGTGCTGCCGTGGTCGCTAAACCTCACGCTGATAATATCCCGCTCGATTTTATTAAATTCAAACCGGAAAGTGAGTTTTGTGTTAACGCTTTAAAAAATAGTAAACCGTTTTACAAAAAACACCGTGGACTTATGAACTTTTTTGGGAAGAAGTAAGCCTTAATAAGTTGGACCTAAAATTGTTTTAAAGAAGTTGGACCCAAGAACTTTAATGAAGTTGAACCTAAGAGCTTTAAAGAAGCCACCACAAATAGCTTTAAAGAAGACGAATAATAAGAAGCTAAACCCAATATGCCTTAGTTAAGGCCAAACAAAATTGAAGTACACCAAACTTTTAGTTTGTAAAAACATTACTTAAAGTTTTGGATTGAGAATTGTAGGTCCACTTAAAACGTATTTTTGAATCAAAATATCATTGATTATTTACTACGTTTTAAAGAAACAAATAAACGTTTTTTTATAATTTAACAACCGTTTACTGTATTATTAATTTATTTTAAGTAAATTGTTAAGTCGTGATTTAGAACACTGATTTTATTTTTACTTAACATGGATTTTATGATCTGTTTCTATAATACAGCAGATTTACTGCTTGATAGATGGCCGGATGTTTACACCCGCAACCTGATACCAACCAAACGAGGAACAAAAAATGTCACCAGAGTCAACTCAATGGATGCCTAAGGAAATAAGCTGGCTGTCGTTTAACGCCCGCGTACTTCAGGAAGCGCAAGACGAAACCGTACCACTTATTGAACGTGTTAGATTTTTAGGGATTTACTCTAGCAATCAGGACGAATTCTTCAAAGTTAAGATCGCTGAACTTAAGCGTCAGGTTATGATCGATGAAGAAAATGGTCGTGATACCGGAGCTAAGGCTATTCTTAAAGATTCTTTAGCTAAAGTTAAAGAATATAGCCTTGTGTTCGATAAAACTTACCGTTCACTCCTAAAAGAGCTTGAATCTCACAACATCTATCTTCACGATGAAACTCAAATTACTGCTGAACAAAAAGAATGGGTTAAAAAGTACTTTAAAGATAATGTGCTTAAACACATTTCTCCAGTAGTACTTAAAAAGTCTGTAAACCTCATCTCTTTCTTACGTGACAAGTATACTTATCTTGCCGTTAAGATGAGCACTAATAACACCAATGAGAAATATGCGCTCATTGAAATCCCTACCGACAAGGTACCAAGATTCATTCAAATCCCTACTAGCAACAAGCGTGATAAGGTATTAATGATTCTTGATAACATCATCCGTGTTGGTCTTGATGATATTTTCCGTGGCCTTTTTGATTACACTGAAATTGCAGCTTATTCCATCAAGCTTAACCGAGATGCTGAATACGATTTGTCTTCTCAGATGGACCGTTCTTTCATTGAAAACATTTCTGTAAGCTTAAAGCAGCGTCTTGACGCTTTACCAGTGCGCTTTGCATATGATAAAGAAATGCCTAAGACCATGGTTAAGTTCTTACTGCAAAAGCTTTCCATGAATGAAGACGATTTTGATTCTGTAATGGACGGTGGTCGTTACCACAACTTCAAGGACTTCATCGGCTTCCCTAATGTGGGCCGTGATTACCTTGAAAACCCAAAACTCCCTGCTCTTAACTGCATGGAATTCGATGCGGCGCGTAATATGTTTGATGCCATTGCTAAAGATGACGTCTTGCTCTATTACCCATACCACTCATTCCGCTACTTTACTGAACTCCTTCGTCAGGCAGCCTACGATCCTGCAGTAACCTCAATTAAGATCAATATTTATCGTGTAGCTCGTAACAGCCGCGTCATCGATTCTCTTATTGCTGCTGCAAACAACGGTAAGCACGTATCTGTAGTTGTTGAACTTAAGGCTCGTTTCGACGAAGAAAACAACATTCAATGGGCAGGCACCTTAACCGATGCCGGCGTAAAGGTACTCTTTGGGGTTCCAAGCTTAAAGATTCACTCTAAGCTTTGTCTTATCACCCGTATGGAAAACAATGTACCTGTTAAGTACGCCCATATCGGTACTGGTAACTTTAACGAAAAAACCGCTAAAATCTACACCGACTTTGCGCTCTTTACTAAGAACGAAGAACTTACCAACGAAGTTGACAATGTATTTGAGTTCATCGAATACCCATACATTCATCCTAAGTTCGACCATCTCTTGGTTTCACCTATCAACTCACGTAAGAAGCTTCTGGCCATGATTGATAACGAAATCAACAATGCTAGAGCCGGCTTCACTGCTCAGATTTTGCTTAAGGTTAATAACCTCGTTGACAAGATCTTAATCAACAAGCTCTATGAAGCTTCTCAAGCAGGCGTTGAAATTAAGATGATTATCCGTGGGATGTGTTCTCTTCGTCCAGGTGTTAAGGGCTTGAGTGAAAACATCAAGGTTATCAGTATTGTAGACCGTTTCCTTGAACACCCACGCGTAATGTACTTCTTTAACAATGGTAATTCACGTATGTACATCTCATCTGCAGACTGGATGACTCGTAACCTCGATTACCGTATTGAAGTTGGGACTCCGATTTTGTCACCTGTACTTAAGAAACGTATTCTCGAAATCCTTAACATTCAGTTCCGTGACACTATGAAGGCTCGTATCATCGATAACAATCAGATCAATAAGTACGTACCTCGTGGCAACCGTCGTAAGATTCGTTCTCAGATTGCTATCTACGACTACCTCAAGGAAGTTGAAGTTCAAAAGGCTGCTGAACACGCAGAAGAAATGGAAGTCATAGAATCTGATGTGCAGCCACCAAAGGATTAATCTTAGGTCTATTGCTTAAGCTGAGTAAGTAAGTTACGAATGCCAAAGCAAGTGTGAGAAAAAGAGCTCATCGTTTAGATGGGCTCTTTTTTTTCCCCTATGCAGTTCGTATGGTGTAGGTGTGAGAGCAAGTGGAGTTAGGCGCAAAAGCAAGTGTAGACCTATAAGTGTAGACCTAGGCTTGGAGGTAAGTGTGAACGTAGATATATGACCTAACCGTATGACGTAAGCGTATTTAACCGTAATTTTGCACAAAACAGCGACAGTTTTAACATTTCTTTTAAAAAAACTTGCATTCATAAAAAAATATGCTATTATACACCCATCTTTCAGGTGTCGCGGGGTGGAGCAGCCTGGTAGCTCGTCGGGCTCATAACCCGAAGGTCGTTAGTTCAAATCTAGCCCCCGCAACCATTCAAGCGATTAAATCGCTTTCTATCTTCTACTTTAAATACCTCTTAACTTTTAGTTTTTACTATGAGTTTAGGTTCTGTCGCTTATTTTTTCTGTGTACAAACTTGTTAGTATCCTGTGGCTAATTTGTGCCCAAGTTGTGTGTAAATTGTGCATTTAACCTTAATCTCACACAATATCAATCATAACCATTTGATTAATCGATACTTTTTAACTAACGCTTACTCACATTAAATTTTAAGGTTCTATTCACACCAAGAGCCCAATTTACCCCAAGTAATGTCGACTAGCCTTATTTGCCCATGTAAGCTTGTAAGATTGATAAGTAAGATTGCCCACCTAATATTGAGGCCATTTGGCTATATTGAGTTATATAGATTACTTTACTAAGCTTAAACAAGCTTAGCTTGGTTCATTAGCTTCATTAGATTCGAGAGTAGTCGCATTTAAAAGCTGCGCTTGCTTAGCTTTTTTGGCTTCTTTATGTTCTTGTCTTCTTCTTTTAAAAAACGCCGATAAGCTTTGAGAACATTGCGCTCCTAAAACTCCACCTACTACTTGTGGGTAGTGATTGTTCAAGCTATTTTGTAATAACGTAAACGCTGACGTATGCGCGCCGGTTTTAGGGTCTTGGGCCCCATAGACCACCCTATCTATCCGCGCATGAATAATAGCTCCTGTACACATCATACAAGGCTCTAACGTAACATAAAGAGTAGTTCCACATAATCTATAGTTCTTAAGTGCCACTGCTGCCATTCTTATCGCAGCCATTTCCGCATGAGCGCTAGGATCATGGCCCGAAATCATCGTATTATGACCGCGTGCAATAATTACCCCATCTTTGACAATTACCGCCCCAACAGGCACTTCCCCTAAGGCTAAACATTTATCAGCTTCGCTTAGAGCCTCACGCATAAATTCTGCATCTTGCTCGGTATAAAGAGCGGCAGCGACTTCTTCCTCTGCTTCTAGTAAGGCGTTTTTTAAAGGTTGGGTCATGGCATCAACTATTGGTTCTTTTGACTCAAGTATCTTAGGAGTTACGTTAGATGAAGTAGAGTCTTTAGGTGGAAGCGAAGTAGCCTCTACCTTTAAATCATGAACTAATGAGTCAGAATTCATATGACGTTATCCTTGATTATATAATGCATCTCTAGCCAAATGCGCCGATTCACATATTCCCCAATAGGCAAATCATTGCTCTTTTAGGCATGAACTTTTAAGTACGCTCTTTTTGGTACGCTTTAGCTTACAAAATTTTAATTCGCTAAGGTGTTGGGAAATATGGCCTGTACTATATTTGGGCCTATACTACATTGGTGTCTTTACTTAGTTTAGGTAACCAAAAACTTTAAAGTTTTAGCTTGGATTTATTTGCTTTATGGCCAAAAAACCTAAACTTCGCCCACCAAAACACAACCCCGTAAAACATAAAAAAAGTTCCGGGGATATTTTCTCATATTTCCCAGAACTTTTTTAAGTTTACGCTTGGTAATTACCTTTAAGTTTTTAACTGAACTCGGCAAGAAGTCCCCCACCTCTATAGGTGGGGGAGGATATCACCTTAGCATTAAGTCGCACTTAAACATGTAATACGCCTTGCGGACTAATTACTTAGTGGTAGCAACTTTAGCTGCATTCTTAGTTGCAGCTTCAGCCTTAGCGACAGAGGCTGCCACTGAATCGACATTAGGTACCTTACCTAAGTATTCAGGGAGTTGCAAGCCTGCCATCTGAGCCACATCGTGAAGTGGTGGTAAGCTCTTAACCATACCTGAAAGGAAATCAGCGGTTGAAGTCTTGCCATCTGCACCCTTACCATTGCCACCGTCCCAAACAGTAACCTTATCAATCTTAATGTTACGAATAGCTTCGGTCTGGAGACTAACGATATCCTGGAGTTTTTCGATCATGAGGAGGGTCGCTGCTAATGAAGCATCATCGCCAGCACTTTCTACTAAACGTCTATAACCTGCAGCCTTACCTTCTAAGAGGGCTTGCTGACCTTCAGCTTCAGCACGGTACTTGAGGAGGGTAGCATCAGCTTCACCGCGTGCTTCTTCACGAGTCTTTTCAGCAATAGCAGAAGCATCGATGATGAGCTTTTGCTTATCGATTTCCTGTTGTGCTATTTCTTCAGCGTTCAAACGTTGCTTTTCAGCTTCGTATTGCGCCTTTTGAATGATGATTTCAGCTTCACGCTTTGCTACTTCAGCTTTACGGTAAGCTTCAGCTTCTACTACCTGTAATTCAGCATTAGACTGAGCAATAGCAGCCTTAGCATTGTTTTCGCCGGTGATAGCTTTAGATTCCTGTTCTGCTACATAGCAACGCTGTGAGGCTTCAGCCTCCTTCATCCCCTTTTCAGCTTCTGCCTTGTTCTGCGCAACCTGAATATCCTTGTTCTTAGTTGCAGTAGCTTCACCGATTACGGCCTTAGATTCCTGGTCTGCTACATAGCAACGCTGTGAGGCTTCAGCTTCCTTTATCCCCTTTTCAGCTTCTGCCTTGTTCTGCGCAACCTGAATATCCTTGTCCTTGTTAGCTTCTGCTTCACCGATAGAGCCGACCTTTTCTTGGGTAGCAACATCGATCTTAGCGCGGTTAATAGCTTCAGCAGCAGCCTTCTTACCGATACTAGCAATATAGTCTGCTTCGTCGGTAATATCGGTTACGTTTACGTTGATAAGCTGTAAACCAATCTTATTAAGTTCTGGTTCAACGTTAGAACTAATCACCTGTAAGAAGTGATCACGGTTCTGGTTAATTTCTTCAATGGTAAGAGAAGCTACAGTTAAACGGAGCTGACCGAAAATAATGTTCCTCGCCATATCTTCAATCTGTTCTTGAGACTGACCAAGTAAACAGATTGCAGCATTACCCATGATGTTTTCATCAGGAGAAACCTGAACGGTAAAGCTAGATGGTACGTTTACACGAATGTTCTGCTTAGAAAGCGCCCCAGTTAATGGAATACCGATGGTCATTGGGGTTAAGTATAAGTATTCGTAATCCTGGAAGAGCGGCCATACCATGGTCCCACCCCCATGAATACACTTAGCAGACTTATTAGCCCCAGCTACCTTACCGTAAACCACCAAGATCTGGTCAGACGGACAACGTCTATAACGGAGCATAAAGAAAATGATCATGGTCAAGAAGAACACTGGCACGATCACGACAAGTAACATCATTATTGGCATGTTAGTTCCTTTTTTGTTTAGTGTATAAATTGATTTTATTTGGGAATTGATTTAAGTAGAACACAAAAATTGAACGATAGCTAGCAAGGCTACTTGTACTCATTAGCATTTGGATTCTTGTTCTCACTTCGTATTTCTTTTACTTATTGTTTTTAGCTCTTAATTTGATTTTGGTTTTTACGATTTTATTACTTCTAACCACCTAGATACTTACGCTAGCTAGTTAAATAGGGTCTTAGTTTTAAAAGCACGAGGCTAATCCTCTTAAAACATGCTCAAAAAAGGCCGAGTAATGCTTGTACCTCCTTGTATGTTATTAGAACACTAATTTTTGCTTATCTATTTATTTGCTTGCCTAGTTGCTTACCCTTACCTACTTATTATCTACTGGCCTATTTACCTATCCACCTTGAGAGCGAAGCCAAACCAAATTGAATGCGGAGCCAAACAAAAATTTAAATTCCCGCCCCAAAACTAAATAAGATCTAGCCAAATGGTTTAATCGATTTACCACTAAAGCAAATTTGTTAATTGGGGCTAAATTTTTAGTTTTGTTCTCGAGTCACCACGAGAGTATCGTCCCCAGAGATATCGACTACACTAATGCGGACCCCACACTTAATTTCTTCTTTGTTCTTAGAAATAGCCTTAGGATAAAGACGGCGACCTTGAAGATTAATTTCCACCTTTCCTTCTCCATCTGCCGGAATTAATTGGTACACAGAACCAGCTTGCCCAATGGCATTCTTTAAACTAAGGTTACCTGAACTTTGGAGTTTTAATAACATTTCAGAGAAACGAACGAGAGCCCAAGCAATAATAGCCCCAGAGATAATAGCCACGATAATGGCGACCCAAATATTAGCGCCTTGAGAACAAGCATAGAGCCCAGTAAGACCTGCTACCATAAAAAACGCAGTCAAACTCTGTAAAGAAAAATACTTAAATAAAAAGTCGGTGCTAGAAAAATCAGCCCCTGCTACAGTGCCATCAGATCCAGTGTCCCCACCTAACAACATCATCACTAGCTGGATTACAAAAATAGAGCCCCCGATAAGAGCCATGGCTAAAAACACCTGTTCTACCGCACTAAAGCTACTAAACCATTCAATCATTCCTACCTCCAAAATATAAGCTAAAAATCAGGTCCTAAAACAAGTTTCAAGCTTACGGAACATATTTACACGTTTTTGTTTGGGTTGTTATTTTAATTGTTGTTTATAAGTTTGTTTGTAGTTATTATTATTTTTACATATACTTAACTTTGGTCTTTATATTTATATATGGTATTTAGAAATATCACGTAGCCTACGCTACATAGCCGTGAACTACTCACCACCTAAAGAGGTGGGAGCTTCGTAATTACTCATTAGAGTAATTCTAAAGAAGTTTGATAGCTAT
>UQCV01000072.1 GCA_900539665.1 uncultured Succinivibrionaceae bacterium | reverse complement strand
TGTGAGGTCTTATTCGGTCAGGAACGAATTGCTTGCATTGGGATTTCCTGAGAACGTGCTCGATGATATGACGTATGATGATGTTATGGCCGTACGGCTCGAGCTGGTCGTCGTGGTTCTGCTATTAGCTTAGTGGAAGCTCATGATGTGCCGATGCTAGATAGAATTGAACATTACACTGGTGAAACTATTGATTTACGTGTGCTTGATGATTTGCGTCCGCAAAACAAGATCGCTGATTTTTCTAAAAAGAAAAACAAAGCCCAGAACACCAAGGCTGAAAAGGTGGATGAACCACATCGTAAAGAACGTAGTCGCGATAAGAAAAATAAGGGCAAGCCTGATTTTGCGGCTAAAATGCGCGCTAAGTTATTAAAAGCTGGGGCAAGTGCAGAAGAGATAGATTCAACTCTAGCCACTCGTGCCAACCAAGCTAACGAAGAACACCGCGAAGAGAAGCAGGAAGCTGCCAAAATTCGTAAAGAAAAAGCTGAAGCTACGGCTAATGTCTTGGCTCAAATTGCGGCGCGTCGTGGTCGTGAAGTAACTCCACCAGAAAAAGTGGCGGCGCAACAAGCTAGCTTAAAAGCAGCTCCCGGCATCAATCCTAAAGATGTCATTATTGAAGATGATGGTGAAGATTATTACGACGATGATGATATCGAAATGATTGAAGAGCGTAAATTTGCGCAAGAAAAAGACCATAAGTCCTTCAAGCATAAAGCGGAAGGTAAAAAGTCTAACCCACGTCATAAAAGAGGTAGCTTTGAGGCTTCTAGAGCGTCAGAAGATCGCTTTGGCGATAAACCTAAGCGTAGTTTCAAGCGTGATACCCGTTATAGCCTCGATGAAATTGAAGCCAAAAGCGGGAGTGAGGCCGAAGCTGGGCGTAGTAGCCGCGCTTTAAGATTTTTTGATGACGGCTTTGGGCGTGATGAAAACTATCATGACTTTGGGGATAACTATAGTTTAGATCGTAGTTCATCTGGCTTTAAGCGTGAATCAAGAGCCCATGATGATACTAGATCTAGAGGTCGTGGTTTAGCTCGTGGCAAGTTTGCTCGTCACATTGAGGGGGAACAAGCGGGGACGAGAGGCGAACGCCGTGGTGATTTGGGGCGTAAAGGTGAAGAGTTTACTAAGCGTGGAAGTCGAGATAACCGCGATTTCTCTAGGCGTAGAAGCCATGAGGCGTTAGACCACAATGCGCACGAACACACAGGAGCTAAACGCGCTAAATTTGGCGAGCACGCAAAGTCTCACTCAAGCTATGGCTCTTACGGTAGAAAATCAGATTCATGGCGAGAAGAGCGCAGTTCGAGCCATGAGAGAGGCTCGAAAGGGGCACAGTTTAAAGGCCGTGGGACTCGTGGTTCCTACACTAATGGAAACGCTAGAGGGCGATAACCATGCGGCTAAGAGCGAAGATTAAGTTCTAAACCTTAACCTATAGCTTTTCCCCTTTAACCTTGAAACCAAAGAGTTAAAACCCTAAAAAAGCCTTAAGCTTAGACTTAAGGCCTTTTGTTCGCTAAGTCGCTAAAAATTAGGTTAAAACTAAAGGTTTAACTTAATGAGCGTTAAATCGAGTTAGGTTTCGATTTAGCACTCATTAGTTTTGCGCCTCTTCTTTATCACTCTTTTGCGGAGTTATCAATTGGGGCATCATTTTTAGGTTCGCTTAAATCTTCAGCTACCTCTTCTTTTGTTTCCGCATCTTTGGCTTTACTAAAGACTTCAATGGTAATTAAAGACGCTGTGACGAGGTAATGCGCTAAAAAGACCATGGTTAGGAGCACGGTCATGATGATACTAACAGATGAAGTTATCAACACCGGCCAACTAGCTCCAACTAATCTAAGAACTAACATGGCGGAGAGGACTAAGAAGTAGAAAATAAAAAGCTCAAGGAACCAATTTATCCACAGGGCAAAGATGCCAGCTGGGTTTTTCCACAGTAGCTCGATAGCATCTGCGCAACTAGCTAAAATACCGCTATTACGGCGCATTGAGAGAGTTACAGCTGCAGTAATGACTACCCCAAAAGTTAAGGTGAAAAAGAAAGCAGCTAACAGCCAATAAATAGGGGTACCAGATGTGAGTTTGCCATCGACGAAGTTGTAATAGAGGTTGGTCCCGCTTGCGATAATCGAAATGAGAGGTAATAAAGCTAAAGCGTTATAGCAGTAGATCTTTAAGCGATAATGAAAATTTGCCGCGGCCAAATTTTGCCCTAGGTTAGGGGTACCATGGTACACCACGGAAACAGTCATAGCGGTGATTAAGCTTATAATTCCAGGAATGACAAAGATCCCACCTACATAGACAAAAAGAGAAATGATGATGCCTAATGCACAGCTAAGGGTGGAAAAAAAGAATTTTGGGCTTGAGACCATGAGGCCAAAAGCTTGCATCGGAGCCATAAAGAAATTAAAAACACTCAGCCGAGAGGCCCCGGTTGAGTTATCTAAAAACTGTTGCATTGCTTGAACTCTGTTAATTAGTTAAATAGGGCATTGAGAGGCTTAGTTACTCACAACCTAGGAAAAAATCGTTTTTACTTAGTTTTAAGTTTTAGCCAAAGCAAATTGTTTAATTTTTTTGTAATGCACTATAGTACATTAATTCGTATTCTTCTGCCGAATTTTTCCACTCGTACCGGCTGTGCATAGCATTATGGCGAATACGCTGTACTTCCTGTGGTTCTTGTAAAAAGAAAATTAGGACTCGTCTTAAACAGCTTAATAAGGCTCCAGGTTCTGGTTCATGGAAGATAAAACCAGTCGCGTTTTCTTTATCATCATCGTAACAGACCACGGTGTCTTTTAACCCACCAACTGCGCGGACAATAGGTAAGGTGCCATAAGCTAAGCTATACATTTGATTGAGCCCACAGGGCTCAAAGATTGAAGGCATGAGGAAAAAATCAGCCCCGGCTTCAATTAGGTGCGCCAAGTTATTGTCATAGACGCTCTTAAAGACGAAGCGCTCAGGGTAATCTTCAGCGATAGCGCTGAGGTTCTTTTCAAGTTCCGGGTCCCCGGTCCCAATTAAGATTAGCTGGATGCGGTGTTGCAAGAAGTCTTTTAAGATAGGCAATAAAAGGTTGACGCCTTTTTGGGAGGTTAAACGACAAACCATGCCAAAAATGGGTACGTCACAGACTGGTAAGCTAGTTGTTTCTTGCAATAAACACTTACACAGGTACTTGTTTCCCATATGGTCGGCGGAAAAGTGAAAAGGAATGGTGTTATCCATTTTAGGATCCCAATCGGTGTAATCACAACCATTGACAATCCCACACAAATCATCAGCTCTGGCCATATAGTTTTGAGCCATGCCATGACCACCTAAGAAGGTGGTTAATTCTTCGGCATAACTTGGACTTACAGCGTTAATTTTGTCGGCGTAGAAGACGCCACACTTTAAGAAATTTAAATTGGCGTAGCCATGGGTAATGCTATCGTTATTCGTGCGGGCAAGCTCTGGTAACATCCATAATTGCCCGCGGTCAAATATCCCTTGGAAAGCCCCATTGTGCACGGTGAGTACAGATTTGGTGCCGGCAAAAAATGGTGAGGAACCATAGCGAAGTTTTAATAGCATTGGGGTTAAAGCCGTATGCCAATCGTTACAGTGCACAATATCAGGTTTGAAGTTAAATTGTTCCACTGTTTGCAAACACGCAGCACAAAAGAATGCAAAACGTTCACCATTATCAGGGTAAGCCACGTTATTTTCGGCATAAAGGTTATTACGCCCAAAATAGTACTCATGTTCTATGAGCCACACGGTGATAGTATTATTTAATCGGCCTTCTCTGACTTTATAGGCGATACTAGTGCTGTTATGAGCGTTACTTAAGGAGAATTCTCCCACGACTGGTAATGAATTCCAGTTCGGGATCTTGGCATAGCACGGCAACATAATGCGGATGTCATGCCCGCGGCGCGCAAGTTCTAAAGGCAGGGCCTTAGCTACATCTGCTAAGCCACCGGTCTTAATAAAATTGCACAGCTCTGAGGTCAGAAACAGTACCCGCATCTTTTAGAATCCTATTTTAGCGCCCTTAGGGACGACCACAATACCACCATCGGAAACCGTAAATAGATTGCGGTCTTGTTCTGGATCTTCACCTATTACGACTCCGGGCGCAATTTCGACATGTTTATCGATAATAGCGCGTCTAATCCGGCAACCATCGCCGATTTTTACGTCGCCAAGCAGGACCGAGTCACAAATCTTGGTGCCACAATCCACTTCACAGTTAAAGCCTAAAATGCTATGGTCCACGGTAGCGCCTTTAATACTGCTACCCGCTGAAATCATAGATTGGGAGATCTTAGTTTGATGGCTTTCGGTATCCAAAAAAGCAGCTGGAGGCAATGGCGGATAATAGGTGTGTAAAGCCCAAGAGGGATTGTACAGGTAGAATTTTGGCTTGTCAGCAATTAGATCCATATTGGTCTGCCAATAGGCATCAAGATTGCCCACATCGCGCCAGTACGCTTCTGATTGTTCACCGCTTATATGGTTGGTGCTAAAGTCATAGACATAAACTTTTTCCCGGGGAAACATATCTGGGATAATATCGCGCCCAAAATCATGGGTTGAACTAATCGATTCGGCATCGCTATGGAGTTCACGGTATAGGGTTTGGGCTTCAAAAATATAGTTCCCCATGGACACTAAGGCATGTTCAGGATCGCCGGGGATGCATTTAGGGAATTTAGGCTTTTCTTCAAACCCAATCATCCGTCCCGTGGCATCTACTTCAATAACCCCAAAGGCGCGCGCTTCATTAATAGGCATTTTTAAAGCCGACACGGTAAGGGCGGCTTTTTTTTCGGTATGATAGTTGAGCATTTGCCGAATGTCCATTTTATAGACATGGTCGCTTCCGAAGATACAAACGTGCTCAGGGTTCCGGTTTTCAATAAAGCCTAGATTTTGGTAAATAGCGTCTGCAGTGCCGTCATACCATCTTTTACCCATGCGCATTTGAGCTGGAATCGGGTCGATAAAACACCCTGGAATGCCACTAACAGCCCAGCCTTTTTTCATGTGCATAAAGAGGGATTGACTCTTAAATTGGGTAAGCACAAAGATACGGATAATATCGGAGTTGACGAAATTATTAAGCACAAAGTCAATGAGTCGGTAACTTCCGCCGAACGGTACTGCCGGTTTGCTTCTGGTTACAGTAAGCGGCTGCAATCTGGTGCCTTCGCCGCCGGCTAAAATCATGGCAATAACTCCTGACATTTCATACTCCTATATATGGTATATATGCGTTCGGTAATTTGATTATAACGCAATTTATGATGGCAGATTCGTTACTTAAAATACTTGGTTGTTAAAGTTTGACCAGAACAATATTTTAGAAATAAGGACTAGAGCTTCGAAATGTAAAAACGTACCCGACTAAGCTTGAAATGCTAGTAAGTTATGGCTTTAGGAACGGGGAGAATTAAGAAAATGATATGAAAAAAGGATAAGACAAAACGATGCAATAAAACGATGCGGTAAAACGATAAAGCGTAGAGAATGGGAGCCAATGATGGGGAAAAGGTGTAACTAAGTATATGGCTAAATCTTAACTTACGTAATTAAAAATTAACCTACGTATTAGGTGGTCATCTAAAATTTGACCACCAAAATTTATGCAAGTTTAAGGCTGAGTTTTCAAGCCTTAAGCTAAACGTAAAAGCACAAAAGCTTAAATTCTAACTCGAAAAGACCTTGGAATTATTAGGCCTTATCTTCGCCTGCGCGTTCATTTTTAGCCCATAGGATATCCGCTAACACGCAGTACTGAGCTAAGGTGATGTTTTCTGCTCGTAGGTTTAGAGCGAGCCCGGCTTCTTCTAGTTCACTATCGGTAAAGAGAGTGCCTAAGCTGTTATGGATAGTCTTACGGCGCTGATTAAAAGCTACTGCCAAAACCTGTTCTAAAAGGCGCACATCTTTAACTTTATGTGGCTTGTCCTGGTGTGGCACTAAGCGTACCACGGCGCTTGTAACCTTAGGAGCTGGTCTAAAAGCCCCTGGTTTTACTTCCATAATTGGGAGTACGCGACAATAGTATTGAGTGATTACACTAAGGCGCCCGTAGTCTTTAGTGTTTGGGGCGGCCGCAAGGCGTTCTACCACTTCTTTTTGTAGCATAAAGTGCATGTCGGAAATAGCTTCGCTACAAGCAAAAAGATGCAACATCAATGGAGTTGAGATGTTGTATGGTAGGTTCCCAAAGACGCGTAAAGGTCGCTTAGTTGCTAAAGTCGTAAAATCAAATTTTAAGGCGTCAGCTTCATGAATATCGAGCTTTGGGGCTAAGAATGGGTTATGGCGTAGACGTTCAGCCAAATCGCGGTCGAGTTCAATAACATGGAGCTTGTTTACTTTTTCACTTACCGGAGTAGTAAGAGCGGCTAAGCCAGGACCAATTTCGGCGATATTGTCGTCAGGCTTTGGGTTGATAGCACGGACAATTCCGGCGATAACATTTTGATCTTGCAAAAAGTTTTGGCCAAATCTTTTACGGGCGGTATGGCCCATGGTTACCTTATCGTTCATGCGAATTCCTTAGCGATCTAATCATATCTTCTGCGGTGTTAATGGCCACGTGTAGTGATCCGGTGTCAGCAATGCCTTTGCCGGCTAAATCAAGTGCGGTTCCGTGGTCGACACTAGTGCGAATAAACGGCAAGCCTAAAGTGATGTTTACCGCCTTCCCAAAGCCCTTGTATTTAAGAACTGGTAAGCCTTGGTCATGGTACATAGCTAAAATGGCGTCGGCTTTATCCATGTATTGAGGCTGAAAGATAGTATCGGCCGGGAATGGGCCATAAAGGTCGAGGCCAGTCTGTTTTAGCTTTTCTAAAGTTGGGATGATAACGTCGAGTTCTTCATGCCCTAAATGCCCGCCTTCACCGGCATGTGGATTGAGTCCGGTGACATAGATCTGTGGTTTAGATAAGCCAAATTTAGTCTGTAAATCATGGTGTAAAATCGTAATGATTTTAGTTAATAAGGCTGGGGTGATCGCATCTGCAATGTCGCGTAGAGGTAAATGAGTAGTTGCTAAAGCCACTCTTAAACCTTCGGTGGCTAACATCATGACTACTTCATCAGCTCCGGCTAATTCCTGGAAAAACTCAGTATGGCCACTAAAAGGTACCCCGGCTTCGTTGATAATACCCTTATGCACTGGGGCGGTTACGAGAGCCGCAAATTCACCATCTAAACAGCCACGGGCAGCTCGTTCCAAGGTTTCTAGAACGTAGGCTGAGTTTTCTGCGTTTAAAACCCCAGGGGTCACGGCAGCTCTAAGCTTACATGGTAAATAGGTAATAGTTCCTTGGCGATGCGGAGTTGGAGCCTTGGTTTTATCATAGGCGATAAGTTCAATGTCATTACGGCCTAGGATTCTCATGTACTCGCGTAAGAGTTCAGGGTCGGCCACGGCGACAAGCTCATCTCTAAAATCAGCATCAGCTAGTGACAAAATCAATTCCGGACCGATACCTGCAGGTTCTCCGGGGGTTAAAACGATTCGTTGGGTCATGGTTATTTAAGTCCGTAAATTTTAACGAAAGCGCTGTCGCGTAATTCTTGTTCCCACTTTTCACTTTCTACCCGATAATTACGGTTAAAGATGATTTCGCGGGCTTTTACTTTGTAGGCTTCAAGTGAGTCGGTATCAACCTTGCGGTTTTCAACAACTGCAATATGCCAACCATAGCTACTCTTAAAAGGTGCACTTATTTGACCGACTTTAAGAGAGGCAATGGCATTTCTAAAACCAGGGTCAAACGCTTCAGGATTGATCCAATCCATAAACCCACCATTAGCAGCGGTGATTGGGTCTTCAGAAAAACGGCCGGCCAAATCACTAAACTTAGCATCGCCGTTTTCAATTTCTGCACGGAAGGAATTGAGTTTGGCTTTTGCTTTGTCGTCATCAAAAATAATGCTAGTTTTAATGAGGATGTGTCTTAGCTGCACTTGTTCAACTGGTTCTGGTTTTAAAGCTTTGCGTTCATAGACTTTGATAAGCATAAAGCCAAACTTTGATTTAATAGGGCCAATAACCGCACCTGGTTCTGCATTTACCACCCCGCTTGCAATTTGTTCAGGCATTTCTTCTGCTGGTAAAGTCCCCATGTCACCGCCTCTTAGGGCATTGTTACCTTCGGAGTATCTTTTGGCCGCTTCCGCAAAGCTTAAACCATGTTCAAGCTCCTTTTGTACTTGGCGAATACGGCGTGAAGCAGTGTCTTCTTGAGCTGGGGTTGGGTTGTCAGGTAAACGGACCACGATATTGGCAATATGATAACCATAACGCCCTTGGTTTTGTTCTTTTAGAGCAAGAGCTAATTGTTCTACTTCTTGATCAGAGATAGTGATACGAGATCTAATTTGTGAACGCTTTACTTCGTTGGCAATAATTTCATTGCGAATTTCATTGCGCACTTGTTCTTCAGTTAGACCTTCACGACGCGCTTTTTCTAGTAATTCGTTCATCCCACCTGTATCTTGGGTGTAACGCTTTAAGTAACGGTCGATATCTGCATCACTAATGACGAAGCCTTTTTTTTCGGCTAGTTGAGAGATAAGGGAACTTATGATCATATGTTCAAGGATCTTCTTAGCGATTATATGATCATCAGGCAAAGCTGCGTGCTGAGCTTGAGCATTCTTTTTGTAACGAGCCACATTAGCTTTAAGTTCGCTAGCTAGGATAATATTGTTATCAGCTACGGCTACAGCATAATCTAGTTCACGTTCAGCCGCCAAGCTTGGGGTAACAAATGCATTAGCACCAAGAATGGTAGAGATTAAGGTAATTTTTAATAAATTTTTAATCATATTCACTATTCCTTTGGGGATTAGGCCTCAGGTTCAAGGCTAAAAGTAGTGGCTAACATAATCACACTACGAGACCACCTTGTGGGAGATATTGTGGAAAAAGTTATCAACAGCAAGTAACTTAAAACACTTGCTGTACAGCTATAAATTGTTAAATTTTTAAGTTGTTGGGTGACACCACATTATTCAGAAAGGTTAACAGTATTTGAGACTGGAAGTAAGTGGGTAGACTTACTAAAGTCTGAAGCAATGCCAACGCTAGTTAAGCCCTTGAATTCAAAGAATATCCCGTAAGTGGTTTCTTCTCTTGATTTCATGGTGATGTTGTTTGGTTTATTGTAGCGTTCAATCTGAAACCCAATGTTGTAACAACATGATTCATATTTAATTGCAACTTTTTGGTCAATGTTGCGGCTTTGTTCTAAGTCATAGTACATAGCAGCAATTGCTTTCACATCTTCGCCTAGTGGGAATGCAAAAGCCCCACCTAATTGTTTAAGGTCGATGATTTTATGCAATAAGGTTCGGTTACCATCACGAGTATAGCGATAGCCAAACTGCCCAGACCACTTGTCGTAATTCATATTAACCTGCGAATTCCAGCTGGTGGTTTCTTTTTCTCGGGTGTTATAAATAATGTCTCCATGGATAGAAGTGCTATCAAACACGCTAAAGTTGATACTGCCTGCAATCGGGGTGCGAGGGTAAGTGCTAGTTTGGTCGTTAGGACGCAATTTAACGCGCTTTTTGATGAAGTCGTAGCCTTGACCAATGCTCATGCGGAGGCGTTCGCGGTAATCGTTGTCGTAGAACTTATACGACAAGCCATAAGCTAAACGATTACTATCGCTAATGCGGTCAATACCGGCATATTGGCTGTAATTAAAGATTGAAGTATAGTCATAGAGACGGTCTGTTGTGTCGTATAAACCAATGCTATCTTGGTTGCGATACGGAATATAGATATATTTAAATTCTGGAATTAAAGCTGAAGTAAAGCCGTTTTCATGACGGTTTTCTAAGCGCATGCGCCCGTAAAGTTCACCTGAATATAAAGTGCGGTCAACTTTTTCTTTCATCATGGTTCTAGTAAAGCCTTGGTTTTGCACTAGGGAGCTTGATACATCAGGAATATCTTGTTTATAGTAAGTATAAAACAAGCGCCCAGTCGCCATTAAAGATAAACCCTCGAGGTTGACGATAGGTACTTCAACTTCTGGCTGAAAGTGATAACGTTGGCCCCGGTACCCATACTGACGCTCGCTACTTGTAAGGTAGAAGTTAGACAAATTAGTATTTACCCGATAGGTAAAGTAATTTGGGACCGTGTTGTGGTAATTCAACGCTACTTCAGGCAATAGTCTAAATGGAGCAAGTCTAACAGTCCCTTCAGGAATTAAGGATTGGTAGTATTGCGTCCGCACTGAGCTTTCAAAGTGATCGGCGTTGTAGCTAAGTTTCATCATTTGTGAAAGCTGATTGTCGGTGATTTCCATTGGTTCATAGTCGTTGACGTAATTATAGTCACGAGACTTGGTACGGCTATAGTCAATATCAAGACCAATACCGGTGTTACCAAGGTTAGAATGGTGTTTAATGTTTAAGAACCAACGGGTAGCGTCATCATCTGGAGTATCATATTTTTGCCCATCAGTGTCGGCATTAGCTCGTTTATCATGGTTGATAAATTCGCCATAAATGCTCCCTTGAGTACCTAAAAATGGTAAATAGCGGAATTCATTTTTAAATAGAACCCCACGGTGCTGGAGGTAGCGTGGACTAAAAGTAAAGTCGTAATTTGGAGCGATATTCCAGTAAATAGGGAGTTCAAATTCTAAGCCATCACCATCGCTGTAGGCTAAACCTGGGTATAAAATACCTGATTTACGTTCGTTCTTAACCGGGAAGTTGATGTACGGAAAATAAAATACTGGGACATCGTAAAACCAAAAAGTTGTATTGTAAGCCTCCCCAAAGACTTCATTTTGGTCAATATTGAGGGTACTTGCACTTACAGTCCAAGCTTCACCGTTTTCCGGACAAGTGGTAGCAGAAGCATGGCGGAGGGCAATGGTTTTATTGTTTGAATCAAGATTAGCCTGCACTGCTTCCCCTCGGACTAAGGAACCGTTGATATGATAGGTGGCGTTATGCAAAACAGTTTCGTTGGTTTTAAGGTTAGTGCTTAAACTATCCTGTGATTTTACCGTGATTTCGCCATCGTCATAGAAAATATCGCCAGCGGCAGTAAGTTCCTGGGTTTCTTGGTTAAATGTTGTTTCGTCAGCCTTTAAGGTTCGATGGCCTTGGATTACTTCAACATTACCACTGTAATTAATATCATTTTTTAAATTAGCTTCTACTTGGTCTGCGGTTACAGATACAGGGGTGTAGTCTACGGAAAAGTCTTTAGCCGGCTTGCGGTATTTAGGAATGTCTGCATAGCATCTTTTATCGTAGTTGGAAGCTGGGACCGGTGGGGTGCCTGCTACTGCTGAGGCGGCTAGGGCCAAGGCACAGGATAAAGTGGTCAAGCGTAAAACAGCAACTTTGGAAGAGTGTTTTGGCATGCTTAAAATCTTATTGCTAGACAATTGAAAAACCTTTGATGTAGAGCTTTAGTTTTTGAGGTAAGAGCTAATTTAACTTGTATCGTAATTATAGTAAAAACCGCTGTTTTTTGCATTACTCTATGTCCTTTGAGTAAGGTAGATGCGTAAAAGTTCACAGGGAAAAAGCGCTAGGGCCCCAAACATGAAAATATTTTGTTATCTTTCATCGCTAAAGAAGTAAATTTTTAAAGGCTAAAGGATAAGCCAAAGGGCCAAGAAAAAGTACCTAGCTAAATGTACCTAGGAAAAACCCAAAAGTACATAGCGAAGGTACAAGGCATTTTAGTAGGCTTAAGTAATTTTTAGAACCTAAGCTTTAGCCTATTAGCAGTTACGCACGAAAATATAGGAGTTTAATACCATGTCCCCATCCTAATGTC
>UQCV01000071.1 GCA_900539665.1 uncultured Succinivibrionaceae bacterium | reverse complement strand
TTGGACGAAATAAATTCAGTAGATGAACTAATGGAAATTATAGAACCAATCTAACCCAAAATAACAACCCCCACCTAACGTGGGGGTAAAACCAATCTTGTTACGTAAAACGATGCAAGATTTGGGTAAAGAGGAAGGAGTCTTCTTGGAGATTTTAGATAAAAATAAAAAAGGAAGAGAAAATTTTCCCTTCCTTTTTTTACAAATCATGCTTAAACGCACGATTATTACAACTTTTCTTGTAAATGACTCTTAAAAACAAGCTTTTACAAAAAAAGCGCTAATTATTCTGCATACTTCTTAAAGAGTAATGAACCGTTAGTCCCACCGAAGCCAAAAGAGTTTGAAATAGCGTATTCAAAATCAGCCTTTTGCGCAACGTTAGGAACGAGGTTAATACCTTCAACTTCAGGATCTGGATTATCAAGATTGATAGTTGGAGGACAAACCTGATCTCTAACAGCCATAGTAGTGATTACTGCTTCAATAGCACCAGCTGCACCTAAGAGGTGACCAGTCATAGACTTAGTTGAGCTAATACGAAGAGTCTTCACTGCATCACCGAAAGTAGACTTAACAGCGCGAATTTCGCCAAGGTCACCTAAGTGAGTAGAGGTACCGTGAGCATTTACATAACCAACCTGAGCTGGAGTAATGCCACCATCGTTAATAGCGTTTTGCATAGCAAGAGAAGCACCTGCCCCATCTTCACATGGAGCAGTCATATGGTAAGCGTCAGAGCTCATACCAAAACCAGCTAATTCAGCGTAAATCTTAGCGCCACGAGCCTTTGCGTGTTCGAGTTCTTCTAACACTAAAATACCAGCACCATCACCGAGTACGAAGCCGTTACGGTCGATATCCCATGGACGTGAAGCCTTTTCAGGTTCATCGTTACGGGTAGAGAGAGCCTTAAGCGCACAGAAGCCAGCAATACCCATAGGGGTAGAAGCCTTTTCTGCACCACCGCAAATCATCACATCAGCATCACCGTACTGAATCAAACGAGCACTCATACCGATAGCATGGGTACCAGATGAACAAGCGGTAACAGTAGCTACGTTCGGCCCCCTAGCCCCTAAACGAATAGAGAGGTGACCAGAAACCATGTTAATAATGGTTGATGGAACGAAGAAAGGACTTACCTTACGTGGACCACTAGCGATAAGAGCAGAAATATTCTGTTCAATTAAGCCAAGACCACCGATACCTGAACCTACAGCACAACCAACACGTGGTGCGTTTTCCGGAGTAATCTTGAGCCCGGAATCTTCAAAAGCCATCAAGCCAGCTGCAATACCGTATTGGATAAACATATCCATTTTACGAGCATCTTTCTTGGTAATATCGAACTGTTCAGGATCAAAGCCCTTGACGAGACCTGCGATCTTGCTTGGAAAATCTGTAGTATCAAAATGTTCGATCTTACAGATACCGCTCTTACCGGCGAGCAGGTTCTTCCATGATTCTTCAGCAGTATTGCCAACAGGGGACAGCATGCCGAGACCGGTTACTACAACTCTGCGTTTTGACACAGGATTGCCTCCGTTAAATTATAGATAGAAATACAGTCGAAATAAGAAAAGCGTTTTTCTAAATAGACAAAACGCTCTTCTTTATCACAATAACCTTAGTTTTGATAAGGAATTATTCGCGGTGAGCTTCGATGTAGTCGAGAGCTGACTGAACGGTAGTGATCTTTTCAGCTTCTTCATCAGGAATGTCGATGCCGAATTCTTCTTCAAGTGCCATTACAAGTTCAACAGTGTCGAGAGAGTCAGCACCGAGGTCTTCGATGAAAGCAGCAGTTGGAACAACTTCTTCTTCCTTAACACCTAACTGGTCAACAATAACCTTCTTTACACGTTCTTCAATATTGCTCATGTTTCGAAAATCCTAATTGTGTATAACACACATGTTTTAATAGAAACCCCAAAAGGGAAGTAAAAAAATATGTCACCATTATAACCGTTCAAGGCCACTTGATCTACTTTTTAATAAAAAATCTTTGATCAAAGTGTCACCTTGCAGGTTTGGCTACATGTACATCCCGCCATTTACACTAATAGTTTGGCCTGTAACGTAGGCTGCACCATCAGAAGCGAGGAAAATTACAGCAGCTGCAATTTCTTCAGGAGAACCAAGTCTACCTGCCGGAACAGTTGATAAAATACTAGCTTTTTGTTCATCAGTAAGCACTGCTGTCATATCAGTAGCGATAAAGCCAGGAGCCACGCTGTTTACAGTAATGCCACGTGATGCAACTTCACGCGCCATAGCCTTAGTAAAGCCAATAATCCCGGCTTTAGCTGCGCAGTAATTAGTCTGACCAGGGTTTCCCATAAGACCAACTACAGAACTAATGCTGATAATGCGACCACAACGCTTCTTCATCATTGGACGAAGAACTGCCTTGCTCATGCGATATACAGATGAAAGATTGGTGTTGATGATATTATCCCATTCATCATCCTTCATACGCATTAAAAGATTGTCACGAGTAATCCCTGCATTGTTTACTAAAATATCAACATCACCAAATTCATCGTGCACAGCCTTTAAGCATGCATCAATTGATTCTTGAGATGAAACGTCAAGCACTAAACCCTTGCCGTTAGCCCCAAGATAAGCACTGATAGCTTCTGCGCCTTTTTCAGAGGTAGCAGTACCACAAACTTTAGCCCCACCCTGGGCAAAGGCTAGAGCTACAGCTTTACCGATACCACGTGAAGCGCCGGTTACTAATACAACCTTTCCTTCAAAATTCATTGCATCATCCTTAAATAATGTATTTTATTGTTATAGCTCAATCTAAGATGAATAGATTTTAACAACAAGTTATGAACATTTTGTTCACAACTTATCCACTATAAATGCACCTGGTTATGCACAAGCTTCAATTGAAGCAGCTAAAGAAGCAACATCATTGCATGGCTGTACAGAAACAGATTTTTCAATTCTCTTAACTAAACCAGTAAGAACCTTGTTTGGCCCCATTTCAATCATGGTATCTACGCCATCAGCCGCCATCTTTTGTACGGTTTCAACCCATCTTACTGGGCTATAAAGCTGACGAACTAAAGCATCACAAATAGAAGCCGCATCAGTTGCAGCCACTACATCAACATTGTTGATTACAGGGATAGCCGGAGTCTTTACTGAAATCTTTGCTAATTCTTCTTTAAGAGCAAGAGCAGCTGGCTTCATTAAAGCGCAGTGTGAAGGCACACTTACAGCGAGTGGAAGTACACGCTTAGCGCTCTTAGCCTTAAGGATTTCACCAGCGCGTTCTACAGCTTGAGCTGAACCTGCAATTACTACCTGACCTGGGCTGTTGAAATTAACTGCAGAGCAAACCTCAGAACCAGCAGCCTCAGAACCAGCAGCCTCAGCACAAGCAGAAACAATAACATCATCAGCTAAACCAATAACAGCAGCCATCGCCCCAGTGCCTGCAGGAACTGCGTTTTGCATAAATTCGCCACGTAGACGAACCAAGTTTACTGCATCCTTGAATTCAATAGCACCTGCACAAGTTAATGCACTGTATTCACCTAATGAGTGACCAGCCATCACAACTGGGCGCGCAGCAGTTTCTTGACACCAAAGTCTATAAAGCGCCACAGAAGCAGTCAACAAAGCTGGCTGAGTCTTAAAAGTCTTACCGAGTTCTTCGGCTGGACCATTCATCACCAAATCAAAAAGGTCGTAACCAAGCACATCAGAAGCTTCAGTAAAAGTATCACGAACTACAGCATGAGCAGCTGCAAGATCTGCAAGCATACCTACACTCTGGGAACCCTGTCCCGGAAAGATAAAACCGATTTTAGCCATATGAGACTCCAGTTGTAATAATATTAAGTAGCAATTAAACCTAGGCTTAGTATCTAATTAAAGCACTAGCACAGGTTAAACCACCACCAAAGGATTCGAGGAGAATTAAATCACCGCGCTGAATGCGACCACTTCTAATACCTTCATCAAGAGCAATACCAACAGAAGCCCCAGATGTGTTGCCATAACGATCCAAGTTCACAATAACCTGTTCCATTGGCAAACCTAATTTTTTAGCGGTAGCAGAAATGATACGCATATTTGCTTGATGCGGTACTAACCACTTTAGGTCACTACGATCAAAACCATTTTCTTCAATAGTTTTGGTCACCAAAGAACTTAATGTGTTAACCGCAATACGAAACACTTCATTACCTTTCATATAAAGGTACTGAGGTTCAAGAGTTGCTCGATCGATAAATGGCAAGCGAAGTAAATCTGCATGACTACCATCGGCACTAATCTTAGCACTATAGATACCAGGTTCTTCACTAGCCCCAAGCACACAAGCACTAGCTCCATCACCAAAAAGAATAATAGTGGTGCGGTCCGTTGGATCACAAGCGCGAGACATCAAGTCCACGCCTACCACTAAAACCTTCTTTGCACTCCCGGCTTGAATAAAAGCATTGGCTGAGGAAAGCGCATAGTTAAAACCTGCACAAGCTGCCGCCACATCAAAAGCACCTTGCCCAGTAGTACCAAGCAACTTTTGCAATTCACAGGCTACAGATGGAAACGCACATTGGGCGCTAGTAGTGCCAACAATAATAAGATCAAGCTCATCAGCAGTGATTCCAGCAGCTTCAAGAGCTAAACGGGAAGCTTCAAAAGCCATACTCTGTGCAGTTTCATCAGCGCCAGCAATATGACGTTCCATAATACCGGTTCTTTCGACAATCCACTCATTGCTAGTCTCAACCATTTGTTCGAGATCTGCATTGGTGCGTACTTTTTCCGGTGTATAACTGCCGGTTCCCAGGATTTTACTGTACATAGAGTGCTATGTGCCTTATATCGAGATTAAACTATCTGCAATAACAGCAGGCATGTTTTCCCTTACTTCAAAACATGCATGACCTATTGCGTTGGCCATGGCAGGACTCAAAGCTGCCCCGTGGCTTTTTACCACCACTCCAGAAAGCCCTAATAGACAAGATCCATTAAAAGCATCTGGCTGCATCAAACCGAGCCTACCTTTAAAATAATTTTTTAGTGGTTTAGCCAAAAATGACCAAATACCACCGTTACCCCCAAACCTGCTTTCCACGACCCGATAAAGGCCTTCTGCAGTTTTAAGGGCCACATTACCAGTAAAACCATCAGTTACAATAACATCAGCCTTATTGGCAAATAAATCTGTACCTTCGGCAAAACCGACATAATTGAGACGTGAGTCTGCATTTATTAGCTTTGCTGCATCTCTTACTGTCTGCGGGCCCTTAGTGCTTTCGGTACCTACATTTAATACCGCTATCCGAGGGCTTGGAATACCACACAACTTAGAGGCAGCATTTCCCATTAACGCAAATCGATAGAGCATCTTAGCATCAGCTTCAAGATTGGCTCCAAGATCCATAAAAACAGTACCAGGTCCGCTGAAGGACGGCAAGAACCTGACAAGAGCACTACGATGTATCCCTGGAACAGTTCCTAAGAGATGACTAGAAATAGCAACTAGATGAGCTGTATTACCAGCGCTCACCGCGCCTAAGGCTTGTTTCTTTTGAACAGCTTCAATCGCCATCCACAAAGAAGAATGTTTCCGGTGTCGCAGCACATCGTGGAGTGAATCACCCAAAACAATTGAATCCGGTGAATTAACGAAACACATGCGATCATTATGAACCAGGTGTTCCGCCTTGAGAAATGGTAGAACCTTTTTTTCTTCGCCAAAGAGCAATAAATCAAGGTCACGATAAATATTCAGTGCCAGCTTTGCGGCTGGCACTGTAACACGGGGGCCGTTGTCGCCACCCATGAGGTCAAGAGCTATCGTTATACCACCCAAGGTAAAAACTCTATTAGTCCTTGCTCTTGATAACCTGCTCACCACGATAGAAACCGCTAGCGGTTACGTTGTGACGCAAGTGATATTCACCGGTAGACTTTTCGGTGGTTACTGCAGCTGCAGTAAGAGCATCATGTGATCTGCGCATATCGCGACGTGAACGTGACTTACGATTTTGTTGAACGGCCATTTGCCTTCTCCTAACTATTTTCTACTTTTCAATTGATTTAAAACTGCAAACGGGTTGGCTTTAGGTTCTTCTTCGACTTCACCAAACACCCAGCTATCACCACTCATAGAGCAATCATCTCCGGAATGCATTGGAGCGAAAGGTAAAGCTAAAATTAACTCATCTTCCACGATACTAAAAATATCGATTTCTCCAAATTCATCTGGTTCAGCTTCATCATAATCTACAGTAATTCCAAGTGCCTCAACCTTTTTAAGGTCAGTGGTATACTTAAAACTAGTCTCTAGATTAAGTTCAAAACTTTCACCGCAGCGCTGGCATATACACTTCACAGCAGTGCCTGCTCTGCCCTCGAATACAGTTAATCCCTGCAAATCGACATAAAAACTCAAATGAATTTCTACATCTTTTAAAATTTCTTCCACTAATCCGGATAAACGAGTAAAAGCGCCCGGAATAATTATTCCGTCGTAATCTAGTCTTTTAGCCGCGGATCTCGCAGGATCCACCTTTTGTGGAATTTTCACTTTTTGCATAATGTGCGCATGATATAAAAAAATGGCCAAATAGTCAAAAAAAAGTTAATAAAATTACTTCGTTTCGCTGAATTTCGCCCATGTTTAATGTAATTATGAATTGAAAAAAACTACTTTTTACAACCTGGTAAAAGTTGGTCTAATTCTGTTAAGCTATCTGTTATAACAGTTGGTTTAATGGTTTCAAGTCTAGCTCTTGAATGCACTCCAGTAGTTACCCCAGCGCTTTCCATCATAGCTCGTTGAGCCATGGTTAAATCTAACGTCGAATCCCCTACCATAAGACAAGCTTTTGGAGGCAATAATAGTTCATCGCTTAAACGTAAAAGCATTTGTGGATCGGGCTTTGAGCGAACTTCATCACCAGTACAGGATACGTCAACCAAATCTTTGAGGCCAATATATGACATGATTCTATTGTAGCCTTTACGAGACTTACCAGTGGCAATACCAATGCGATACCCCTTTTGTTTAAGGTCTGTGACCACACTGATGCAATCAGTAAATAAAGAAGTTGGATGTTCGTTCTCGCGTTCGGTGTAAACCTGTTTGTAAAGCTCTACCGTTTTATTGATTTGCTCCGCGTTTTCTCCCGGAAAAAGAGTTTCAACTGCTTCGTACAGCGTAAGACCAATAATCTCTTTGGTCGCTTCTTTGGTCGGCGCTTTAAGTCCTGTTTCTACGCAAGCATACTCCATACATTCACAAATACGCCCAATAGAATCCATAATCGTTCCATCTATATCAAAAATCACTGCTTTAATATCACGAAACATCTATGTTCTCCGTTACTTCATTCCCGAAATCAAACCAAGCTTATTTAAGTTTAAGCTTAAGCTTTTCTCGTGGGTTAATCACAAATTTAACTAACAACCATCTCTAGCAAATAAATGCTCAATTACATGAGCCCATAATTTTAAAAGGTCCGTAACTGCTAGGGGCTATGAGCTACTTTTATGTAACTTATAATTTTACCATTTAACCAATGAATTTAGTTGCTTCTTTAAGCTAAGGCTTAATTATTCTGTCAAACCTTCTTCTTGGTCGCGCGCCCGTAAGTTCGTTAAAACCGCTTCAAGTTCTTGCGGTAATGGCGCTGTTATAGTCATATCCTTACCTGATACCGGATCGGTAAAGGTGATCTTTTCCGCATGTAAAAACATGCGTTCAAGCCCTAATTCACGATACTTAGCCTCAAGCGCTCTATCACCGTATTTGGTATCCCCTAAAATCGGATGACCTTTAAACGCTAAATGAACTCTAATTTGATGAGTTCTCCCTGTTCTTGGCGCAGCTTCAACTAAAGTTTCGGCCCCAAAATACTCACGCACTTTAAAATCAGTTATCGATGGCTTGCCTAATGCTTCATCCACCCGCACAAAGCGTTCCCCAGATGACAACGTATTTTTAAGAAGTGGTGCGTTTACTACTTGAATTCTCCGACTAAATTTACCCGGCACTAGAGCTAAGTATTGCTTATGCATATCCTTTTCTCTAAATTGCTCATGTAATTGACGTAAGGTACTACGTTTTTTAGCAATAATTAAACAGCCACTAGTATCGCGGTCTAAACGGTGCGCTAATTCTAAGAAGTGAGCTTCTGGTCTTAATGCTCGTAAAGCCTCAATCACGCCATAATCAACCCCACTGCCTCCATGAACTGGCATGCGGGCAGGTTTGTTTAAAACGATTAAGCCTTCATTTTCATAAAGCACTGCGTCTTTTAACGCACTAACCTTGTTTAAGCCAGTTGAAGGAAGAACTACTGGCGCATCAGAAGTTCTTACTGGAGGAATACGCACTACATCGGCGGCCATTAACTTGTATTCAGGTTTGATGCGTTTTTTGTTTACTCGTACTTCGCCTTTACGCAAAATACGATAAACCATGCTTTTAGGCACGCCTCTTAAGATTCTCAGGAGATAATTGTCGATCCGTTGCCCAGCTTCATCAGCTGACACGGTTTTTATTTGTACACCTTTGTTTACTTCGGCAATTTCACGCATAAGACTCTCCACGCTTTCACCAAAAACATGCGGACCGCTTGAGCGATCCGCATTTATAATTTCGGCGCCTATTTTGGCATAAAATCAGCCAAATAGCCGAACTTTTTGCAACTTTATGCAGTTTAGAGTCCTCTAAAAAAATATTAGCTTACTCCAAAACGCTAGTTGTTACTGCACCTGCACAATGTTCATATTATTGGTATGACCCGCACTATGCCCGGAAACATCTAAGTCACCGTGAGTAAGGATCACCCAATCGCCATGAGACAAATAACCAATACGCTTAAGCTCATTAAGAGCTGCTTGACCAGCTTCTACAATGTTGTCATAAACAGTATAGTCAAAGTTTACTGGGTAAACACCACGATATAAGTTGCACCAATTAAGAGTATTACTGCTAGCACTAAGCGCAAAAATTGGCAAATTAGAACGTAAACGGCTCATCAATAAAGGAGTACAACCAGTAGAAGTCAAAGACACCAAACCCTTAATCTGTGGCAAATGGTTAGCTGCATACATTGCTGCCATAGCTACAGTTTCTTCAGGAGTTTCAAATACCCGGTCCACACGGTAACGTGAATGTGTCATCTGCGGGTTCTTTTCCGCCCCACGACACACTTGAGCCATAGCACAAACTGTTTCAACTGGGTAATCACCAGCTGCAGTTTCAGCTGAAAGCATTACCGCATCGGTACCGTCAAGCACAGCGTTGGCCACGTCCATAACTTCTGCACGAGTTGGCATCGGAGCCTTAATCATAGATTCCATCATCTGAGTAGCGGTGATAATTGGGCGATTTAATTCACGTGAACGTTTGATTAAACGTTTTTGCACCCCTACTAATTCAGAGTCACCGATTTCAACCCCTAAGTCACCACGAGCCACCATAACTGCATCGCTCGCTAAAATAACGTTATCCATAGAGTCTTGATCAGCGACAACTTCAGCTCTTTCAACTTTCGCAATAATCTTAGCTTGAGAACCTGCTTGTCTTAATAAAGAACGCGCTAATTCAATATCTTCCCCTGTACGTGGGAATGATACACACAAATAATCAACCCCAATTTGAGCCGCGGTGATAATGTCACGACGATCTTTTTCAGTCAAAGCTGGAGCTGAGAGCCCACCACCTTGCTTATTAATGCCTTTGTTATTAGATAGAGCCCCTTGCACTAAAACTGAGGTTAAGATCTTAGAACCAATTACAGAAATTACAGATAACTGCACTCTGCCATCGTCAAGCATCAAAACGTCACCAGTTTTTACGTCTTCTGGCAAATTCTTATAGTCAATACCAACGGCTTCTTGAGTACCTTCACCCTTACCAAGGTCAGCATCTAAAGTAAATAAATCACCGGTTTTTAAAAAGATCGGGCCATTTTTAAAAGTAGAAATTCTGATTTTAGGACCTTGCAAGTCACCAGCTATGGCCACAATCTTACCTAAACGAGACGCAATTTCACGTACTGTTTGAGCTCTTTTTAAATGTTCTTCAGCAGAACCGTGGGAGAAATTGATGCGCATTACATTAGCGCCAGCTTTAATAAGTCCCTCTAAAACTCCCTCGCGATCAAGAGCTGGTCCCATAGTGCAAACAATCTTTGTTCTTCTAAACATAATTCACCCTCTTCCGGCACACCGGAGCACAAAAGTCGATCGGAACAACCAACCGTTATCACAATAAAGCCAAGTCTTAAGCTAAAAACAGACCTTTACCTTTGATGTCAGCTCTCACAACACTCTAAACAGTCAAAGATGCGTTGTTTAAAACCAACTATGGCCACAATATATATAATTTATTCAAAGATATACGAATCAACGTTTTTCGGCTCAAACAGGCAATTAACTTTATTATAAAGCATTATCTTTTCATCAATGATAATTCTAACAAAAAAAAGTCACCTAAAAAACAAATCAGAGGTTCATTACAAACTATTTTCATAGGCGTTTTATGGCTAGAACCATAGTTGGGATTTTTTTGCATTAAGCCTTGGTTTTATTGCATCGAACTTTGGCTTAAACTACACTAGATTTGAGATGAGACAATACTTAAACACTTTAAAGAAAAAGAATAAGCCTTAAAGTTAGTTTCACCGAAAAATCAACATCATTTTCCGACAAGGAGTGGAAACACATGGTCAAAACTGCAATATTTTATGGTTCAGATACTGGCAATACCGAACGCGCAGCTTTAAAAATGCAAGAATTGCTTGGTGGCGCTGTCGATGTTTTTGATGTCAGAACCGTCAAGGATCCAGCCATCATCTTAGATTATGATCTCGTGCTTCTTGGAACCTCTACTTGGTACTTAGGTGAACTCCAATCAGACATGGAAAATTTTAAAGCCAAAATAGAACCGTTTGATTTTAGTGGGCACACCTTCGCCCTCTTTGGGTTAGGCGACCAAATGGAATATAGTGAATTTTACCTAAATGGCATGGGCATTATGCATGCTTATTTAGCTGAAAGAGGCGCACAATTTATTGGGGCTTGGTCCACGGATGGTTATGCTTTTACGAGTGTGCTCCCGCTTTCTGAAGATGGCTTTAACTTTGTAGGACTCGCTCTTGATGAAGATAATCAAGCTGACCTTACGGAAGAAAGAATCAAAACTTGGCTGAAACAACTAGAAAGCGAAATGGGAACCTCCCTTGGCTTAACTTTTGACTAACCACCTAAATTTACAAATCGAGTTTTGGCTTACAAACATTGATAAAAGCAAAACATAGCTTAAACACAAGTTAGCGCGTTTATTACTCTTATCAAAAACACCGATAGATTTCACTCTCCTATCGGGGTATTATTTACGGTGTTTTATTTACTGCGTTTTATTTACGGTGTTTGGTTTGTAGCTTCAAAATTTAAAGCTTTAACCTAAACCAATTTTGGAGTTTAGCGCTCCCCTGGAAGATAGCCGTAGGCTAACACTTCTTCTTTATTCTCAAGTAAGCTATTAGGTAGTTGGCGCTTATGACCTTGTTCATCGATAGCTACATATGTAAGATCAGTTTCCGTGATTAAGAATCTATCTGTTCTTTCCGCGCTATTTTTACGAGACCACAATTCAAGGTGAATGCCAAGCGATGTATGACCTACATGGGTACAACGACAATAACAGCACACCACATCCCCAACGCACACAGGATAATTAAAGGTTATTTCCTTTACAGCTACAGTTGCCACCATGCCTCGTGACATTTCAAAGGCCATCATAGCCCCAGCCTTGTCGATTTGCGACATCAACCAGCCACCAAAAATAAATCCATTGGGATTAGCATCTGCCGGCATAGACATGGTACGTAACATTAAAAAACCACTTGGCTTTTTAACGTTATCTTCTGCTTTATTTTGTTCCTTTGATGCATTATTCATGATTACCTCAGCTATCCACATAAAACCGTGCGTAAAGTATCTTTGTACACGGTTAAGTTGTGAACTACTCACCACCTAAAGAGATGGGAGCTTCGTAATTACTCATTAGAGTAATTCTAAAGAAGTTTGATAGCTATGC
>UQCV01000070.1 GCA_900539665.1 uncultured Succinivibrionaceae bacterium | reverse complement strand
GACATTAGGATGGGGACATGGTATTAAACTCCTATATTTTCGTGCGTAACTGCTAACCAAACATTGCTAGATATGTGAAACAATATTAATATTACATAGGTTCGCTTACGCGCATATACTGACTGCTCCCACGGGCAAGCCCGTGGGGTTCTGATTACCAAGTGTAAATCTGTTTGAATCAGGACTTTTATTACCAAGCGGTCCTACGACCACATTAGCGGTAAATTTCTGTCTTACGACAAGGAAGTACAGTCAATCTTCCTAACATTTAAATTATATATTGTTCTACGCTAATGTTAAGTAGTAAAAATATATTTTTTCATAGAAAAACGGCTTTCATCCCACATGCAAGCATGTGGGTTTTACGCCCCAATTTATAACTATTAAGAGAGACGATATGAAGTACTTATCCGTTAAAGAAGTCGCTTAAAAGTTCGGCCTTTCAGAGAGGCTGTGCAAAAATTATGTAAAACCAATCGCACCTTGGTGAATAAAGGATTAGCAATGTTTGGATAATTCCTCAAGGTGCGACCAAGCCTAAAGATGAAGGATGTAGAGCACAGTGGAAGATAATGGATTGATTGGATTAAAAGATGCTTGTGCAGAACTATCAATATCAGTTGCGACAGGTAAAAATTGGCTCAAACTTGGAAAAATGTTGCCTAGCTTGGTAGAAGGTAAGACTGCGTATTTTACGAGAGCATATCTAGACCAGCTTAAATTGGAACTTCAGTCTGGTCAAAATAGGGCATTAAAGAGTAGGCGTAATAAAAAATATGTTTCTGGTAACTCGTTGTATAAAGCATATGTTTCAGAGAAATCTGTTAATTTTGCACATGTGCAAAAACTACTAGCTATTTTTAGTTGCCAAAAAATTGAAATTTCAAACGATATTATAAAATGCGTTTTAGCAGAATGTGCCGTATGTTTGTTAAGCAAAGCCCTTAATGTTAGTAATCATCGTCATCGTTATTTCTTAAGCGGTTTTTTAAAGCATGAAATTGATCTAGGCGGATTTAGTTGTTTTATTACAGATTTGCTGCAAGGAGTAGTCAATGTAGATGACATAATAAGAGATAATTTGTGTTTATTTGAAATTGACTATGAACTAGAGTCGCATGAAGACATTATTGGGTTGCTATACATCTCATGTAAAAATGTGGCAAACCGAAAGGCCATTGGTGCATATTACACTCCTACCTCAGTGGTGAAAAAACTTATTGATGCATTATTCGAAAACGAAAATAAAAAATCAGAGAAGAGGGTGTTAGACCCATGTTGTGGGACCGGTAATTTTTTGCTGCAGTTATCAGATGAATTTGTCGTAAATAATATTTTTGCAAACGATATAGATGAAATAAGCGTAAAGATAACGCGAATCAATCTGGCAATAAAATATCGGCCAACCGATGTGAAGGTACTCTACACGAATGTTACGCAAATAAATTACTTGGCTGATTACCATAATACTGAATTTGATTATATTTTGGGGAATCCGCCATGGGGGTACAACTTTTCGGAAAGTGAAAGTATGTTTCTACGCCAGAATTATGATTCAGCTATGGGGAAGAATGTTGAATCGTATGATGTGTTTATTGAATGTGCGTTAAAACATATGAAAAAAGGGGGAAAGTTGTCCTTCGTGTTGCCTGAAGCGATTCTTAATGTTAAAGCGCATGCGCCTATTAGACAGTTCATTATTGATAATACCTCTATCTCTTTTTTGTCATACCTAGGCAACACTTTTGATAAGGTGCAATGTCCTTGCATTATTCTTGAAATGACAAATACAGGTGAAAAGATAAATTGCTGTGGACTAAAGGTGAATGATAACGGTAAAGAATACATCCTTAAAAAGGATCGAGTTGTTTCAGCTGACTATTTTAGTTTTTTAACAACTGATGATGAACAGTCGGTGCTTGATAAAATCAATAATGTGACCCCAAAGGAAAAACTTGAGGGGAAAGCGGTTTTTGCCTTAGGTATTGTTACCGGGGATAACAAATCATATATATCAAGCGAAAAAAATAGTGCTAATGAAATGATCTTAAAAGGGATTGATATTTACAAATATAAGGCAAGCGAGAGTGGCAATTATATTGATTTTAAGCCCGAGAGTTTTCAGCAGATAGCCCCAATAGAATACTATCGAGCTCCAGAAAAATTGTTATATAGGTTTATCTGTAACCAATTGGTTTTTGCATATGATGACCAGCAGAGATTATCACTAAATAGTTGCAATATTGTCATCCCTAAAATTCATGACTTGTCGGTTAAATATATAATGGCCATCCTTAATTCAAGAATGGCGCAGTTTGTCTTTAAGAAGCAATTTAATTCAGTGAAGGTTTTGCGATCTCATATCGAACAAATGCCAATCCCTATTGCCGATCAAGCAACACAGGAAATGATACAAGAAAAAGTCGACCTTCTGATTGCTTCACAAGATGAGCAATTGTTAAATGAGTTGTATGATGATTTAGATAGTGAAATCAAGAAACTGTATAAACTAACTGAACATGAATACAGTATCATCAAGCAATCAATGGCAACAGAAAATTTGTTCCTGGTTTAGTTTTTTGGGGCGCTTCTTAGTGCCAATCAACCGGGCAAAGAGGCTAAGAATTTACATTTAGGCCTAAGAGTTTTTTTTATACTGTCGGCAACGGCGCATTGTAAGCTTTTAGGAAGTGATAAGATAAGAAACACGCTATCAAAATAACTTAGGTATAGCCAATAGGCATGACCGTGATTACTTTGTTAGGTGGTTTTTATGTTGCTTGTATTTGCTTGGTTTCACTAAAGGAATAAAACAATCAGTAAAAAAGTTGTAATTATCAGTAGTAGCCTGCGTGGTGGTAGTAATTCCGATATCCTAGCTCAAGCTTTTGCTAAAGGGGCGGGTGAAGTTGGTTGCCAAGTGGAAAGCATTAGCTTAAAAGGAAAAGCTATTGCTTTTTGTCATGGGTGTTTACAATGCCAAGAAACCAAACATTGTCTTATAGATGACGATGCCAACGCCATAACTGCAAAAGTGCTGCAAGCAGACGTGGTTGTTTTCGCATCCCCTGTTTATTATTACAGCATTTCAGGGCAGTTAAAAACTTTACTTGATCGAATGAATGCTCTATATGCTTCAGACTATCATTTTAAAGATGTTTGGTTTTTGTGCTCCGCTTATGATGATGACGAAAATCGGGCGCCTATAGGTTCAATCTCAGATATAAAAGGTTGGGTTTCTTGTTTTGAAAACGCCAAGTTTGCGGGCACTATTTTCGCAGGTGGCGTTGGCGGCCCGCGTGAAGCGTCAGGGCATGTGGCAGAACATGAGGCTTATGAAGCAGGGCGGTCGCTTCTTGCCGATGATTAAGTGTTTGGCTTGAGGCATTAAAACACAGTAAAACTATGTAGCGTACGTAAATGGCGCTGACCAAATAGCGCTGGCTAAACAGCACTTACTACGTGGCAAGCTGAGTACTCATGGCACGCATCTATTAGGAGGCAGTATGCCTTAATGAAGTAGAACGAAGTAGAAAGTCCCATTCCTTAGAGGGGAAATGGGACTTTATTCTATTTAATGAAGATACTCTAAGCTGTTACCATACTCTAAGTACTAAGCCTTTAAGGTATAAGCCTTCTGGATATGGAACTGCGACTGGATGGTCGCTTGCTTGGTGTAAGTATTCTACGATTTGAGCTTCACGCCCGGCATCGATGATGGCGTCAGCAACTACTTTTTGGAAGAGCGCCGGTTCCATATGCCCAGAGCAAGAGAAGGTTAACAAAAAGCCACCTGGGTTTAAAATTGAAGCTGCCACCATATTGATATCTTTATAGCCACGACAAGCTTTTACAAGCTGGCTTTGGCTTTCAGCGAACTTAGGCGGATCAAGTACGATGACGTCGTATTTATGACCAGCTTCTTTTTCTTTACGTAAAAAGGCAAATACATCTTCTTTAATAAATTTAACGCGCCCTGGATCTAAGTGATTTAAGACTACATTACGTTTAGCCGTATCTAAAGCACGGGCAGAGACATCAACATTAGAAACAGCTTTGGCGCGTCCTCTTAACGCGTATAACGAAAAACCACCGGTGTAGCTGAAACAATTTAATACGGTTTTGCCTTGACAATATTTTTCTAAAGCTGCGCGATTGTCGCGTTGGTCAAGGTAGTAACCGGTTTTGTGTCCATTAACGATATCTACGAGAATTTTCATGCCACCATTTTCTTGGATTTCAAGTTCCTGTGGTGGTTCAGCTCCATAGATAATACCCTTTTTAGGTTCAAGACCTTCTTTACGTCTGACGTCGGCGTCAGAGCGTTCATAGATGTTGTGTTCAGGGAACAGGCTTCTTAAGGCGTTGGTAATTTCTGGTAGATGAAAAGCTGCTCCGGCGCTTAATACTTGGAGCACTAAAAAATTAGCATAGAGGTCGATGATTAAGCCAGGTAAAAAATCAGATTCAGCGTCAACCATGCGACAAGCGTTCATGCCAGTTTTTTCCATCATTAGACGGCGACTTTCCCAAGCTCGGGCTATGCGTTTGGTAAAGAATTCGGTGTTGATTTTTTCTGCCGGATCAAAACTCCAGACACGGGCTCTTATTTGGGATTTAGGAGAATAGGCTGCTGTCGCTAAAAATTGTCCTTCGGCGTTATAAATGGCGATATCGCCTCCATTTACCGGTGGGTTGATGGTATTTGCTACCGCCTTAGAGAACACCCAAGGGTGTCTACGTTTAAGGGATTTATCACGCCCATGATTGAGAATTAATTTTTGTTCCATGATGTCGACCGGAGTTAAAGACCTTGTTGAAGTTTTAAAGCACGTAGAGTTTAAAGTAAAACCATGGCTTACTGCCTAGTTCGGGACTTGCTGCCTCTATAGGTAGTGAGTTTTAATCACCACCTAAAGCTTCGCCTGTAAGTGGCTCACATTATAGCTGAATCTCTTATTTTTTACGTGTCATTTAAGAAGATTAAACCTTTAGAATTGGATTTTTAAGCTTGGCGGCATAAGGGAGGGAAATTTTACGTGGGAAAGGTGGAGTTTTGGAGGATGATGGTACATTAGCTATAAAGTGTGTGAGCTGCATATAGTCTAAAGAATACCACATCGTTTATAATTTGGGCGTTCGATATTTACCGCAGATTTAACTTAGATTTTAAAAGTTTCCTCTAAAATTATCTATTAAGAAGAATTAAGTGTAGATGGTTAAGCGGTAAAAGGCATGGACAACGTTATTATTGATTATGTAAATTTTAGAGAGTCCCAAGGACTCCTAATCAAGTTGTAAATAGATTATTCATGAACAAGCTCCAGTGTTGCGATTCTAAAAACTACCCAAAAACCAAACACCACTGCCACCAAAAAAGCTGTAAAAACAGCAAATTTATCTATTATGCAAAAAATTTGTTGAGCTACGGCGTACCTAATTTTTTCTATAGAAATAAGCTTACTCAAGAACTCGCCATGCTTAGTGAGTTTGAGGCCCAAGAAATTATGGCCCGAGTGGATTATTACAATAAGCTTACAAGTGGGTATTCTCGCACCGCATCTTTGGCTAAAGTTGGCAATGAGACTAATAATCTAACTTCGGCGCAGGGAGGCAATGCCTTTGTTGCGCTCAAGGATTTCACCTTAAACAAAGACTTCAAACCGCATACCTATTTCTTCGATACATACCGTTATACCAGGTACTTCGATCCTAAGTCGTATCTAAGCTTTTTATATGGCGACGTGGTTACAGTACCAAAGTTCCCGCATATCGTAAAAAGCCGGCCGATTAGCCAAAATAATGGCAACTCCGTGTTGTTGAATTTAAATCGAGTCCGCCATTTTGTATTTGTCGCTGATCAAACGGATTACTTAGCCAAAAAGGATTTGCTTGTATGGCGTGGTGGTGTTTACCAACCTCATCGCCGAAAATTTTTTAGAAAGTTAATTCGCCACCCATTGTGCAATTTAGGTCATGTCGGGCGCAACATTGGTCACCATGATTGGGTTAAACCTCCGATGACCATTCTAGAGCAGCTACAATACAAGTTTGTCTTATGTTTAGAAGGCAATGATGTAGCGACAAATTTAAAATGGGTCATGTCTTCAAATTCAATTGCCGTCATGCCTAAACCAAAGTTTGAGACTTGGTTTATGGAAGGGACGTTGATTCCTGATTATCACTACATTGAAATTAAGGATGATTACTCTGATTTAGTCAAAAAACTAACTTATTACCTGCACCATCCAGAAGAAGCGTTAGCTATTAATGCGCATGCACATGAATACGTTGCTAAATTTAAGGATCCTAAAAAAGAAGATTTATGCGCCTTGCTAGTACTTAAAAAGTACTTTGAGTTGCAAGAACCATAGTGCGGGTAAAAAATAGTGCGAGTTACCAAGAACTTAGGTTAGAACTTATAAGCCAAACCCAAACCAAAAAGTAAAATCGGAGCTTATAAGCGCCAAACGTAAAACCCAAAGCTTAAAACTAGAATATTAAAACTAGTACTTATTAGACCTAGCTAAAGTTAACCTTGCTAGGTCTTGGTCTTTATCTTATTTGAGTTTTGCGGTTTAAAACTAAAAGCCGTAAATAAAAGCGGTTTATTAAAAGTGGTTTATTAAAAGCCTAGGCTTTAAGTAGACGTTTTTAGGCATAAACCTTTTTAGTAATAAACCTTAAAATCCTTCATCGGGCCGTATCTCTTTTCAACCCCATTAGCAACTACAGGCACGTCATTTGGATCTTGATACTTAAGGGCCTCGATTGGTTTGGCTGGCACTAAGTTGCTGTCAAGACCGAGGTAGTATTCAAAGATGCTTAAAAAATCGTTACCGGAAATAAAGTCTTGGTTTACTTGATGCTCCGTAATTTCGGAACTCATAATCATAAGAGGCGCCCGGTAGTTTGATTTATATTTTTCACCATGATGAATAAAAGTCTTTAAAGCGGAATCTAAATCAAAATAAAGCCCGTGATCTGATAAATAGAAGAGATAGAAGGACTCGTTTTGCGCTTGCAGGGTTGTATAAATGTGCCCTAAAAAGGCATCAAGCTTATGTGTTACGCTTAAGTAACAGTTAAGTTCATCCGGTGCATTATTAGCGATAGTATGTTTTAACTTGGCGAAATGGTTGGGATAACTTTTTAAGCGATGGCAGACGTTAGGATGGTGACCGAACATATGTAAAAAGATCATGCGGTATTCCTCTTGATCATTTACGGCTAGATCAAAGAATTTTAATAACTGCATGTCGTCTTGGTTGCGGTTTACGGAACGCTGTTTCTTATTGGTGGTGTTAGGCAAACTTAAAAAGTTGTATTTAGCTAGTCCCGCAAAATAATCGTTTAAAAACTGTTTATCATCGTCTTTACCGGTAGCAAAGTAATAGGTTGAGTAACCGGCCTTATTGGCTAAAGCGACAATATTGTTATTAAGCTGGTACGTAGTGGCATCTGGGGTGACGGTCAAAGAACGCATCATCGATGGAAAAGTGTACGAAGCCGCAGAAATATTGTTTTTAAAAAATAAGCCCGGAGTTTTAGCCAAAATTGGAGTAGTTGGGTGCGGATAACCAAATACGGAGAGGTAATCGGTTTCAACGCTTTCGCCAATAACTACGACCACGTTCTTAATTTTTTTAGTGTTTTTAGTGACGACAAAGTCGCTCGGGGTGTTAATAAGCTTATTGTATTTATCGATTTCGCCTAATGAGAGCTTAGTGTATTTAACGGTATCAGCGAGGATTTTTGTAGGATAACATCTAAGACCAATAAAAAGTAACACGAGGCATAACACGCTAACTTTAATGATTTCCAAGCGTTTGGTTTTTGGGGTAGGAACAGCTGCTTCTTTTAGGTCTGAAGCTTCAAAGTATTGTGCTAATTTATTTTTAAAATAATGACGCCCCAGCCACAAATAGCCAGCTAGGAGGATTAAAGTTACAAGCATGATCCCGATGATATCTAGAGTTGAGACTTGCTCTAAAAATTCCATAGACTCATTAGGATTTGAATTTAGCATATTAAAATAATGAGCTTTGTTCGGGAGGCCGTAATTTAGTGTTACCGGGAAGGCCAAAGTTATTAAAGCATGGAGCGCAGTCATAACGTAAAGGCTTTTACGATTAAAAGAAGCTAAATACAAAAGAGCGATCCCTGAGACTAAAAACTTATACGGTACGCCAAGGCACATCGTAAAGATAGTGGCAATGACGATACTAAAAGCTAACAAGTAGGCTTCTGATTTAAGATTAAAGTGGCGCATTTGATTTAAGAACTTACCAAGCAAAACTCAGTCAACGAGTATTAAAGGTTAGGGCTAAAAGCCAAAATTAAAGCTACCCTACGCAAAAACACAGTAAATAAAGTAATAGTTGCAAATTTTACCCAAAACTCACTCATATTTAAACCAAGCTTTACACATTAAGACAAGGAATAAGTTATTTGGTAAAATTAAGCCTTAATTTTTACCGTGTTTACAGTTATTACGAGCGTTACTTAATGACGCTTTAGATTTAAGTTATAGGCTAGAGGAACAGAAATTTATGAACCCGAAGTTAGAGTTTAAACCTAGCCAAAAAGTTTGGTCTTTAGGGCTGGTGGTAACAATTTTTTCTACCATTTTGGCGATTGGCTATAACTCAAGTGCTACCACCTTAGAGGAAGAGTTATTTTTTTACGGGGCTTTTTTTGGTAATACTTTTATGTATTGCGCGTTAGGGCTCTTTTTGACGGTATATCCTTTATTCAAATTTAAGGCCGTAAAAACCGCGACTTTGGGCGCCTTGGTCTTATGTAGCGCTTGGTTTATTTTTTTATGGACAGATATTGGGGTTTTTAACCTTTATCATTTTCATGTTAATTTAGCCATGCTTGACCTTTGGGTGAACGCCGGGGGTGAGGTCATTAGCTTTGGGCTTAAAGATACTTTATCTATTATCGGTCAAGCGTTAGCGATGGTCTTGTTAGCGGGCGTTGGGGTCTTCTTAGGCTTAAAGGTAGGACCGCGCTTTAAACGGGGGCTCACTTTGGGCGTGAGCGTAGCTGTTTTAGCTATTATCGGCAGTAATTTAGGCTTTGCGCTTGATTATGGCTTGCAAACCAACATAGTCACGACGCAAGCAGAAAAAGTAATATTCTTTAAACCTCTGACGATGAATAGTGCTTTACGTAAAATGGGGGTAATTTCAGCAACCCAAGAAGCCCCTAAAGGCACCAAAGCGGTGGCTTCTTCAGCTCTATACTATCCGCGTCAACCTTTACAATATAAAGATAAACCAAAGGAGGCTACTTTGACTTCCTCACCTAATTTGGTCTCTTCATATACTTCGAGCTCACCATATAATATTATCGTGGTTATGGTTGATGCGTTAAGAAGCGATGTCGTTGATAAAACTACGATGCCACATTTAGCCCAACTTGCTCAAGAGAACATTAGCTTTACGCGGCATTTCTCTGGGGGCAATGCAACTCGCACAGGCGTTTTTTCTTTTTTCTATGGTATTCCTTCGTTTTATTGGAAACAGAGCTTGTACTCTAACACCCCGCCTGTTTTAATGCAGGTATTAAAGGATCATGGCTACGAAATCAAAGCTTTTTCGAGCGCTAATCTATTAAATCCTGAATTTAATCGCACCGTGTTTTATGGCGTGGAAGATTTAAGAACGAATTCTAAGGGCACCAATGCGGCAGAGCGTGATCAAGATGTCTTGCAAGATTTTGCCTCTTATTTAAAATCGCGAGCCCCAAACAAGTCTTTAGCTACTAAGTCTAATCCTTTAGCACTAGAGTCAAATACTTTACCCGCACAATCAAAGCCATTTATGGCCTTTGTGTTTTTAGACCAATTACATGCCCAAAGGCTTACAGATGGCGATCTAAAGCTACCTTTACCATATCCGGTACAACAAACATCTCCGAATTACTTAAGTTTAAATAACGACTCTGACCGGGAGCCTTTCTTTAACCTTTACCGTAATACTGCTTTTGTGGTGGACCAAAAAATCGGCCGTTTAGTAGCGGAACTAAAAGCTTCGGGCGTGTGGGATAATTCGATTGTGATCTTTACTGCTGATCACGGGGAAGAGTTTAATGATACCAAGCTTAACTACTGGGGGCATAACGGTAATTTTACTCGTTACCAAATTCAAATCCCGTTAATCATTAGTTGGCCGGGACGTAAACCTTTCACCGAAACACAAAGAATCACCACGGCTTATGACGTAAGTGCGACTTTAATCCATGATTATTTCTTAAGTGTTAATGAGATTTTAGACTACTCAGTGGGGCAGTCACTCTTTACGCCAGCTGCTAAACCTACTCCGCCACGCTGGTTTATGAGTGGCAGTTACTTAGAAAATGCAATCATTAGCCCTGACCAAATAGCCGTGATTAAAGCGGCTGGTAATATTAGTTACCTAACTCCAGAATATCGCCCCCTCCCAAAGGATCAAACTAACCGCCAAGTGGTGATGGAGGCTTTAAAGCAGCAGGGGCTATATCTTCAAAAACCAAACGAATATTGATAAGAAAGAAGCTAGAAATAGGGCGCTATAAATAGGGCGTTACAAGTAAGCACCTTTCATGTGACCACAGTGCAAGTTGTAAGGTGGCAAACACTCTAAGCTCAATCAACTAGCGCAAAATTAGCCTTTTAAAATTAAAGAATCGAAAATTTAAGTAACTAAAAATGAAGTAAAAAATAACCCCTCGCTTTAGTCATAAAGTGAGGAGTTAGTCTTTTAAGAGTAATTCTTAATTTTAAATGTTTAGGCTTAAGCTTAGCTTAAAGCCTAAATCATAAATCCTTGGGTATTAGATTAAATCAATCCCAAGTTCACGGCATCTTGCGCGCATATCATCCGGCCAAATACTTGCCTGAATTTCCCCAACGTGAGCCTTATGGAGTAGTACAGTGCAAAGACGGCTCTGACCAATACCACCACCGATACTAAGTGGGAGTTCACCGTTTAAGAGCTTTTGGTGGAAGTAGAGGTTTTGACGATCTTCTTGGCCTTCAAGTTTAAGCTGACGTAAGAGAGCTTCACGATCGACACGGATACCCATAGATGAAAGTTCAACAGAACGATCTAACCAAGGATACCAAATGAGGATGTCGCCGTTAAGACCTGGTTTGCCATCATACATGGTAGACCAGTCATCGTAGTCAGGTGCACGGCCGTCGTGTTTTTCACCGTTAGAGAGCTTAGCCCCAATCCCGATGAGGAATACCGCACCGTATTCTTTACAAATAGCATCTTCTCTTTCCTTAGCTGAAAGGTTTGGATACTTCTGTAAAAGGTCTTCACTATGGATGAAGGTGATCTTTTCTGGGAGGAATGGAGTAAGTTCTGGGTAGTTTTCGCAAGCGAGATATTCAGTACGACGAATAGCAGCGTAGATACGTTCTACTACATTCTTTAGGAATGGAATAGTGCGCTGATCAGCAGTGATAGCCGCTTCCCAGTCCCATTGGTCAACATAAAGGGAGTGGAGATTATCAAGTTCTTCGTCTGCACGAATAGCGTTCATATCGGTATAAAGGCCAGAACCAGGTTTAGTCCCGTGTTCGGCGAGAGAGAGGCGCTTCCACTTAGCGAGAGAATGTACTACTTCAGCTACCGCTTCGTTAAGGTCTTTAATAGGGAAAGAAACTGGACGTTCAATGCCGTTAAGGTCGTCGTTAATCCCTAGACCTCTTAATACAAATAGTGGCGCAGTTACACGCTTGAGGTGTAATTCAGTAGCCAAATTGAGCTGGAAGAAGTCTTTTACAAGTTTGATCCCGTGTTCGGTTTGGTTACGGGAAAGTGGGTTTTTATAGTTAACCGGAGTAATAATCTTGCTCATGAGGCAATCCCTGATTGTTTAAAATAAAATCCAGGTCAGGTAAATCTGACAAAATACGTATTTCTTATGTATACAGAAAATTCATTATAGCTGACCTTTTAGGGGTTTAGGGAGTCTTAAGCCATAAATTTTTTAAAAAAATGTCGATTTTTAGAGATGACGAGGTGTAATTAAGTTGTAGCCACGGAAAATTCTATGTTTTAGTGGCTACAATTATGGTGATATGCAGATATGCAGATATGTATGGAATGAGAAGTTGTAGATCTGAAGTGACATCCTCCCCCACCTATAGAGGTGGGGGCTTCCCACCGATAAGATAGGTTCAGTTCTCGCTCAAGCACTGTTATGAAGTGACGTTTGTCCACC
>UQCV01000069.1 GCA_900539665.1 uncultured Succinivibrionaceae bacterium | reverse complement strand
AGCTACCAAGTGATTCATTAAATAAGCTAATGCTAAAGCTACAAACACTTCAAGCGAGTAGGCCTCTAGGCAGAGGAATCTGGATAGTAAAAGAGATCCCTAAAAAAACTAGAGATCTCTTCGATTTACTCGGTGTAGCCTATCCCCAAAAGCACGTCAAAAATTAGAAACTATGACGGCGGGAGTTTAGGATATAGGTGGTGTTTGCAAAAGCTCTCAGGCTTTAAGCTTACGTCTTTACTAAAGCATAAATTTAATTAAAAATATCAAAGCTAGGATATAAGAAAATACGGAGTATTTTTTTAAGTTACCCAAGCAAATCCCCATTACAACAGAAGTGATAATTCCAATCCCGATTGCATGAGTGATTGAGCCTGAAATTGGCATAGCAATAAGCATTAAAATGACCGGTAAACAAAGTTCTAGGTCGTTAAAGTTGATTGCTTTAAGGCTAGTCATCATCAAAGCCCCAACGAAGATCAAAGCGGCTGAAGTTGCAGCTGGCGGAATGATAGCTGCAAATGGTGCTAAGAACAAACAAGCTAAGAAGATACACGCAGTAACAACTGCTGTAAGTCCAGTACGTCCACCGGCTTCAACCCCTGAAGCTGATTCAATCAAAGTAGTCACAGTTGAAGTGCCTGTTAGAGCGCCGGCTATAGTACCAATCGCATCAGATATTAACGCTTTTTTCATGCCAGGCATTTGCCCTTTTTCGTCTAAGTGACCAGTTTGCGAAGCTAAACCGATAAAAGTCCCAATGGTATCAAACATATCGAGGATGACAAAAGTGATAACCAAAGTTACGATGGTGATGAGGCTTAAGTTAAAGAGATTACTAAAGTTTAACTGAAAGAACGTGTTATCTAAAAAGTCCGTAATAGGAGGCACAAAGGAAGCGGTGGCTAACGCGACAAAAGGATTAGCTCCAGTTAATAAGAAATCTATCACCCAATAGAAGATACTTGAAAATAGCATCCCGGCTAATACTGCGCCCTTAAATTTTCTTTTTGACATTACGGCCATGGAGATTAATCCCAAGAAAATAGTAACGACGGTTAAAGCCATGTGCGCAAAATTTCCACCCATACTTTCTTTAAGGCTATTCATCGAAAACGCCCCAAAGAAATCACGTAGCACCTGAAATTGTTGTCCATCGCTCGTATAAATAGCGGAATTCGCCCCAAAACCAATTTCAATAAGCAGAAAACCGATTGCAGGCGCAATTCCTAAACGAATTTGAGGCGGAATCGCGGTAATAATCTTTTCTCGAATATTGAATATGGTTAAAAGCAGGAACAAGACCCCATCAAAGAGTATAAGGCAAAGCATCGTTTGGTATGCTTCAAGGTAGGTTAAACCAGTAAGGGCCACCATATTGGCGGTAATAATAGCAAAAAAGTTGTTTAGTCCCATGCCTGGTGCCAAGCAAAATGGTTTGTTAGCTAAAAACGCCATACAAAACATGGCAATAGCAGAACTTAGGCACGTAGCCACGAAAATGGCATTCCACAGACCTTGGCCGTGAGAGTTAAAACCGGTTAGGATATTGGGATTTAGCGCAATAATATAGGCCATGGCCATAAAAGAGGTGATGCCTGCCACCACTTCCGTTCTTATATTGGTACCATTAGCCGAAAGTTTAAAGACCTTGTCGAGCATAGCTTACCTTACCTTATAAATTATTAAGGATCTTAAAGGATTGTAAAACGGCTTACTAAATTAGCGTTATCCGAAATCATGTTGTTACCTGACTTCAAGTTTTTACTAGACTTCAAGTTTATGGTTAAGCTAACCGCAATGAAATAAAAACATTCCCACTTAAATTTATAGTTGAAAGGGTAATTGGTGCTTAACTTAAATTGTTGCCTGAGTAAAAAGTCTCAGAAAAAGCGCTTAGTAAAGCTCCCTAGTTAAAATAATACTGCCGATAATACAAACGAATAAGCTAACTAAACTCCCATAAGAAACAACACCTGCTTTAAAGTTGCTACTTTCAAAGAAGAAACAATGTACGCTTTAGAGCTTCTAAGCACTGCTCATCCCAAGTACTCTTTAAGAGTCCCCAAAAGAGCTTAAAGCTCAAACTTAAAACCAAGAGCTTAAAACCAAGAGCTTAAAACCAAGAGCTTAAAACCAAGAGCTAAAACCTAAGAGCTTAAGACCGAGAGTTTAAAGCTGAGAGTTATGCTTTTTATCAAAGCTTAAAAACCGTTAGATTTATGAGTTTGCATATCGCCTAAATTATACTGCGCGCTAATTTCTTTAGGTATGAGGTAAGTTGGTTTTTCGTAATTTGCCGTAAGTAGGCTCGAAAGCTAAGTTACGTTTATGCTTTAAAAGTGTAAAAAAAATGAGACGAGTGATTTTAAAAGCTTTTTACTGTCACTTTATAAAGCCTACCTCTAGGGGCTTTAAAAAATTGCTACCCATAATTTTACTGTTTTGATGGGAGTGAGATTGTGGCTCAGGATAATTTAGATTCATCATATACGAGTGCTTTCTTATTAGTGCTTAGTGGCGCTATTGTTTTAGCGGTTCACCTTGTAAACGCCAAGCCGCAAGATTTTTTGGCGGCTTTACCGCAAACATACTCTCAAAATGAAGCACAAATTAAAATGGTGGATGGTGCTTTACTGACAACACTAAATTCCTTAAACGTAAGCTCCACTAATGAAGATGAGCTAAGCCTAACTAAAAACACTTCATCTGATTGTGAGGTTAAAGCAAGCTTTTGTTATAGTAAACCAAGAGCTTTAATTTATGCGGTGCCTCTAGTTCCCAAAAACTTGTGGCTTAAGGATAAGGAATTTCAAGTTTTAACCGCAGACTTAAGTTCCGCTGTTCAAACAAAAGAGGGAAATCGCCCTAAAAGCGACAACTTAAAAAGCTTAACTTCCCCAAAATCAAACCCCATTAACTTAAGCGCCAAAACAAACCAAAATGACGTAACCGCTAATGATTCCAATCTCATAGCAGAAGATTTAACCGAAAGGTTTGCGTTAAACGCGCTCAACTTTGACCAAGAACTTCTTAGTTCATTAATTAGGAACTCAAATCTTTTAATTTCGCAAGATTTGTATAGCTTTGTACAAGAAATCACCCCAAACGCTCGCACTTATGTGGCGTGTTTATCTAAAGACTCGGCCCCAAAAACTTTAAGCCTAAATTTTGAGAGCATAGCCGTTAACAAAACCAAACCCAATATAAATGTAGAGTCCAAGGATAGTTCCAACCATAGTTCCAATCGTATTCTCACTAAAAGTCCCGTTAATAGTCTCACTGAAGGTTTTAATCATAAGCTCAATGAACATCTTAATCCTAGTAGCACTGGCTATATTGCGGAGCCTACAAGTGTTCTAAGTTTTAAAGCTTTAAGTGGTTGCAATCTTTATGTCGTAACGCCTACTGAGAAGTTAAGCCTTAAGGCGCGCCTTAGTTTATGGGAAGCGGTCTTAAAAAACCGGGTGGAGGAGCTTAAAAAAATAAAGACCCCGCTAATTATATTTTTCGGGTTGATAACTGGCGACGCATGGTTAAGTGTGCTGTTAAAACGACGCAAAATAAAAACACCTAACGCCCTAAAGTTTAAATTAGGCCTTATGGCCGTATTGGCAACTCCAATTGTATTTTTATGGATCTTTTTAAGCCTTAGCGTCCAAGCCCCGTATTTTTTGAGTTGGGCTTCAGGAAGTCTAGGTTTAATGGCTTTGGCGTGGCATTTATTAGTACGGTCTTTACCGATGTTTAAACCAAATCTCTAGGGCGCTTAGAAGCTGTAAGACGCTAAAAATTGTAGGATGTTTAAAAGATGCTAGAGGCTTATAAACACTTAGACGCTTAAAAGCCTTTGTTTTATTTGAAAATCTACTTGGCCTTTAAACTAAAGCGTTTTTGAGGCACAACCCCCAAAACTACCTAAACCTTAACCCCTTAATCGTAAGGAATTTTTATGGAAAGCATTGAATTACCGCGCGCCATTGATGAACCGCCAACTATCTTACTTTGGTCTGCTGATGAAATAGCGCCTTTAGTCTTAGCCATCGTGTTAGGAATGTTGATTGGGCAAGCTTTTATCTGCGTCCTAATCGGTTTTTTTATTTCACATTGGTATCGCCGACTTTTAAGTTCAAGCCAAGAAGGGCTATTGGTGCATCTTTTGTACTGGTATGGCTTAGGGCCAACCAAATGTCACACCTTGCCTAATCCCTACGTGAAGTATTTTTACTAAACCATACTTCTTTTAAAGACTAAATCAGCTGCCTTTAAAGACCAAAATCTGCATCTTTAAAAAAACTGTTTAGTTTAAAGAAAACACTGCTCAATTTACAAAAAACATGCTTGAACCTTGGCTTTAAGAACACGAGGTTAAGTTTAAGCCTTTTAGGCTTTGAGCGAGGAAAATTTTGTTAATAGGACTTAGGGATAGTGGGACTAAGTTTTAACCTTTCCAAATCAGTTTTGAGAAAAAATTTTTTATGCTTTTTGAAAATTATCTCGCGTCATATCGCGGTATGCGCTTAACCGTATTAGGTTTATGTCTTCTTGCTTTAATCATGTTAATCGCAAACGTGATTTTAGCGTGTGCTTTAGCTTTTAAAAAGGATGCGGTAGTTCTCGTGCCTCCACGGTTAACAGAGGAGACAAGGCTGGTGGCGGATAGAACTAATGCCGGCTATGAAAAGGCTTGGGGGTTATTTTTGGCGCAATTAGTCGGTAACGTTACTCCAGGAAGTATCAAATTTGTGCGTACAGTCGTTGAACCGTTACTTTCAGCTGAAGTTTGGCAGCAGTTTGTCAATGTTGTGGAGGTGCAGGCGGAAGAAATACGCCTTGACCACATCAGTATTTATTTTGAGCCAAAAACCGTCATCTATGAAGAAGAAAGTGGCAATATCTTTGTTTCGGGCTTAAGCATTATTAAAGGCCCATCTGGAAGTGAAAAGCGTATTCAAAGAACTTATGAATTTCGCTTTAGGATGGGAGATTTTCAGCCGTATTTAACTTGGATTGATATGTATGAAGGCGGAGCGCGTACGCAAAAGGTTAAAGCCCGTCTTGCCACGCAAAATAGACGCGAAATGGCCAAAGAGGAAGCTAAATAGTGGCCCCACAAAGGTCATACCCAAGAAGTACGAATCCAAACATGGGTCAAACCAAAAGCAAAAACAATAAAAACAAAAGTTTATAGCCCTTAAAAAAAATAAAGCGTCATTGAGCTTTTTAAGTAATTAACGTTTCGGCAGGAATATTTTATGTTAGAGCAACAAATTTTAGGTCAAGATAAAGCATCAACCCCTAAGTCCTTGCGTTTAGGGCTTTTCCCCATTTTGGGGGCACCACGTAAGGCCCGGAAAAACTCAAGATTAACTTGTAGAGCCTCAAAACCTTGGGCATATGCCTCTGGTATCTGTGTTTCTCGGGTTCTGGCGTCCCCTGAAACCTTAAACTTTAAACGCAAAGCTCCATTTGTTTTACGCCCCAAAAATAATGAACAAACTAAGGTTTTATCGGTTCGTAAACTAAGTCTTGCGATTAGTGTCGCTTTAGCTATAGCGGTGTTAGGCTTAGCTCCTCAGGTGTCGTTTGCGCAAGGCAATGCGCAAGCTAATGCGCAAGGCGTTAAGGTAAATCTAGAAGTTGAAAATTCTGCGCAAGATAACCATGCATTAGGTAAAGCTCCAAGTGTAAAGGCCTTGACTACTAATCCTAAAGCGCAGGCTCTAGCAATAAAATCATCTCAGGCTTCATTAGAAAAATCCCTTCCTCAAGCTGAAACTTTAATAAAAGATGCGTCTAATAAAGCGTATCCCACGGAGCAAGCCCAAAATGTTCTTGCGCCTCACGCCGAAGAACAAGCTAAAAACACTCTAGCCCCCCGCAACAAAGAACAGACGCAATACATAGAACAAGTCCCTAATACTACCGAGGAAGCTCAAGCTTCTCAAGTCGCTGGGCCTTTACCGAAAACCCAAGGACCCGAGTTAATGAAAAATAAAGAGGAGTCGGGTTCTTTGGGACCTAAACTCGTTAGAGGGGAAGCCGAAACTCAAGTTTTAGTTAAGCCTGAAGTTTTAGCTAAGCCTGAGGTTTTAAGCCATAAAGAAAGGGAAGTTAAACCCTCCAAACCTCAAGTCAGTGCTCAAGGCCCTAAAATCCCCGCCTTTACGTATGAAGTTGCTCTAAACGAACTAAATCGCTTAGTCCTTCCGTTTAAAGATGCCGATATTAGCACGATTAGTACGGCGGAAATAAAAAACGAAGGGGAGGTTATTTACGTCCTGCCACATAATACTAAGCCCATTACGTTATTTGTGGGACCGGCTAATAACCCTTTAGTCGCATTAAAACTGACGTTACTTCCCCAAAAAATCGACGCGCAAGCCATTACTTTACCTTATGTTAAAGCCTTAGCTTCGGAAAACCCAGGCTATGAAAAGGCAAACGCTGACTATGTAAAGGGAAGCGTAAACCATGAAGCAGCGAACGCTACTACGGATCAAACGCGCCTTCCAAAAACACGTAATCTAGAAGCTCCAAAAACTAAAACTATAGTAAAGGGAAAAGAGATAGAGCCATGGAGCTTTAATTATGGGACTTATAGTGATGGCACTACGCATGCGGCGAGCGTTCCAACACGCCCACAAATTTTAAAAAACGAGCTTATGGACTTATGGGAAATTTTAACTTTAAGTCGAGTCGCGCCTTTACTACAAGAAAACATCTACGCCTATAAATGGAGGGCCGCGCCATCTTGGTCTAAGGCGCCAATTCAAGCCTCAAATCTAAACAACACGTCAAACATAAATAAAGACTCGCCTTTAGCTTTAGACCAAACGCCAGGGCTTAATCATAATTTAAAGACTGCGCCTATAAAGACCGAAAACCTAACGGCCCGCGTTTTAAATGAAGACTTAAGTTTCATAAAGGCCGTATTTAAGGAACTTAACGAGAGTAAAGCTCAAGAACAAGTTAAAAAGGAGTTTTTAAGTTTAGGCGCAGATTTTGAGAGTGAAGCTATAGATCAAGACGTCGACCCTAAAGCTCGGTTTTTTCAGGACGTTGAGGCTAATAAAAACTTAGAAACCCGCCAAGCTCAAGGCAGGTTGTGTGTGATGGAGCCTTATATGGAGAGCGGGCTACAAGTTATGTCCGCGCGTTCATCTGAGCGTGAGGACTTAGTTGAAGAAACCCGAGTAAGCTTAGATTACAGGGATAGTCGTTCTAATGATTTAGGTTCTAATGGCTTGGATTCAAATTACCTACATAAGAGAGGACTTGATGCGAGTGACCTAAGTTACAACAGCGCCTTTAGTTACGGCCCAAAGGGCGATTTTAAAACCTCTGAGCTATTTAAAGTATTAGGGAGCCTTTCTCGTCATGGTTTAGTTTTTACCTTGGTTTATGCCATAAACCCATATCCAAAAACCATGATTCCGCGTTGCTACCATGAAAATTTAATGGCTTTAAGCTTACTTAACTCAAGAAGCTTACCACCAAAAACGAGCAAGTTCTTTTTTATGGTGTCACTTCAGACCTCAAATCAGGAGTAGTAACTTACAACTTAAAACCTACCACCATAGCTAAAACCGGAACTTACGCAAGAACCAGAAGTAAAGCTAAAATAAAGCTAGAACCAAAACTAAAGCCCCTTTAAAAGTTAAACCTTTAGGCTTTAGTGGGGCTTAGAACCACGGCGTGATGGTTGGATCTAGACTTACTCTAATTAAAAAACAAAGTCGCACTTTAAAAGCAAAGTGCACTTTATAAGTTAAGACTTAATTAGTATGACTTCCATTTAAGGAACAATTTTTTATGCCAACGAAGATTAAATTACCCCCAAAGATGAAACGCCTCTTAGTATGGCTAGGAGCAGGAGCCGCTGTTTCGGGTTTAGCTTTAATGGCGGGCCCTAATAACAGTACTAATGACCGCGATAAAGATAAAACGGTGAAACATGTTTTAACGGACTTTAATACTCGAGAACTTGGGGTTGATAGCTTAGCCTCAGGGATTAAACTTTTGCATGCGCGGGAAGATGCGCTTCGTCGCGAAATTGCAAGCTTACATAAAGAAATGGAGCTTTTAAAAAAGAGTGCGGGGTTAATAGCCCAAGGGCGTGATCCGGGCCTTGAAAGCAGATTAAAAACGGCGGATGAGTTAATTAGCGAGCTTAAGTTAATTAGAAGCTTGCTCCCTAAAAATCTACGCGCTAATAGGTTAGAGGCTAAGGATGCTAATATAAATACGGAAGCCTTTACGGTTAAAGGCTTTTCAGGGAAAGAGCGTTCTATTAAGAGCCAAGTGGAAACAAACAACACCTCAAAAAACACGCCAAATGCCAACATAAACCATATGGCTCACGCTCAAGCGACACTTGCTACTAACGGCGGGCCAGAAAAAAGTTTATGGTCCGATGAAGGAGCGACGAGACTAAATTTGCTTGAAGCAGATCTTGAGGCTAATCAAGCTCATATTATTAGCATTAGAGCGCCAAGCGTTAATAGTTTAGAAAACGACAAAGGTAGAGGTGAAGGTAAAGCTATAGCTATAGGTCAAGATCAGGCCGCGCCTAACGCCACAAGCTACAAGGAGCAGTCCAAGGCGCAATTAGAACAGAAAGCTCAGGGTTCTTTAAAAGACCAAGCACGGATAAAAGAAGAACGTAAGGCCCCGGATGCTTTAGGGCTATATATTCCGGCTGGGAGCATAATTTCTGGGTATCTAGTGACCGGTCTTGATGCTCCAACCTCCGAAAAAGCTAAAACCGAACCTTTTCCCGTATTGATTGCCATTGATAAGAGTACTTTATTACCCAACAATTTTCGGGCGGACTTAAAAGAATGCATGGTGCTAGCAGCAGCTTACGGTGATATGAGTTCTGAGCGCGTTTATATGCGCGCCGAGTCTTTAAATTGCATTATGGATTCAGGACGTAGCTTTGAGCTTGAACTAAGCGGTTATGCCGCCGGAAGCGATGGCAAAGCCGGATTAAGAGGGCGGTTAGTTTCGCGGCAAGGACGGTTGATTGCTCGTTCTTTGACGGCAGGGTTTTTAGAGGGGCTCGCCGGAGCTTTTGATGTTAATCCGGTGCCGACTATAAACACCACCGGAACAGGGCGCGTGGAATACGATAGCGTCTATAGTAGTCGCGCTTTGACCGGGGCTAGTATTAAAGGCACTAGTAAAGCCTTAGAACGCATTGCAGATTTTTATATGCGCTTAGCGGACAACATGTTTCCGGTTTTAGAAATTGACGCTTCAAGAAGAGTAGATCTTATTTTAACGCAAGGCGCCGGAGCTCCTGGTTTATTGCACCCAACTCATCATCGGTATCAAACCTTTGAGTAAGAAGTTGGTATCAAAATGGAGGTATATCCATCTTGCTAAGCAATGTCTATCGAGCAACGTTTGCAAAGCAATGTTTGCCCAAAGTGGATTTCTATAAAAGTTAATTGGTAAAAACTTCGGAACATAAAATTTTGTTCCTCAAAACTTTAGCGACCAAACGGTGTGGTTTCACCGGGCTTAAGGTTAAAGCTTTAGCGCTATCAAGGTAAAAGGTTTTTAAGCATATGAATTTAAATAAAAACGCGGGCAACAAACTTATGCCTCTAACTGTGCTTTTAGTGGGAAGCTTGCTTCTTGGGTCCGGTCTTACCTTAAATAGCGCGTGGGCATATATGCCTAAAGAAGTGCAGATCCAAAAACTAAGAACTAAGTCCGCGTCCCCACAAACTTCACGCGTGCAAAATAGAGAAAAAGATGCTACTCCTAGAAGCATGTACCGCTTTGAGGAACTTTATGCAACCACAAGGGATGATTTGGAGGAAGGATCTAAAGTAGGCTCGAAAGTAGGTCCAAATGAAGCGACCGAGCTTTTTATTCGTAAGCGCGAACTAAACGCCATGAACGAAACGCATGAGCAAAAGAAGGGCCTATCTTTACAAGCCCATAACCCAAACCGTAACTCAAACCGGAACCATAATGGCTTTTACCTTGATCACGCTCGAGGCTGGTTTTGGTATGAACCAAACGAGGAAGGTAGTGAAGCTGAAAGAATTATAGCCCCAAGCGAAGCCCATGAAACGCTAAAAAACGAAGTAAATGAAGAAGTTTTCCCAAAATTAGAGGCCCCAAACCATGAGGAGCCAAAGCTAGAAATTTCCGTAGATCCTAAAATTACGAAAGCTCAAGAAGAGTCCTGGCGTGAGGAACTTACGCATTCTGGGTTAAAACTTAATGAAGGCCGTTATGAATTAGTTGATATCGACCAGGTGCGCGCGCGGGAACTAAAGATCCTCGTAGCCAAATCATTAGAAACTGCTCTTGATAAACCTACTCCTAATTCAGTTTATAACTACTTCTTTTTACAAAAGCTTGCTTTAGATAAAAGCCAACGCTTTGCCAATGAAGCACAGCTAACGATGCTACGCTCTCCTTGGCTTGATGAAATGTCCAATCTCCAAGTATCAACAGAAGCGCGCATCGTTTTAAACGAAGAAGTTTTAGCGCAAGAAAACATCGTGTTACAAGCTTTAACGAAGCGAGTAGGACTTATTTTTTACTATAAAGGGGCTTGTCGGTACTGTAAGCTTGCGGTACCTAATATCAATGCCTTACATGATTTAGGTTTTAAAATCATCGCCGTGAGCCTTGATGGGATGCCACTTCCTGGCCTTAAAGCCTTTAGAAGTGAAACTGCGGTAAATCCGCCGCCAGAACTTGGGATCACGAAAGTTCCAGCTCTTGTTTATCTTGATCCTTTAAGTAAAGAGCGCCCTTTAGTGCTCGCTTCAGGGCTTATTAGTAAAAGTGAACTTATGGCTCGCCTTATACGGGTGGGAAAAGCTTCCTTAAATGACGGGGCTTGGGTGCAAGATGTAGGGGAGCTTAGAGACTAAGCCTGGCCCCAAAATTTCCTAAACCTAGCCTTAAATTTTTACGAATAAGCTTTCCGAGCAAGATAAAAAATGCTCGGAAAAATAAGTCCAAATAAGAATAATGACACAAAGAAACAATAATGGCTCAAAGTAAGATTTTTATCTAAATTAGATAATCAATAGATCAGATCCTCGATCCCAAAAACTTTACAGGAATCTTTGTTCCGAGGTAGGCTCTCGGATATGGGACTTGATTCTGTGCTTCTGCCTGTTGTCGTAGCTGATACCGAAATTGTCAGCTAGCTTCATAGTGGTGGCTTCGCAGGGTAGTTCGAACAGATGGGAAACAAAATCAACGGCATCTCCGTCCGCTTGGCAAGAGAAACAATGGAAACGCTTGTCCACCATTATGCTCGGATTCTTGTCATTGTGAAACGGGCAGACTGCCATGCCATGACGGCTGACCTGAATGCCGTACATCTCTGCCGCCTGTTGGGTGGTCAGGTTCTGTTTGACCGCTTCAAATACATTCAATAGGCTGTTCCTCCCAAAAATAATTGATGACTTTTTAGTGAATTTTACGATCTAATAGATCGACTGTGAAATGCAAATCATATATAATATAAGTGCAATAGCAAGAAAAGGAGTTGACATTCATGGCTACCACAACTAATTTTAGTGTCCGTATGGACAACAACATTAAGAAACAGTGCGAAGCAATGTATGGTGAATTAGGTATCAACCTTACTACCGCTATCAATGTGTTTCTTCGCCAGTCGCTCCGTGTCGGCGGTTTTCCTTTTGATGTTCGCTTGGAGCAGCCGAACAAGGAAACGATGGCAGCAATGCTGGAAGCAGAACGCATTGCCCGTGATCCGTCTGTAAGACGCTACTCAGATGTAGAGGAAGCATTGAGCGCGTTGAAAGAATGAATAAACATTTAGACATTGTTTGGACAAATCAATTTAAGAAGGACTACAAGCTGGCGATGAAACGTCATCTTGATATTGGCCTTTTGGACGACATCATTCGCAAACTGGCAAGTAGCGAACAGCTTCCAGAAAAGAATAAAGACCACGCTTTAACTGGAAACTGGATCGGGCATCGTGAGTGCCACATTCAGCCGGATTGGCTATTGGTCTATCGGATTGAGAATGATTTGCTCGTCTTGACATTATCCCGAACAGGGACGCACAGCGATTTATTTGGAAAGTAAGAAAATGCACTCGGTACAAACGCCAGGTGCATTTTTCTTTCCGCAGAAATGAAAAAGCACCTGTTATCTTCAAAGTCGAAAACGGCAAGTGCTGGTTAGTGCCAAGCAAGTTGCAACATTTTTTTGGCTTAGCGAATCTTGAGGTGGTTAATATTGAATCTAACACCTCATACTGACGGTGGCGCAGGTTGTATACTTTTCTTGCAGCATACTTGCCTCTGTAGTAGATGTTATCAATAAGCTTAGTTATAAATTGCGGTGTAAAACCCACATGCTTGCGTGTGGAATGAAAGCCACTTTTTATAAAAACTATATTTCTATCACTTGATATTAGTATAGAACAATATCTAATCTAAACGTTAGGAAGATTGACTGTACTTCCTTGTCGTAAGACAGAAATTTACCGCTAATGTGGTCGTAGGACTCTTTGGTAATGAAAGTTCTGATTCAAACAGATTTACACTTGTAACTCCAAAGCCTGAAAATGGTGTACGATTACAAGCTACACTTGGCAATCAGAACCCCACGGGCTTGCCCGTGGGAGCAGTCAG
>UQCV01000068.1 GCA_900539665.1 uncultured Succinivibrionaceae bacterium | reverse complement strand
GCAATTCATCTCACCACCTTAGAGGTGGGAGACTTCTTGCCGAGTTCAGTTAAATTAAGGCATAATTTAACCTTCTAGGTTTAAGCCTAAGCTTCAACTTCAGTTTCAGGTTCGCTCTTCTTTTCAGCTACAGCTTTGACAATCTTGATACCAAAAATAGCAAAGAGAATAGCAATAATTGGGCTTAGAAGATTAAAGAAACAGTAAGGTAAGTAGCTAAAGGTTGAGACCCCAAGTACGCCGGATACGAAAACTGCACAAGTATTCCATGGTACTAAAACAGAAGTGATCGTGGCCCCGTCTTCTAGGTTACGGGTTAAGGCTAAATTTCCTAAGCCTAATTCTTTATAAGCGCGTTTGTACATACGGCCTGGCATAATGATAGACATGTATTGGTCACCAGTTACGATGTTAAGACCAACGCATGAAAGCACGGTGGCAATCAAGACTCTAGCGGTGGTTTTGGCAATCTTAAGGAGGTGGCCAATCATATAGGTAATGCTACCAGTAGTTTCCATAGTGGCCCCAAAGGAAAGAGCGGCAATAATAAGGAAAATAGTGTTAAGCATGCTATTCATCCCACCACCACTTAAAAGTTCATTAAGTTCTTGGTTGGAAGTAGACATTTCAATGCCGTTGAAGCTTGCTTTCCAAATGGAAATTAAGTTAGATGAAAGTTCGTTAGCGTGTTCGAAGGTAGCAGCAATGGCAGGACCTTGGAGTAATAACGCCACCAATGCCCCGACGACAATACTAATAAAGATAATGATAAGTACTGGTAAGCGCATGATTGTAAGGGTAATCAACACGACTAATGGGACTAAGTTTACTAATGAGATGTCGTAGTACTTTTTTAAGTCATTGATTAATTGCATTGATGATACGGCTGAATCCCCATTGTTACCGGCATAATTAAAACCAAGTACCGAGAAAATGATTGCAGCAATAATCAAGCTTGGAGCTGTGGTCCAAATCATATTCTTAATGTGGTCAAACAAACTAACTTCCCCGACCGCAGCGGCTAAGTTTGTAGTTTCTGATAATGGAGACATCTTATCCCCAAAATATGCCCCGGAAATTACTGCACCAGCGGTGATTTCGATTGGCATGTTTAGAGGTACGCTCATCCCTATAAATGCCACGCCTATAGTAGCACAAGTAGACCAAGAACTACCGATACTAATAGAAACCAAGGCGCAAACAACCAAGGCACAGGTAAAAAACCATTGCGGGTTAATAATTTGGATACCGTAGTAAATAATAGTTGGTACGGTCCCTGAAAGCATCCACACCCCGATCAATGCCCCGATAAAGAGTAGAATTAAGCAAGCGCTTAACGCCACACTAATACCTTGCACCATGCCATGTTCGATATCGTCATACTTCATGCCACGCCATAGACCAATGACAATGGCCATAATAGCGCAAATAAAGAGGGCGATTTGGTTTGGCCCTTGAGAGCTATCGGCTCCAAAGATATGCACACTAAGTGACATCATAATGATGAGGCATATTAGTGGCAAAGTGGCGGAAATAAAATTATGAGGTTTTAAAGAAGAGGTGGCGGTAGTCATGCTTAGTAATCCTGCTTTTGGCCAACTGTGTTAGGGATGTAATCCTAATTTTTGGCAGTTTGAAGCGGTAAATTCAAACTGATAAAACGCTGTATTTTACTTTATAAACAGTATACCTAAAAATTTTTTTGCAAATTTAACGCTGTATTTGTGTGAAAAACGTAAATTTGAGCTTAAAGTGAGGGGGAGGTTTTCAATGGAATAGGTTTAGAGGCAAGTTGATTTAGCTTTAATAATAGGGGCATCCCTATGCAGGTAATTAGATGTAGGTTCGGTCGATGGAATGAAATATTGAGTTGTCTTTAATTTAAGTAAGTGTAAGTAGATTAAGTCGCCTCTTTGAGGTTTTGAGGTGCCTTGAACCATTGTGGCTTATTAGAGAGTAGTAACGCCTATCAGAATCGCAACATTATCCGCAAGAATCTTCATTAAAAACCTAGGTCTTAAAACTTAATCCTTAAAATTTAGACCTTAAAACTTTGGTTTTAACTAATGAGCTTTAAAAATTTAGAAGCCTAAGGTTCAAGATATATTGATTTTAAATGCTAAAGTGCGCGATATAGCGAGTGCTTAGTTTGACCTAAAGCGTGCCGATTTAGCGAGGGCTTAACTTGACCTTTGGCGCTCAACTTACCGCAAGAAGCATCTCCTAAAGTTAAATATAGAATTTTCTCGCATGGTAAATTCGTGAAGGACTTTGATTTTTGGTATAATAGGCGACTTGTTTTCATTAAGTGAGATGCATTATGTTGAAGTTCTTTGCCACCTGTCCGAAAGGGCTTGAAGGGCTCCTAAAAGCCGAGCTTGAGAAGTTAGGCGCTAGCACTGTAAAAGAAACAGTAGCTGGGGTTTCTTTTGCTGGGGAAATGGAAATTGGTTTAAAAGCCTGTTTATGGAGTCGTTACGCCGCGAGAATTCTTTTGTCATTAGCGTCTTTTAAGGCTGATAGTGACATTGAGCTTTATAACGGAGCTTACAACATTAGGTATGAAGCGTATTTTAATCACGATGCCACAATTGCCGTAAGTTTTAATGGGCAGAATGATTTTGTGCGCAATACTCAGTATGGGGCTTTACGTATAAAGGATGCGGTATGTGACCGCTTTGTACGCATTCAAGGATTTAGACCAAACGTTGACCGTGAAAACCCTGATATTAGACTAAACGTGCATCTTGACCGCCATAATAACTTTACCGTGTCTTTAGATTTATCTGGGGCTCCACTTCATCAACGTGATTACCGTACGACTCAAGGGGCGGCGCCTTTAAAAGAAAACTTAGCCGCAGCTATAGTAGCTCGTAGTGGTTACAGTGGTGGTAACGTTATCGACCCAATGTGTGGTTCTGGGACTTTAATTATTGAAGCGGCGCTACAAGCTTGTGGGGCGGCTCCCGGTTTATTTAGACACCGCTATGGCTTCTACCGTTTAAAAGCCTATGATGCTTCTTTGTTTGCCGCTTTAAAAGATAGCGCCCAACGTGAATTTATAGCTGGTCGTAAGCGCCTAAAAGAAGCTGGGGTTTCATTTATAGGTTTTGACTTAGATCCTGATGTTGTCGCTAAGGCCCGCGATAACATTGCGCGCGCTGATCTATCTGATTTAATTAAGGTGGAAACTTGCGATTTACACCAATTAAAAAATCCGCTTTTAGGTAAGACTCCAGGATTAATCGTGTGTAACCCTCCTTACGGTGAACGTTTAGGTAATTTTGCGGAACTCTTGGAAGTTTATACCACCTTAGGCTTTAAGCTTAGAACTGAATTTGCTTCATGGCGCGCTGGGATTATTTCATCAGATGCGGATCTTTTAAGCTGCTTACGTTTGCGTTATGAAAACAAGTTTAGACTTTATAACGGGGCTCTTGAATGTCAGTTGCGTACATTTAGAATTAACGACGGCGCTGTTATTAAAGGTCAAGATGCTTCATCTAATCAAGATGCCATAGCTTTAGCTTCTCGTGAAGCCTCTTGTGGCAAGGCAGCAGCCAACCAAGGTGAGTCCGCTTGGGACGCAGAATCTGCTATGGACGGGCTTGATCCAGTTAAGACTCCAGCTGTAACTTTAGAGCATGTTTTAAAAGCGGCTCCTGATTTTGCGAACCGTTTGATTAAGAATATTAAACACCTTGATCGCTGGGCCGAACGTGAAGGCCTTGATTGTTATCGTATATACGACGCTGATATTCCGAACTATGCTGCGGCTATCGACCGCTATGGCCCATATATCGTGATGCAAGAATACGCAGCGCCAAAGAAGATTCCAGCTCCGGTCGCCCGCCAACGCATGCTTGACATGATTCAAGCTGTGTTAGCCGTAACTGGTATCGATGGGGAACATTTAGTTCTTAAAGTACGTGAACGCAAACGCGGGAGCGAACAGTATGAACGTATCGACAACCAAAAACATACTTTATTAGTGCATGAATACGGGGCGGCTTTTACCGTTAACTTGTGGGATTACCTTGATACCGGGCTCTTCCTTGATCACCGTTTAATTCGTCGCCGCATTAAAGAAATGGCTAGAGGAACTGACTTCTTAAATGTGTTTGCTTATACCGGTAGTGCTACCGTGCAAGCAGCCTTAGGGGGTGCACGCTCAACTACGACCGTGGATATGAGTAGAACATATTTGTCTTGGGCTAAAGACAATCTCAAGGCTAATAATCTACGTTTAGACCACCATGAATTTATTCAGGCGGACTGCTTAAAGTGGTTAAGCGAAGCGACTGGTAGTTATGATCTTATTTTTGCGGATCCTCCAACCTTCTCTAATTCAAAGCGTATGGAAGACACCTTTGATGTGCAGCGTGACCATGTGAGCTTAATTACTTCTTTAGTTAAACTCTTAAGACCTCAAGGGAAGCTTATTTTCTCGAACAACTTAAGAACCTTTAAGCTTGATGAAGAAGCGATCACGGCGCTTGGAGTAGAAGTTAAGGAAATTACCGCTTCTACTATTTCTGAAGACTTTAAGAAAAATAAGAAGATTCATAATTGCTGGCTTATTACTAAAGCCTAAAATTAAGGCCCTTAAAACCTAAAGGCTCAAGCCTCTAAAGCTTAAAGGTAGCTTAAAGGCCAAAAGCTCCCAAGCTCCTAAGGCTTAAAACTATAGACTTAATAGCCTAAAGTAAACTCAAGGCTTAGGTTAAAACCAAAAAATGTGGTGAGCACGTATAGGTGCTTTAGGTTTTAGTTAAGCATCTTTATAGATGTGAAAGCAGTAGATTAAGAATCTAAAAAGAATTTAAATGAATTGATTGCAAGTGGATATCGCTTTAAATGATAGGCACTTAGGTAATGCTTGCAAGGAGTGTTTGTTTGTCAATTTTATCGTTGAATGAAATTTATCTATCTTATAGTGCGGCGCCTTTATTCGATCACGCTTCAGTTGCGATTGAAGAAGGGGATCGCGTAGCGGTAGTTGGACGCAACGGGGCGGGTAAATCTACCCTTTTACGAATCTTAGAAGGCTTAATTGTGCCGGATGAAGGTCGAGTAATAGCCAAACAAGGTTTGCGCGTAGCGCGCCTTGAACAGGATCCGCCACAAGAATACGGCGATATGACCGCCGAAGCTTATTGCGCCTCGGGGTTACCAGAAGTAGGTCCTTTGTTCTCTGAATACTTTATGGCTTTAGTGCGTGGTGAAACCGATAAGTCGGTCCGTATCAGTGCTGAACTTGAAGAACAAGGTGCTTGGGGTAAAGAAAAAGAAGTCGCGCGTATTTTGAGTTTATTGGGACTCAAACCTGAAACTAGACTCAAAGGTCTCTCTGGGGGCTGGTTAAGACGTGCAGCTTTGGCGCGAGCATTGGCAGCAGGTCCTGATTTATTGTTGCTTGACGAACCGACCAACCACTTAGATATAGGAGCTATTGAATGGCTGCAAGATTTTATTCGTAATTTTAGAGGGGCGGTAGTCTTTATTTCGCACGACCGTAGCTTTATTAATGCGGTGGCTGAACGAGTGATCGATGTTGATCGCGGTAAGATTTCGGTATTCCCTGGTAATTACGATGCTTATGTTGAAGCCAAAAAAGAAGCGCTTCGCCTAGAAGAAATCGAAAACAAAGATTTTGATCGCCGTTTATCTGAAGAAGAAGCTTGGATTCGTAAAGGTATTAAAGCCCGTTTAACAAGAAGTGACGCCCGGATTAGACGCTTAAAGGAAATGCGCGTAGAACACCGCGAACGCCGTAATCGTCTAGGTAATGTTAATCTTCGCGTGGATGATCGGGAACTTTCTGGCAAGATCGTGGTCGAAATTTCGAATCTAGGTTTAAACTTAGGCGGTCGCCAACTATTTAGCGGTTTTAGTGGGTTGGTGCTACGCGGAGATAAAATTGGTTTAGTCGGCGGTAATGGGACTGGGAAAACTAGCTTAGTGCGGTTATTGCTCGGTCAAATTCAACCAACCGAAGGTGAAATTAAAATGGGTAGTAGCCTGCAGATTGCCTATTTTGACCAATACCGTGAGCAGCTTGATCCTGAAAAGAGCGTGATGGACAATTTAGCTTTAGGTAAAACTGAAGTTGAAATTGCTGGCCGTAAGAAGCATGTATTAAGTTACTTGCAAGACTTTTTGTTTAGCCCAGAACGAGCTCGAACTCCGGTTAAAGCTCTTTCAGGTGGGGAAAAGAATCGTCTGCTTTTAGCTAGAATCTTCTTAAGACCATGTAACTTATTGATTCTTGACGAACCAACTAATGACCTTGATATGGAAACTTTGGCGTTACTTGAAGAATTGCTCTCTGAGTACGCGGCAACCTTAATCGTAGTTAGCCATGACCGTTACTTCTTAGATAACGTAGTTACGGATACCTGGTATTTCGATGGGGCCGGCCATATCGAACAATTTACCGGGGGCTATAGCGATCTTAAAGCGCAGCTAAAGGCGCGCGAAGAAGCTAAGGCTCAAGCTTTAGAAAGCGCAAAGAGCGCTCCGGCTAAAGACAACAATGCTGCGGGCACAAATTCATGGCGTAAAGACAATGATAAAAAACGTCGTCTTTCGTTTAATGAAAAACGTGAATACGACGGCATGATGGATAAGATTAGTGGGCTTGAAGACGAAATTGCGTCTTTAGAAGCTTTATTTACTACAGCTGAATTCTTAAAGAAAACTCCAGAAGAACAACAGCAAGCGCAGAGTCGTTATGACGCTGCGAATACAGAACTTGAAAAGAGTTATGCCCGTTGGGAAGAGCTCGACGCGATAGCAAATTCATAAGGAAAATAAACTTGAATTTTAAAAAATTGAGTGGAGCGGTAGCCGCTTCGTTAAGCGCAATGTATTTATTAGGGGGAAGTTTCGCGGTGGCTGCGGAAGTTCCGGCTTTTAATATTGAGGTGGTTGAATCTCAAAATGGCGTAGGAGCGGGGTTTAAACACGGTCCTTTTGCGGTAGGTTTAAGTTCTGGTACCACGCCAGATGTGGCGAGCCGCTATTTAAAGAATGATGCCTTTTCTTTCTTTAACTTAGCTCCGCAGCAGTTTAATGATGGGGACCGAATTCTACACATTAATAACTGCTATGACTATCTTGATGATGACGTTTGTGATACGTATTGGGACATGGCTAACGGGGCCCTTGATTGGCGTTATGACTTCTTATACCAGCGCTCTCAGGTAAGCTCTGTAGTTAATGGAGCCGTAACTCAAGATTACGAAATGACCTATGAAGCTATCGACGCAGGAACTGATGGGGTTGGTTCTATCGCCGGTGACCAAAAAAAATACGGTTATCGTGAACTTCTAGGGATCGCTAAATTTGGCGGAAAGACCTTCATTCTAAAAAGCCCTGTTACCGAAACTAGCGCTTATGGTGATTACGCGCAAGCGTTCTCTTTTTATAAGTTAAGCGACGGCCGCATTTTAGTTGGCGGTTTGGCGCGTACTAGCCATTTTGATGAAGACTTTTTCTACTATTGCTACAATGGCGATATCGATGAAGAAGGCGATTATGCTACTTGTCCTGGTTTTAGAAATCAGGCTACCATTTGGCTGATTGACCCAAATACCATGGCCGATGGCGCTGAAATTGTCGGGGTGCAACCTGAGAACTTTGTTAATGCTAGCCGTGATAACGATCGTTTAACCATTGGCAATATCCGTGGTTTTACCACAATTGGGGATCAAGTGTATGCCATCGGTCACTCTATGAACGACGATTATGGTGGGGGTAAAATTTACCTAGGCGGGATCGCTACTTACTGGCCTCTAAACCTTGAAGCTGATAAAGTTTCATTTAAGGATAATGGCCATCAATTTGCCGGTCTTGAAGAACCTGCTCATGGTGATAAAGTAAACTTTTACACCGACGCTAAAGCTGTTAATAGCAAAGGCTATGTCGTTATTAACCGTAAGATGGATTCATCTAAGAATTCTAACTACGCCAAAGTCTTTACTTTAAGTCGCCTTAATGCTGATGGTAGTTCTAGCAATGTGATTTATCCTTTAGAAGACCAGCCAATTAAAGGGGCTAACTCTGAAGTAGCCGGGATTAACGATCAAGGCTTAGTCGTAGGTTGGCGCGATATGCGTTCTGAAAACTCTCCGGTAAACCATGGGATTGCTCGTTCTCAAGAAGGTTTTATCTATAACGTAAATGATAAATCTACTTACTACTTAAACGATCTTATTTGTAGCGGTTCTGAAAACGCTAAAAACTGCGCTGTTAATGGTAAGTATTATGCTATTAGTTGGCCAGTAGCAATCAATAACGATAATGTTATCTTAGCTACAGCCTTTGAATACGGTAGCTATGAAGATTTTGCTAATATGAGTGGGGCTAGGGTGGTTAATGTGCTCCTTAAGCCAAATGCAGCAACCTTTAAGGAAGTAACTTCAACTACGGAAAATGGGACAACTCCTGAGTCATACATTACCATTGACCCAAGCTTGGCTGTAAGTAATTACCAAAGCGTGGTTAACGAAGCTGAAGTAAATAAAGATGGCCGTGGGGCTTTTGATATGCTTAGTTTGTTAGGGCTTTTAGGTTTAGGGCTTGCATTTAAAAGACGCAAGGCTCTTAAAGCTTAAAACTAAAAACTTAGCTATAAGCTAACAACTTAAGCCGTTAATTAAAGTAGAACTGTCAGTCTTAGGGCTGACATTTTTTTTGCGGGGGATAAAGCCAAGCTTTGTTTTTTTTAGTTTGTTTTTAGTTTTTAAGCGACAAGTGGAAATTAGCAAGTGAAAAGCTGCGAGTTGCTCGTGGCAAGTGGCAAGCTTTAAACCTTTAAGTCAAGAAATTCTTAAATCGTAAAATTGTTAAATTCAATTTCTAGGTTAAAGATTCAATGCAATTTTTTCATTTCGGAATCCACTTGGGCTAAATTTTTCTCTTAAAGCGTTAAGCGTTAAGCTTTAAGCTTTAAGCTTAAAGTTTAACGTTTGGCCTTTGCCCTTGTAAAAAGTTGAGGCCCAAAATCTAAACTCCAAAATGTTAATACCGTTAAAAAATGGATCAGAATTGTGCGTTTAATGATTTGTGTCGCGCCATCAGCGGTAAATCATTAAATTTAAGCGTTACCTCCTAAAATAAGCTATATAATTACAAATGCTTAACTTGAAAAATAAAGGAGGACGATTACATATGATTACCGGTGAAGAGCTGAATAAAATTCTATCATGGCCATTGCGCTTTGATTTGCATACGCACACAAATGTGTCAGATGGAATCTATACTCCAGAAGAACTAGTAAGCTATGCGGCTAAACGTAAAGTTGATGTGCTAGCCATTACCGATCATGATAATATTGGGGCTATTGTAAAAGCGCGTGCTGCTGCGGTCGCTGAAAATGTTCATTTAGTGGCGGGGATTGAAATCTCAACCTTATGGCATAGTAACGAAATCCACGTGGTTGGGCTTTGTATTGACACTAGTTGCCCAGAACTTATAGCGTTAGTTGAACAGCAAAAAGAATTACGTGATGAACGCGCACGGGCGATTGCGGCCAAACTAGAAAAATGCGGTTTTACCGATGTTTATGCGCGCACCCAAGCGATGGCGGGAGAAGGGGCTTCATTAACCCGGGCTAATTTTGCATTATTTTTAAAATCTGAAAACGTCGCTGTTTCAGTCGATAAGTGCTTTGATTTGTACCTCTCTAAGGGAAGTCGGGCCTATGTAACCTCAAAATGGGGTGGAATCGGAGCTGCGGTCGCCGCTATTAAAAAAGCCGGTGGCATTCCGGTTTTAGCGCACCCGCGCCGTTATGATATGAACAATAAATGGCTCCGCCGTTTGTTAACCGACTTTAAGGAAGCTGGGGGCGAAGGCATGGAGGTTGCCGGTAGTATGCAACAACCGGCAGAACGAGAATTTTTAGCTGATTTGTCTTTAGAATATGGCTTCTTTGCTAGCTGTGGTTCTGATTTTCATCGTAGCAAAAATTACATGGATTTAGGGAGCAACTTGGTTTTACCGGAACGTACTATTCCGGTGTGGCGCTCTCCTAACTTTAAGCTTGAAGCTTAAAATTAAAAGCTCACCAAACAATAACCGGGCCATTTAAGGCCAGGGAGAAAAAAATGGCTGTGACAATTACAATTCATCCTGAAACACCTCAGGAACGAAACATAAAAAAAGCAGTAGAAATGATTAGAGCAGGTGGATGTGCCGTATTACCTACCGATTCTGGTTACGCCTTAGCTTGTACTCTAGAAAACAAGGATGCGCGTGAACGGATCTTAAGTATCCGTAATATTGATAGATACCATAATTTTACTTTGTTATGTGCGGATCTAAGTGAACTTTCATTATACGCGCGCGTAGATAATGCAGTTTTTCGGTTGCTAAAGAATAACACTCCAGGTCCTTACACCTTTATTTTGAAAGCAACCAAAGAGGTGCCACGTAAGCTTATGAATGAACGCCGTAAGACTATCGGTCTGCGCGTACCAGGAAACCCAATTATGCAGGCTTTATTGCAAGAACTTGGGGAACCTTTGATGAGCGTGTCCTTAATTTTACCTGGGCGCGATGTTGCGGAAAGTGACCCTTATGAAATTGACCAAGAGATCGGAAATCGTGTTGATCTCTTAGTTGATGGGGGTAATTTAGCGGAAACTCCAACTACGGTAGTTGGCTTTACGGAAGATGGGACTCCAGATATTATGCGTGAAGGCGCAGGCGACCCAACTCCGTTTTTAAGTTAGACTTAAGTTTTTAATTTTTTGGTCTGGAGGTTAGGTTGTTTTTACCAAGCTTTACATCTTTGTTTAAGCTTAGTTCTAAGTTTACGCTTAGGGGGAGATTGTGCTGCCTAACCTTGATTGCCCTTTTTAGTTTGAGCTTAAAAGGGAGGTCTGCTATTAGTCCTACTAAGAACTCAAACTTCTCAAAATTTTGCGCTTCCTTAGGAGGCTTAGGTGGTCAGGTAGAGCTTGGTTTTAATTTTAAGCGGGTGAGTTTTTTAAGATTTGCGGTTTTTAGTGTCATTTTGCTGTGGGGGCTGTTGAGTTTTGGGGAAAGCTCTGAAGCGCAAGCTGCGGACTCATGGCATGCTACCGGCAAAACACCTCAAGAATTTATACCTCAAGATCCACGTGAACTAAAAGCGACTCAGGAGGCCAAGGCTCAAAAAGCTTCCAACGCTCAAACAGTAGCTAACACCCAAAAAGATACCGCCAAATCGAGTTCCTCAATTTCGGATAATGTCCAATTTCAAGAAGATTTAATCCGAGAAAACGTCGTTACCGTCTATACAGAAGTGGAACACTATTTAGAAGATAGTGAAAACTATGGCCAGGCTATACGTGAATTAAGAGCTATTCGTAATGCGTTAGTTCGGCAATACGATAGCAGTTTATGGCGTAATAAACAGCAGCATTTTACCTCAAGAGTCGAGGCGTTATTAGCTCGTTTTTATAGAAATGACCGTGAAGATAATTTGCGTCAACTGCGTATCGCCTACACTGAAGTACTTATGTATGAACCAGCAAAACACATTAGTATCAACGATCGCTTACGTATGGAACGCGTATTAGCAGATCGCATCAATCTAATGAATTACCGTTTTGTGGCTTTATGGTTAGTGCGTCATTCACACGGGGGAGAATTTATGCCTCGTGACCTTGAAGGGTTTTACATGGTCTGTGAACAAAACCGCAATTGCTGGAAAAATTTTACGGCTATTTATCGCCAAAAACTTAAAGAAAGACGCCAAGCCATATGTGGTTTTTTAAACGATGATATAGGGTGCGAACGCTATAAAACCTTTTATTCTATGTGGACTCAGTACATTAATTTCTTAACTAAAAAAGACAAATCCACGGCTGCTGCTAGAGCTGAAGCTTACGCCTATCTCTTGGCGTACCAAGAGATAGATGAGCTCCCATTACCTTTTATTTATCTTGATTCTAAAGAGATTAGAAGTCGCTATTTCGGGCCTGATACCTTTGATTTTGGGCTTTAAAGGACGCAAATCTTAACCATAGTAAAATCCTATGCTCACCAAAAGCGCTAACTACAACCATAAATTAATTTTTAAGGCTTAAGCCTAAGCTACAAAATTATTTTTTATGGTTTGAGTTTTTGGTAGAAGCTTTCACTTTACTAGTTCTTTTAATACAGTTTACCGGACAAACCTCCATACAGTGTGGAGTTGGGTAAATGCCTTCGCATTCAGTGCATAAGCTTTCGTCAACAACAAAGGTTTTACCATTAAAACTTATAGCGCCATGCGGACATTCTGGTTCACACATTTCGCAATTTACACATTTTTTGTTGATGGTACAAGTCATGTTTGCCAGTCCTTTTTAACGTAGAAGTATATTAGTAAAGGTTTAGGTCCATGCATTTCAATGCATTATACAATGTATTTAAGTAGAGGCCCAAAGCCCGAGTAGCTACGAAAAACCAATAGCTAGCTACTAACTAAAAGTACAAGGTAGCTACTTTAAACCAATAGTTAACGACAGAAGTTACGCTAAAAGCAACACGGTAGTGTTTTTAAGTGAAGGAATAAAAATCCGCTTCTAACATATTTGCGCCTGTGCATTTTACTAGTAGCTATTGTATTTAGAACTTAGGTAATTGCAACTAATTGACTAAGATTTTAGGCGATGGCTGTGTCTTAGGTGCTGGCTGTGTTTTAGGTGCTAGTGGCGTTTAAGATGATGGATAAGGGAAAGGTGATAGATAGGGTTAATTAACTGTTGCGTTAAATATATAAATTGTTTATAACATCTACCAATATTTGGTAGGTATTAAGAGTATGTCAAAAATAATTTCCATAGGTCAAGCTGCAAAACTATTAGGGGTTCATGTTCAAACCATGAGAAATTGGGAGAAGTCAGGTAA
>UQCV01000067.1 GCA_900539665.1 uncultured Succinivibrionaceae bacterium | reverse complement strand
CGCCTTCAAGTAAAGCTCTCATTTTTTCAAGATCTGCTTAATCTATAGCCTTAACGATTAGGGCAAAGCCTTGAGTTTCTTAAGTTTGCTTGGCAGTTTTGCGTTTACGTGGTTTGTTAGCCATATTCCTTAATCCTTCTAGACCTTGTTCTTTGTAAACATGATACCAAGAGGAGAGTAAAAAGCTGATTTGATTCCTTTTTTCGAGGCAATGTCTAAAAAGCAATCGTTAGAATTTACATATTCCAAAACCACTTTTTCGATGAACTCAGCTTTATACTTAGTATTAGTGCTTGAGTGCTTTAGGACCTTTAGGTTACTTTGATACTTTCGGACCAAAACTCTAGCGTAGTAAAACTAACATTAAATTGCTTGCTTGCAACCGTAGCCCCCTTTTAAATTGTAAGTTTGGTAATCTTAATTCTGTCTTTGTCTGTTAGCTTCGTAGCATACTTCCATTTTGATTACCTAAGGGATCAAAAATCTAGTACATTCTATTGTAAACTTCTACTTTTGAACTTCTATTTTTGAACTTGTTTTGTATGTGTCCTAAGTTTAGGCTTCTAACCTGAGGTAAGTTTCGATAAAGGCGATAACTTTATCTAAACCCTCACCCTTTTGTAGATTAGTAAAAGTCCAAGGTTTGTCCGGTCTCATCTTTTTGGTATCGGCTTCCATTACTTCTAATCTAGCTCCAACATAAGGGGCTAAGTCGGTTTTATTAATTACAAAGAAGGTGGAACGGGTAATCCCAGGGCCACCTTTACGTGGTATTTTTTCCCCTTCCGCCACATCAATAACATAGATGGTAATGTCGGCTAGTTCAGGACTAAAAGTCGCACTTAGGTTATCGCCCCCGCTTTCAATGAAAATGAGGTCGAGATCAGCAAACTTTTCTGTTAAATCCGCAATTGCCGCTAAATTCATCGAAGCGTCTTCACGAATAGCAGTATGTGGGCAACCACCTGTTTCCACCCCAATAATGCGTTCAGCCTCTAAAGCACCTGCTTCAGTTAGGATACGTTGGTCTTCTTTGGTATAGATATCGTTAGTTACTACCGCGATACTCCAACGCTCACGCATGGCTTTACACAACTTTTCAATAAGCGCTGTTTTGCCGGACCCAACCGGTCCGCCCACCCCGATTCTAAGTGGATTTCCTTTCATGTTTTATCCTCTATTATGTAATTTAATTTTTTCGTATTCGTTTACGCGAGCTCTGTTCGCATTAGCTTGCGTGAGATCTTTTCGCATAAATTTACATTAGTCTGCATTTGCTTGCGTGAGCTAGAGCTTTTCGAGTTGGTTCGTAAGAGCAAGCTTTGGCCTAAGCAAACTTGTCGCTTGGTTTTAACTTAGAACTTAAAGTTTTAATTGCGGTAAATACGCGAATACATGGTTTCGTGCCGCGCACTTTCAATCGCAAAACCAACCAACCCAGCCCCAATTTCTTCATCTGACACAGCTTGCGCTTGAATTGGGTAATTATCTGCCTCCGCGGTAATGTTTCTAATAATCCGCCAAGCTGCATTTTGGCCTAAAGGTACTGTCTTAGCCCCTGCCATGACCGCACTTTCGGTATAAGTAAAAACAAATGCACGCAATAAATCGTCTAGCTTAAGCTGCATCGCAACCGCTGCTATCCCTAAAACTGCTAAATACCCAGCGCTCTTATCAGTCGTTAAAAACCTAGGAACCTTTACGCCTAATGACGGCAAAATACCTAATAACGCCCGCCCTTTTTCTCGCTCTTCAAGCCTTAATTCTAAAGTTGGCCGCACGGCAAGCGACAACTGCAACAAGGACCAAAATTGCGCGGTAGGTGCCATTTGGTCTAATAGCGCAGGCTCCACTAGTTCTTGCGATGGTTCTTCTAAGGTTTGGTCATCACCTCCCGCCTCAAGTAAACGCGTAGCCGCGTTATAGAATCTAATTAACAAAGGTAATTCTGTAAAAACCAACCCTCGCTCCACCGAGTCTTTAACCCAAGTTTCTAGAGTGTGTTCATTAGTCACTAAATTGTCTTCAACCGCTTTTTCTAAGCCTTGAGACCAAGTAAAACCGCCTGTGGGTAACAGGGGAGACATCAATGACAATAAAGCAAATGACAGCATTCTTTTTCCTTTATGGTTTAGACCCAAAACCACATGGTGTTAACCCAGAGCCTACGGAACTTACATCGTTTTAGAGGTGACGTTTTTAACGGTTAATGATGGTGACTATAAGCTCCATCTTCCGGCTCAAATGGAGCTTGTTCTAAGGTAACAGTGCCCCCTAAACCTTTAACCATTTCATCTAACACGTGATCATGTTGGTACCGCAAATAACTTGGGGTAATTTCAAGAGGCACGTGGCGATTTCCGAGGTGATAAGCTAAACGTGTCAAACCTAAATCTTGCGTGCTAGTGATTGTTGAAACTTGTTCGGGTGCGGCTAACACTAACAATTGCTGGCCTTCATCATTGGCAAGCACAGTCCCACCGCGTAGCGTCAGCCCTCGTGGTAAAATAATAACGCACTGAGTGCCGGCTAATGTTTTGGTGAGCAAACGGCTTGAACGACGTTCTTCGATATCTAAACTTACTGTTTCAGCCGGCGTGAATTTATGGTTCGCGGCTATTTGGTTTTGAGCTCCAACAATGCGACTAAAAGCTCCCATGAATAATTCCTCTTGTAATAAATAGTTGAGTCGTTTAAGACCTACCTTAGGCTTTGGTTTTCGGTTGCAAATTTCGCTGCCTGTTACTTTTGATATTGTCCACTTTTGAGGCTTTTGGGGACTTGCTAGAGCTTCGGCCTCAAATATCAAATCCCCAATAGACATCTAAAAAACTAGCCTTAAAAAGCTTCGTTAAAAAAAAGCGCCTAAAAAACCTAAAAAAGCAACCCCTTAAAAACAACACCTAAGGTAAGCACTTAAACATTTTGTGTTCTAGTTCTAGTCCTTGTTCTAGTCCCTGTTCTAGTTCCTGTTCTAGCTTTAGAACAAATAATACTTTTGCGCTAATGGTAACTCAGTTGCAGGTTCACAATGTAGTTCCACTCCATCGGCTTTAACGACATAAGTTTCCGGATCCACTTCAATCACCGGTAAGTAATCGTTAAGCTCCATATCGCGCTTCGTTAAACCACGTACCCCATGTACTGGATAAACCACACTCTTTAAACCAAGTTTTAAGGCAATCCCGTTATCAAAAGCCGCTTTGCTCACAAAAGTAATTCTCGTCCGTGCTTGCGCAAGTCCTAAGCCCCCAAACATTGGTCTAAAACGGACTGGCTGAGGAGTTGGAATAGAAGCGTTGATATCGCCCATCATAGACGCTGCAATCAAGCCACCTTTAATTACGATTTCAGGTTTCACCCCAAAAAATGCTGGTTTCCATAAGACGAGATCCGCAAATTTGCCCACTTCAACCGAACCTATAATTTGGCTACACCCATGAGCGATGGCTGGGTTTATCGTGTATTTGGCGATATAACGCTTAACTCTAAAATTATCATGACAGGCATTATCTTGTGGCAACGGACCTCGTTGCACTTTCATCTTATGCGCGGTCTGCCAAGTACGAGTAATAACTTCGCCTACTCGCCCCATCGCTTGCGAATCTGAAGACAGCATAGAAAGGGCCCCAAGGTCATGCAAAATATCTTCGGCGGCGATAGTTTCACGGCGAATGCGTGATTCTGCAAAAGCAATATCTTCAGGTACCGCAGGATCGAGGTGGTGACAAACCATCAACATATCCAAATGTTCATCAATAGTGTTTACGGTATAAGGTCTAGTTGGGTTCGTTGAACTTGGAAGCACGTTCGCCATACCACAAGCTTTAATAATGTCTGGTGCATGTCCCCCGCCGGCGCCTTCGGTATGGTAAGTATGAATCGTACGCCCTTTAAAAGCTTTGATAGTGTCTTCCACAAAACCCGCTTCATTTAATGTATCGGTGTGAATGGCAACCTGCACGTCGTATTTATCGGCAACTGCCAAGCAACAATCAATGGCCGCCGGCGTGCTTCCCCAGTCTTCATGCAATTTAAGCCCCATAGCGCCCGCTTGAACCTGCTCTTCTAACGCGAGCGGTAACGAAGCATTACCCTTACCTAAATAACCAACATTTACAGGTAAGCTATCGGCAGCTTCAAGCATTTTTTCCATATTCCAAATGCCTGGAGTACAAGTGGTGGCATTAGTTCCGGTTGCAGGCCCGGTCCCGCCCCCAATTAAGGTGGTAACCCCAGAAGACAAAGCCTCTTCCCCTTGCTGCGGACAGATAAAATGGACGTGACTATCGATCCCACCGGCCGTAACAATTAAGCCTTCTCCGGCAATAACCTCCGTCCCCGGCCCAATAGCAAACGTAATCCCGTCTTGTACATCAGGGTTCCCTGCGCTACCAATAGCTTGAATTCTTCCGTCTTTAAGCCCGATATCTGCTTTATAGATGCCACTATAATCGACAATTAGGGCATTGGTAATGACTGTATCTACGGTATCCGCACATGATAGTTGGGACTGACCTTGGCCATCTCTAATAACTTTACCGCCCCCAAACTTTACTTCACTGCCACGGTGGGTTAAATCCTTTTCAACTTCAATGATAAGCTCTGTATCACCTAAACGCACCCGGTCCCCTGTGGTAGGACCAAACATGTCCGCGTATGCTTTTTTATCAATCTTGCTCATTCTTATTACCTTAATGGTAGTCTAAACGCCTAAAACATTAGGCTTAGGGGGAATTTGTTAAGACCTAAGTTCTTGTGCCTAGGTTTGTTGTTTTTAGCTATCTATAATTCGCGCGTTTTTTACTTATTTAGCGCTTTGGCGCTTTCGCTATGCATCGAGTTATAGCCACTATTTATCAGTTGAATTTTGGACTAAATGCGCCCCTTCAACCTTAAGCTTCCCCATAACCTCTTGTCTAAAACCATAGATGCGACGTTCACCTTGAAACGGCACTAAAGTTACCGTGCGCGTTAAACCAGGTTCAAAACGTACCGCTGTACTTGGAGTAATATCTAAGTGCATGCCTAAAGTCGCCGCCCGATCAAAACTTAAGGCCGGGTTAACTTCATAAAAATGGTAATGTGAACCAACTTGGATCGGACGATCCCCAGTATTAGTCACCGCCACCGAAATGCTTCTAAGACCACTGTTAAATTCGATCTCGCCATCATCAATTAAAAATTCACCAGGAATCATCAGCTAGCCTCCACCTTAAATAATCGGATTATGGACGGTCACCAATTTGGTGCCATCCGGAAAAGTCGCTTCCACCTGAACTTCAGTGACCATCTCAGGAATGCCATCCATTACATCTTCACGGGCTAACACATGGCGTCCCGCTTCCATGAGCGCACTTACACTTTGTCCGTCCCGGGCCCCTTCCATAATAGCTGCTGAAATCAAAGCTACAGCTTCAGGGTAATTTAATTTTAAGCCTCGCGCTTTACGACGCTCTGCCACCAAAGCGGCCGTAAAAAGTAATAATTTGTCTTGTTCCCTTGGGGTAAGATTCATTTTCAAGCTCCTGTAAAAACTTATTTATAAACTACAATATGCTAAAGTCATGCCACAATGGGATAAAGGCCCACGCGCGCCCTTAAGCGTGACCTGATTTCACGGCGCAAAATTAAGTAGCCCACACGCGAGGAATTACCGGTTTTCGCCCTAAAAGGTTCGGCCGTAATTTAAGCCATAAGCAAGTAATCATGTGCTCTAAAGGTTCATTGGCCACATCTAATAATCTAATCACTAATAGATCGCCTAACAAAGTAGCGCCTCCTCGCCCTTTATAATCTACAAGCGCCATGCGCGCGAGCTCCAAATCTTGAGGAGTCGCCGGAGCTGCTAAAACCGTACCGATGCATTGGCACCCATTAAGACCGGCCAATGCTAAAAGGTCGCGGTTTCCATCAACGCGTGATACTTCGCGTAATTGGAGCGTCTCTTGGCTAAGCTTATCAACCAAAACCCCATGATCTAAGGGCGCTAATGGCGCGTCCCGCCAAACGCTAATCGTATTTAAAAACGCGCTCCCTAAAAAGTCAGCGCCGTGCGCCGGACTCCCACAAATTGCGACATCCCGAAAAAAGAACCGTCCTTTAGGGGCGACATGGATATCAGTAGCAACCTTCGTGTGCGTACCTTTAAAGTAGATATTTGCTTGAGGCAAAATCTCAAGACTCGCGTCACTAGCAATCGCATAGGTTTGCTTAACGAGAGACGTTAAGTCACCTTCCGTACGATAAAACTTAGTTGAACCTGGTGTGGTCAATAACACATGGCTCCGCGGACCTAATGAAACCTTGGTTTCTAAACGATCGCAGCCGGCTATCCCCCCAGGCGGATGCAATAAATAGATGTGCGCTACTTCTTCTGGATAAAAGGCCTTTTGCACCACCAAAGGGCCTTCGTGCTCATTTTTGGTGAGTACAGTGCACCCATTTTTCTCATTACACCCCAAATTAATACGGGCTTCCCATGTTCCTTTCATAAAACTCCAACTAAACGTGGCTACTTATAGCTTCTTATCACTTTGGCGCACCAACAAAAAGGCCTAAAAGTCACAATCTTATTGCAACTTTTAGGCCTTAAATTAAGTTTTGGTGAGTTGGTAGGGTTTTACTCACTTTAAGAAAGTAACCTCAAAGTTTAAACAGCAAAGGCGTTTAAACCGTGAGATACTTTTTAATTAAGCTCTCATCAAGGTCTACCATTAAGCCTTCGGCTACCCCATGACCACGGTCGATAATAAAGAACCTATCGCCCATCTTGCGGGCAAATGGTAACTTTTGTTCGACTAAGAGCACTGTTAAGCCAATTTCCTTATTGAGCCGGCGCACGATGCTTGCAATTTCTGCCACGATATTAGGCTGAATCCCTTCTGTTGGTTCATCAAAGATGATAAGCTTTGGGTCGGTTACTAAGGCCCGACCAATCGCAAGCTGTTGTTGTTGCCCCCCTGACAAGTCCCCACCTTGGCGATGCTTCATATCGTAAAGCACCGGAAACATGTCATAAACCTGCTTGGGAATGGTTTTTAAACCATCACGGCGCGCCGGGAGCCCGATCTTTAAGTTTTCTTCTACGGTTAATAGTGGAAAAATCTGACGCCCTTGCGGGACGTAACCAATCCCTACTCTTCCGTGGTCTTCCACGGGTAGCTTAGTGATATCTTGACCATCTAAAATAATGGAGCCAGACGCTAACGGATGTTGTCCCATAATGGTATCCATTAAGGTCGTTTTACCCACCCCGTTACGCCCCATAACACACAAGCATTCACCTTTGTTTACATGGAGTGACAAATCCCAAAGGGTATGACTTTGACCGTAAAACTGATTAAGATTTTTGATATCTAACATGCTGCTGTCCCCAAATAAACCTCAACTACCCGTGGATCTGCTTGCACTTGATCCATGGAACCTTCGGCGAGAACGTGACCTTGGTGTAAAACGGTCACGCGACGCGCAATGCTACGCACAAAGTCCATATCGTGTTCAACGACGACTACGGTATGCGTTCCTTCAAGGGACAATAACAACTCTGCTGTTTTTTCCATTTCCTGACGCGTCATCCCCGTAACCGGTTCGTCAACTAACAAGAGTCGTGGCTTTTGCATTAAAAGCATCCCGAGCTCCAACCATTGTTTTTGCCCGTGCGATAAAACGCGCCCATCACGGCTTCGTAAATCCTTTAGCCCGACCAATTCTAAAACGCTGTCACGCATATCGCGTTCTTCGGCACTTAGTTTGCCGCGTAAAGTTGACCATACGGTTTTAGGCCCTGCTAACGCTAGTTCAAGGTTTTCATCAACTGACATGTTTTCAAAAACTGTTGGTTTTTGGAACTTACGCCCGATCCCAGCTTGGGCTATCGCCGGTTCATCTAATTCGAGTAAATTGATATTTTGCCCAAACCAAGCAGAACCGGTGTCAGGTCTAGTTTTACCGGTAATGATATCCATCATGGTTGACTTACCAGCTCCATTAGGCCCAATAATGCATCGCAATTCACCTTCTTCAATGTAAAGGTTTAAATCGTTAATCGCTTTAAACCCGTCAAAGCTCTTAGTAATGCCTTCAAGATATAAGAGCATCCCGTGAGAATCATCCGGAGCTACATCATGATGACTAACGTGCTTCTTTAAAAACTTACCCGCAAACTGCGCAAAACTCTTTTTATTCATAACGCCCTCCTACTTTGACTCAACACTTGCCGCAGCCAAGGCAGCTTTTTTGGCAGCCATCTTTTCTTGCTGAGCTTTAAGCATCGCCATAATGCCAATTAAGCCCTTTGGTAAGAATAAGGTTACCAACACAAAGATTAAGCCTAAGGCGTAGAGCCAACCATCTGGGAAGACCCCGGTAAAGACCGTCTTCGCGTAATTTACTAAAATAGCCCCGACAATCGCGCCGTAAAGTGAAGCACGGCCACCCACAGCTACCCAAATTACGAGCTCAATGGAGTTAATTGGGCTAAATTCACCTGGGTTGATAATCCCAACCTGTGGGACATAAAGGGCCCCAGCAACCCCGGCTAATATCGCAGCTACGGTAAAGATTGCTAACTTAAAGCGTTCAACACGATACCCCATAAAACGAGTCCGGCTTTCAGCATCACGAATCGCCATGGTCACCCGGCCTAAACGTGAATTCATAAGGTAGCGACAAAGCGCATAACCTGCAGTTAAGGCCACAGCTGAAAGCACTAAAAGACATAATCTAGTGTTGTCAGATGCTAAGGTAAAACCCCAAATATCCTTAAAGTCAGTTAAACCGTTATTGCCCCCAAAGCCAGTTTCGTTTCTAAAGAACGCCAATGCTAAAGCAAAGGTTAATGACTGGGTAATAATAGAAAGGTAAACACCCCCAACTCTTGATCTAAAAGCAAAGTAACCAAATATAAAGGCTAAAAGCCCAGGCACTAAGACAATTAATAGTGCCGCCACCCAAAAGTGGTTCACGCCCTGCCAATACCAAGGTAGCTCAGTCCAGTTAAGGAACACCATAAAGTCCGGTAATTCAGGATTACCATAAACCCCACGGTCCCCGATTTGGCGCATGAGGTACATCCCCATCACATAGCCACCTAACCCGAAAAACGCAGCGTGGCCTAAAGAAAGAATACCTAAGTAACCCCAAATAAGGTCTAAGGAAACGGCGAGTAAGGCGTAACACAAATACTTACCAAAAAGAGTAACCGTATTTGAGCCTACGTAAAACAAACTGCCATCTTCAAAAAATACATTCCCCGCCAAAATTAGGAACACAAAGATCCAAACGGCGCCGAGGACACTAAAACCAGGCCGGTCTTTTTTTAATAAAGCTGCAATCATGGCCTAATCCTCCACTGATCTGCCGCGTACTGGGAATAACCCACGTGGACGCTTCTGAATAAATACAATCACCCCAACGAGAATCAAAATCTTCGCTAACATCGCGCCAGCTACTGGTTCTAAGACCTTGTTGGCCACCCCTAAAATCATCCCCGCTAACATGGTGCCCCAAATGTTACCGCTACCACCGAAGACGACGACTAAGAATGAATCGACAATGTAGTTTTGCCCCAAGTTTGGCCCTACGTTAGTGAGCTGTGATAACGCCACCCCAGCTAAGCCGGCGATCCCTGAACCTAAACCAAAGGTCAAGGCATTAACGCGCCCTGAACGCACCCCCATGTTGCGCGCCATGGCTCGGTTTTGAGAAACAGAACGCACTTCAAGCCCTAGTCTTGAATGCTGCAAAATCCAACGTAAAGCAAAGAACACCCCAAAACAGAAGATAATGATGTATAAACGGTTATAGGTAATAGAGAAGAATTCGTTAATCTTGTACGCCCCACTCATAAAATCAGGGATAACCACGTTGCGGTTTAGCGCCGAGAAGATGGTGCGGACTAATTGCTGTAACAGTAAACTTATCCCAAAAGTTGCCAATAAGGTTTCTAGCGGGCGCCCATAGAGATGGCGAATCACTGTGCGTTCGATAATAATCCCAGTTAGACCACTTACGATAAAGGCCATTGGAATTGATAAGATTAAAGCTAAACCTGAATGATTTGGCATCGCCTGCTGCATGACATACACGGTGTAAGCCCCAATCATCATGAGTTCGCCATGCGCCATATTGATAACCCCCATTACCCCAAAGGTAATGGTCAAACCAATAGCGGCAAGCACAAGGACTGAACCTAAGCTTAACCCAAAGTATAGAGTTTCCATCCCGCTATAAATGCTTTGCGAGGACTCTAAGCTTTTTAATTGCTTTTCTGCAAAGGCGCGGTTAGCTACGTCTTTATCGGTCACAGCAATATCACCAAGCTTTTGCATCATGACAGGAGATCTAAAAGAAGAGAGAATGTGCATCGCCCCATTTCTAATCTTTGGATCAGCATCGTTTAAATCGGCTGAAGCGATGACGTAATCAATCATTTCTGAAAGCTCTGGCGCTGACTTTATATAAAGGTCACGCAGAAGTTGCAACTTAGCTGCATCTTCTTGCGATACGCGGCCGACTAAGGCGCGAGCGCTTTCAATGCGTTCTTCTTCCGGCAGAGATTTATCTGCCAAAGTCCGCATAGCACTTAAAAGATTTAAGCTTTCACGGATGCTGTTATTTACAGCCACTCGCTTTAATTCGCGCTTTTTACCGTTAAAAGCAGTTCCGCTTTTAACCTCAAAGTAAGTGCCGTTTACTTCCGCAAACAAAGCGCCACTTTTTTTGCTGTAATAAAGATTACCGTCTGTCGCTGCATCAAGAAGCAATTGAGACCAACTAACAGAACTAGTTGCAACCGCCCCAAAAGCTTCTTTCTTGTCCTCAAAAGAACTCTTTTTGTCCCCAAGGACTACCAAAGCTTCATCGGGAGTTAAAGCTTGTACCGTTTGTGGGATCAAACTCCCCAAAAATACAAACAGCACCGCATAAATCAATTTAGGTATTTTCATAGGCTTTTGTTCCCAGCTAAAAAAACCTCTTCCGTCACACCTATTCTGGCTCCCTTGGCGAAAGAGGTTAGCTACCACTTGCTGTAAAATTAGATTTACAAAAATGTGTTAAAGATTACTTAGAAGCGCCACCACACTTGCCGGTAGTTACGTTGAAGTTACCGCAGGACATTGGCTTTCTCCAATCGGAAATCAAATCACGTGAGCCTGGGAGGTAATCAGACCAAGCATCACCAACTACGGTCCCTGAGGTTGAGTCAACAATTTCAAACTGACCGTCGTCCTGGATTTCGCCGATAAACACAGGTTTAGTGATGTGGTGATTTGGCATCATAGTCGCAATCCCACCGCTTAAGTTTGGTACGCTAATCCCAATCAAAGCATCCTGAACAGCGTTGTAATCGGTAGTCCCGGCTTTTTCCACCGCCTGTACCCACATGTTAAAGCCGATATAGGTTGCTTCCATTGGGTCGTTAGTCACGCGCTTTTCATTGCCAGTAAACTTGTGCCACTTTTCAACGAAGTCGTCGTTTAAGTCGCTATCTACGCTTTCAAAATAGTTCCAAGCGGCTAAGTGGCCAACAAGAGGTTTAGTATCGATCCCGGCTAATTCTTCTTCCCCCACAGAGAACGCGATAACAGGAATATCACGCGCAGAAACGCCCTGGTTTGCTAGTTCCTTGTAGAAAGGTACGTTAGCGTCCCCGTTAATGGTAGAGATCACCGCGGTCTTTTCGCCAGCGCCACCAAACTTTTTAATGTCAGCAACGATTGACTGCCAATCTGAATGACCAAATGGAGTGTAGCTAATCATGATGTCTTTGTCGGTAAAGCCCCTAGATTTAAGGTAAGCTTCAAGTACCTTGTTAGCAGTACGTGGATATACGTAGTCAGTCCCAACTAAAGCCCAACGCTTAACGCCCTGCTTTAACAAATAATCAACAGCTGGGATGGCCTGCTGGTTAGGAGCTGCCCCAGTGTAGAATACGTTTTTAGATGATTCTTCACCTTCATACTGTACTGGGTAGAATAAAATCCCATCGAGTTCTTCTACTACTGGAAGCACTGACTTACGAGAAACAGAAGTCCAACAACCAAAGATGGCAGCGACTTTGTCCTTTTGAATTAACTCACGGGCTTTTTCTGCGAACAAAGGCCAATTAGAAGCCGGATCGACTACCACAGCTTCGATTTTTTTCCCTAAAACCCCGCCCTTTTTGTTCTGTTCTTCAACGAGCATCAGGAGAGTATCTTTAAGAGAGGTTTCTGAAATAGCCATGGTTCCAGAAAGAGAATGTAACACGCCGATTTTAACGGTGTCATCAGCGGCATAAGCTTGGCTACCAAGCACTGTAGAAAGCAAAGCTGCGATGGCAAGTTTACTAAGTTTCACCATATATGTGTCTCCATTGATAAGTAGGAAGATTTTTTTAGTTTCTTACCATGGAGCAATTTGCGTGCCACCTTTAGAATTTTATGCTACGAAAGGAAATTTTATTAGCCTACGTGTGCGCGCGTTCATTAATACACAGATTTTAGTTCTTAAGTAAATTTTGCCAAGCACAGGCGCAAAGACGTTCACCTAAAGAGCCCTAAAATAGGTTTTTGTGTAATTTCTGTGCACAAATTAAGTGCGGTTTCCTAAAAACGCACCATTTTGGAGTTTTGGTCCGAGGTTTTTTAAGTTTAAAAGGAGCTTGCGCCGTGCGAGCTAAAAAAGCTTTTGCTTAAAATTGTCTTTGATTGAGCTTTATTTTTGGTGGTTTGTTTTTGGGGCTCTAGTTTGTTTTTTGGGTTTTGTTTTTGGAAATTTAGTACGCGTATAAAGTACGGTCATTTAGGCTCTATTGTTAGCCCCTATTGCCTATTGGATGAGGCGCGAAAGCTTTTTGGGGTGTTTTAAGGGGCTTACTTTAGGGTTAATTAACTGTTGCGTTAAATATATAAATTGTTTATAACATCTACCAATATTTGGTAGGTATTAAGAGTATGTCAAAAATAATTTCCATAGGTCAAGCTGCAAAACTATTAGGGGT
>UQCV01000066.1 GCA_900539665.1 uncultured Succinivibrionaceae bacterium | reverse complement strand
TCGTTTGCACGAAGATTTAGCAATAAATCAAGTAAAAGCGATGGCTTATGAAGCGTGAATTTAGTAAAAGGGTGAGTAAGCCTACAAAACTGTAGCTTATAAACTTTTTGTAGATCTAAAATAACGGCTTTATTTGTGGTTTGGGCACAGTTTTAGGCGAAGCTAAGCGTTAATTTGAGGTTTTAGAGCGAATAGGAGGAGTTTAAAGCGATTAGTCTAAAAGTCAAAAATCAAAAAAACAGAGCCTCAAAAATCCCCAAAGCCAAAAGCAAGGCGCATCAAGAGCCAATTTATTATTAGTCTTAAAGCACGAAACGCTCCGTCGAAGTCCCTAAAATTTTAAAGGTCTAAAGCTTCACTATTTAAAACAAAACCCATTTTTAGATTATACGGCATGAATTTTGCTTTTAAATTTAAGGCTACGTAATGGACTAAGTCCAAATTACACCTAAAATTAGCCTCTTTACCTTCTAGCTTTGGTTCCATCTTTTGGGATTCCATCGTGGGCTTTAGGTTTCGGTCTACTTTTGTTTTTTAGGTGAATTTAAGTTTTTACATTGCACTAAGTTTTAATTTTCTAAGTTGTTTGACGTTAGATTTTTAATGCGTTTAACGGACCAACATCTTAACTCCAAAATATTTTTATGTTTTAACTCAAATGCTGTAAGGAGCTTTTATGAAAAAATTTTCCCTTTTAGCCGCCGGTGCCTCTTTGTTGCCTGCCATCTCTAATGCCCACATTGGTACTTTAGCTGAACATGATTTCGGGCTAGAAGCAGGTTTAATCCACCCCTTTACAGGTTTAGACCACCTCACCATGTTTATTGGCGCTGGGATTATGCTAAGTTTTTGTCAGAAAAAACCAATAACTGCTCTTAGCTTAACTTTAGGCTTGACCGTAGGGATTATTCTGGGCAGTTTTATGCCTGCTAGCACGGTTATCGAATACTCTGTTGCTTTTACTTTGTTAGCTTTAGCAGTCTTTTTTGTCCTTAAAAAATACAGTCGTATCGCCGTATGGACATTACCATTTATGGCGGTAATTCATGGTTTGGCTCATGGCACTGAAATTCCAGCAGGTGCAGCTCTAGGTTTTACCATAGGTTCAGCCATAAGCGCCACCTTCTTAGTTTTTGCAGGCTACCTACTAGTGATGCCATTAACTAAGAAGTCTTGGGCAAGAACCGGAATCGCTGTAGCAATCTTTGGGGCTTTTGGGGCAGTCATGGGATTACAATAAGGCTTGGGACTTGAGGTCATAATACTTGGTAATTGGTACCTAAAACCTAGTACCTAGATTTTATCCTCAAAGTAAAGCTACAACATTATTAATCCCCTTGAGTAAAAAATTTTAAGTACGAAACGTTTACTCGGTTTCATACTTATGTGACATCCTCCCCCACCTATAGAGGTGGGGGACTTCTTGCCGAATTCAGTTAAAACCTCAATAAAACAAAACTGCTCCCAAAAGAAAACACCTTCCCCCCAAAAAAACTTCCAAAAAATTTAATGGTAAGTTGAAGCTTAAAAACAACCGAATAAAAGTCCCAAAGATCAAAGTTCAGACAGCAAAAGCCTAAAAGCCCCAAAAAGTTAATAAAATAAAACGGTAAAATAAAGGGTAGATAAAGGTACTTAACTTAAAGAAAAGGTGAAAAAGGAAAACAAATAGAAGTTCATCAAGACGATGAATTTGAAGAATGGTTGCGGGGGCTAGATTTGAACTAACGACCTTCGGGTTATGAGCCCGACGAGCTACCAGGCTGCTCCACCCCGCGACACCTGAAAGATGGGCTTATGATACCACATTTTTTTTAGAATACAACTGATCTATAAAATGTGACTTAAATTGTACAATTTTTGCTCAAAGTCACATTAATCTAATTTCATTAACCGTGACCTTATTTCATTAATAAGTTAAGGCCTCCTGTTAGGTGGCCTTAAAACTATAATTTCCTATTGCTTGAACTAAAACCTACTAAACTAACGTTCTAAGTTCAATGAAGCCAATTCTTCACCCTCTATTGTGGTTAAATAGATTTTTTCTTCATTTATAAAAGCCATTGTTTTTTGCGGATTGTTTTTTAAGCATGCAATATTTTTAGCAGACTTTGGGAAAGTAATAGATCCTGGATTTAAAATAACAATCCCATTAGCATCAACTTCTAGCACTGCTTGATGGGTATGGCCTGACATAAAAATATCACCTGCGGACAAGCCATAGGCTGCTGCTTGTTCTGGTTTAAAACGATGACCATGAGTCATAAAAGCCTTGTGGCCACCGATTATTAGGGTGTTACTAACAGAGTTGATTGGTAGTTTAATTAGCATCTCATCAACCTCGCTATCGCAATTGCCTTTTACCGCCACCGTAAAAGGCGCGATTTCATTTACAATTTCCGAAATTTGCATTGGATCGTAGGTTGCTGGCAATCCATTTCTAGGTCCGTGGTTTAATAAATCACCTAAGAGTAAGACCCAATCTGCTTTTTTATTTTTAGCCGTAAGTAAAGCGGTTTTTAAAGTTTCGGGATTTCCATGAATATCAGAAATGACGGCATACATTGGCATTGTTCCTTCTCCTTTTAATTTTAAAGGGCTTAAATAAGACGGGGTTTCTGCATTTAAGCATTTAAGCATTTAAGCATTTTTAACTAGGCTTAAATTTTTCATACTAAGTAGAAGCTTTCATGTAATACATCTTCCGTAAATGCTACCTTGTAAATTTTGCATTAAAAACTAATCAAGGCGTAATACTAACACAATTCTTAAGGCTTACTACCACAAAACCAGCGCAAACAATATCAATGAATCACATGATTCGCTATAATGTAAACGGTTTACATCAAGCGTCATAATTTTTTCTTACCAACTAGTAAGTCTAAAGTAAATATAAATGACGAACTAATATAAACCCCCAATAGGCACCAAGATAAAAGTTAAAATTAAAAAGGTATGGTATAGGTATTACGGCAATGTGGAAATATTTTGAAGGACTTATCAATGCATTCCCAGACCAAGTAACAGCGAGCGATTCGAGTGCCAAGCCTGCATCCACCACCCCTGAAAACACCAACCAACCACCAACTAACTTTTTTGGTTTTATCCGCTTTTATAGCCGTGGTATCTGGAAATTTTTAGTGGCCGTCTCCATCATTTCCGCATTGATTGCCTTAGGTGAAGCTCTATTTTTTTACTACATCGGTTTATTCGTTGACGAACTCAATGTCGCCACCACTAGCACCTATTGGGAAGTCTGTGGCACTACCGTACTTTCTTTTCTAGCGCTTGTAGTTGTAATTTTGCCTCTTTTATCTTTGGTGCACCATTTGCTCTTAAACCAAACAATTAGAGCAAACTATCCAATGCAAATTCGCTACCGCATGCACCTCTATCTCCTCAAGCAAAGCTTGGGCTTTTTCGCCTCCGACTACTCAGGCCGAATCTCGCAAAAGGTTATGCAAACAGCTCTAGGCGTACGTGAAGTAGTCATAAAGTTTACCAATGTTATCGTTCACATCGTGGTCTATTTTATTACGATGCTTGGTATGCTGTGGGAAGCTGACTACCATTTGATGTTACTACTACTCATTTGGTTAGCTCTCTACGTTACCATTATGGCGGTGTTTATTCCTAAACTTCGGAGACAAAGCGATATCAATGCCGAACGTCGTTCTGTCATGATGGGTGGGATTGTCGATAGTTACGCTAATATTCAAACGGTTAAACTGTTTTCTAAAAACCGCTTGGAAGAAGAATATGCACGTGACATCATGCGTTCCGCCCTCTCCTCTGAATATCAAATGATGCGACTTGTAACCAAGTTTGATCTAAGTGTGCAGATCATTAACTATCTCTTGATCGCCGCCTTAGTGCTCATGTCTTTATTTTTATGGAAAAATGGCATAGTTTTGGTTGGCTCCGTAGCGGTTTCTTTAGGCTTAGCCATTCGTATCAACAACTTATCCCAATGGGTTATGTGGGAAGTAGGCATGCTTTTTGAGAACATTGGTAATGTCCAAAATGGGATGCAAACTATCGCCAAACCACTTGAAGTCAAAGATCCACAAACTCCAGTAAGCGCCGAGGGCATTAAAGGCCACATCGAATTTAAGGATGTGAACTTCTCTTACAACGGGCGCGTACCGGTATTTACTCACCTTAATCTCTCCATTAAACCTGGCGAAAGAATTGGGATTGTGGGCCAATCAGGCAGTGGTAAATCAACCCTACTAAACCTACTTTTACGTTTTTATGATGTTAATAGTGGCAGTATTCTTCTAGATGGAACTGACATCCGTAATTTTAAGCAAGACGAACTAAGATCCCAAATTGCCATGGTTAGCCAAGATACCTCTTTGCTACACCGTTCTATCCGCGAAAACATTCTTTATGGTCGCGTTTTTGTAAGTGGCGAACATGAATTAGCCGAAGCTAGTTTGCGTGAAGCTGCAGACCGCGCTTGCGCTCTTGAATTCATTGAAGAATTAAGTGATAACTTTGGGAACAGTGGTTTTGATACTCAAGTCGGAGATCGCGGGGTTAGACTCTCAGGCGGCCAACGCCAACGTATTGCGTTAGCCCGCGTCATTCTTAGAAATTCCCCTATCTTAGTCCTTGATGAAGCAACTTCCGCCCTAGACTCTAACGTGGAAGAATCCATCAAAAAGAATCTCAAGCTCTTAATGGAAAACAAGACCGTAATTGCCGTGGCTCATCGCTTATCAACCATTGCCCAAATGGACCGCCTAATTGTCCTTGATCATGGGGTTATCGCCGAAACCGGCACCCATGCCGAACTAATTGCTAAAGGTGGAATTTACGCCGGTTTGTGGCAGCGCCAAACCGATGGTTTTATTGCCAATAAATAATCTTTTAAGTATTGGTGGACTCATTTTAAAACCCAACAGGGCTATTTTAAACGCCATCCTTAGCCGCCGTCCTTAAACTGCCAGTGAACTACTCACCACCTAAAGAAGATGATAAACAAAAAAGCCTCAGTACTTTTAGTGACTGAGGCTGCGAGTTACCTTAGTTAAGGAATTAAGGTTTATTCGTTGTTACCACGCTTAAAAGAACGTCCGCCGTGACCACGATTACCGAAACTACGTGCTCCACGAGCTTCACCGTTACGGTTAAAACCTTCATGACGGCGAGTTCCTACATCGCGACCCTCGCGTTGTTCACGCCCGCCATCAAAGCTCTTACGCCCATATTCAGAACCGTTGCGACCTTCAGAGCGCCCAAATGAACTGCGACCTCTACGTCCTTCAAAGCTTCTGCCTTCTGAGCGGCCTTCAAATTTACGATCGCCAAAGCTTCTGCCTTCAGAACGACCTTCGAACTTACGATCCCCAAAGCTTCTGCCTTCGGAGCGACCTTCGAACTTGCGATCCCCAAAGCTTCTACCTTCGAAGCGACCTTCGAACTTGCGGTCTCCAAATTTACGCCCTGAAGAACGCTTTTCTTCAAAAGATGCAGCCTTAAAAAAATCACGACCACTACGTTCTTGGCGATCGCTTGCTAAACGCGCGCCTCTAGTAAATTTGTTTTCTTCGCCATTACGATTACGAGTAGCAAAGCTTCTACCCTGACTACGGCCTTCGTTACGACTAAAACGACGTTCCGCAGCATTTTCTGCCGCAAAACTACGTTCTTCATCCATAAAGCTGGCAGTTGGCGCAAAGTTAGTACGTTCCGCTCCAGCCCGTGGTTTAGCCTCAAAATCTTTTTTACGCCCACGACCAAAACCGGTTCTAGTTTCAAAACGTTCAATCGCATGAGATACTTGACGACGCTTTAAGAATTCACGACGAACATCGTCACCGCCACGATCTTTATCGGCAGCTTCATTTACTACACTGCGAGTTTCTGGACGTAAACCTGCTAAAGCACGTAAAGCGTTTACATCTTTAAGTGGTAATTCTTCCCACCCGCCTTGTGGTAATTTACCAAGTTCAATGCCAGCGTAAGAAATTCTCTTTAAGCGGCTAACTTGTAAACCTAAAGCTTCCCACAAACGACGAACTTCACGCTTACGACCTTCTTTGAGGACTACGTTGTACCATCTATTGATACCTTCGCCGCCCGCAAAAATAACCTTATCAAAATGAGCTACCCCATCTTCAAGTTCAACTCCTGTTTGGAGTTTTTCAAGATGTTCAGCGTTAACTTCACCAAATACACGTACGGCGTATACTCTTTCTACTTCATTACGTGGGTGCATTAAGCCATTTGCAAGTTCACCGTCAGTAGTGAATAAGAGTAAGCCAGAGGTGTTAATATCGAGACGACCGATATAAAGCCAACGGCCATTATGCACCGATGGCAAACGATCAAATACTGTTGGACGCCCCTGTGGATCGCTACTGGTGCACATCTGCCCCTCAGGCTTGTTATAGATAAGCACTCGACAAACTGGTTTTTCTGCAGTTGCGGTCTTAACGATTTGACCGTCTACACGAATCACTGCATCTTCTTCAACGCGATCGCCTAAGGTTGCGAGTTTTCCATTAACACTTACACGACCATTCTTTATATATTCTTCCATGTCACGACGGGAACCGACCCCGAAACGTGCCAATACTTTTTGGAGTTTTTCGCTCATATGAGATTCCTAATTATTGCGATGCGGGCCTCACGGCACCGAACATATTGTCTCACGACAATGAGATAATTTTCGGCTGTACTAATAATGGAGTTTTGTGCTCGTGAACTACTCACCACCTAAAGAGGAAGGAGTCTTCTTGGAGATTTTAGATAAAAACAGTACTTTATGACCTTTTTTAGAGGACACGCCGAACGGCGTGCATTTTAAAGGTTTTACTAAACTTCCGCAAGCATTTAACAAATGCCTTTTAAAATTTGCTCCGGTCTTTGGAAAAAATTTATTTCACCGTGTAAATTTAAGATTTAGAGCCGGACCAGGTTCACGAATTTAAGCTAAATACAGCCTTGAAATTATTTAAATACAAAGGTTTACAGTAAAATATAAACAGATGTAAATTTACTTACTCTATTAATGTTCTAAACCTATAAATCTATTTAAAGTTTCCTGCTACTTTTAGGCATGTTCATGCCTACATATTTATGTAGACAAATATTTATTCGATAAATGTTTATTCGATAAATGTTTATTCGATAAATATCTACCTGACAAGTGCACGTCTACTAAATGCTTATCAAGATAAACATTAAAGCTTGTCTAACTAAGATTAAGATCAAAGGAGAACCATATGACCGATATCTTCAATCAACCGGAAGCTAATTTCCCGTCAGAGAATCAGTCCTCCAATTCTTATGCCAACCAAAATTCTGGTTTAGGGGGCAGCGGTAACTCACGCCCTCTTCAAACCGATAATAAACCATCTGCAACTTCAGCTTCTGCTGCCATGACCACTTCACAGACGGAAGAAGAACCACCTACCGAAACTATCAACGTTAAGATTATGGGCTACAACCAAAAGCTCACTTGCCGTGCTGGGGAAGCCGCCATTTTTGAAGAAGCCGCCAGAAAAGTTGAAGCCTCCATTCTTGAATTGCGCAAAAATGTGCCATCTTTTTCTCTCGAACGTGTTGCAATCTTAACCGCTTTAGACATTTATCACGAATTGCTCCTAAAGGATTTGCAATTAGAGGAGTTTTCAAATATAGTTAAATCACGGTCAGCGAAGATAAAAGACCTTCTAGCAAAGATAGAAGGCGCTTATTAAACCTGGACCACCTCATTCCTCAAGGTGTCGGCACATTGATTATGTCCCTGAGCCGATACATACAGATTTAGGGAAGATTCATCCGGTAGGTGTGCATGCCTGCCCCGTAGTAGGAAGCCTAGCACCGGAACAATTTATCCCGCTTTGAACTTTAGGGTTCAAGGTTTCAGATCAAACCGGCATCTTGAGGTTCCAGTTTTATTTGCCCTTCCCTAAGCTTTTGCTTTGTAGATTTATCACTTTTCTATTTTTTCTATACTTTTGGCTTTTTTTGGATCTTTTTGATCTTAACTCTTCAAGCACATGCGTTAGCCTAAGATAGCAACCTTTGTTTGGTAACATTATTAATTATACGTTTAAGACGTATTGGTTTTTCTGGTTTTAACAGTACACATTTGAACTTAATTTGCTTTAAAAATTTTGTCCAAAAATACTGGAACAAACTAACTTTAGCCCCAAACAAAGAACCTCAACCTATCTTTATGCTCCAAACCTCGCGCTAGAGTTAAAAATCGAGCTTAGTATATAAGGGTGTATCCATGCCTACTTCTCGTCCCCTGCTCCGTCAGAAAATCCGTGACCTCCGTAAATCAATTAGTCCGGAACTTCACGCCCATTACTCATCACAGCTTATCGATCAATTTGCCCGTAGTGAACGCATTCAAAAAGCTGAATGTGTAGCGCTTTACTTTAGTGTCGACGGTGAAATTGATACAGCCGGGGTAATTGATTGGTGCTTAAAACGAGGCAAAAAAGTAGCCTTACCGGTACTCCATCCTTTCTCAAAAGGTAATCTACTATTTATGAACTACGATGCTAACACCATCATGGTTAAAAATAAGTACAATATTCCTGAACCTGAACTTAACGTACAGTACGTAATCCCTCTTAACCGCATCGACATTCTCTTTACACCTATGGTTGCATTTGACCACGAGGGTAACCGTTTAGGCATGGGTGGCGGATATTACGATCGTACCTTACAGACTTATCACCAAGATCATACTGGGCCATACCCTATCGGCTTAGCCCTCGATATTCAAGAAGTTGATGCCTTACCAACCGAAATTTGGGACGTGCCACTACCTGAAATTATCACCCCAACAAGAGATATCGTGTTTTCAAGCTACGGCCTAGAAGAATAAGCTTTTTAAGGCATTTTAGGCTTCGCCCCAAAAACGCATGAAATAAGTATTGCCTGCACACTTAGTAGAGCCGGGCAGGCAGTATGAACGTTTGTCTTCTGCGTTCCACCCATTTTTATAGGGGGAAAGACCATAGAAATTGCGGGCGCGTATAAGAATGAATGATTCTAATTTGGGTGGATTTACAAGCATAGAAACGCCCCATAAATATCTTAATGACCTATCTGACATAGCAGAGAAAAATAAAGAATACACCCCGAAAGGCGCATTCTTACAAGTGTTTTGGTGATTTTTCAAACTTGTGAAAAGAGGGGTTATCTATAAACGCAAAGTTTAGGGCTTTCCTTGCTATAAACGGAACTCGGCAAGAAGTCCCCCACCTCTATAGGTGGGGGAGGATGTCACATTGCACTTAGTTACACATAGCGTGATCTTCTTCAGAATTAATTGATCAAAGTCCAAATAGTTGTATAATTACAGCAAATTTCTCTGGAACGGAGTTTCTCAACTCCTTGGTTCAATCCTCAATCATCAGTACTTGTCGCATATGACTCAGAATACCAAAAAACAACACGCTGCAACTGAAGCACTTAAGTATGTGCAATCAGGCAGTATCATCGGTGTAGGCACCGGCTCAACCGTAAATTTCTTTATCGATGGCCTTGAAGCTATGAAGGACAACATTAAGGGCGCTGTATCTAGCTCTGTTGCTTCTACTGAAAGACTTAAGAAGATCGGGATCCCTGTATTCGATTTAAACGATGTTGAAAGCTTTGATATCTACGTTGACGGCGCTGATGAAATCAATCCAACTATGGATATGATCAAAGGCGGTGGCGCTGCGCTTACTCGTGAAAAGATCGTAGCAGCGGTAGCAAAGAAATTTGTTTGTATCGTTGACGATTCTAAAGTTGTTCCAGTTCTCGGTAAATTCCCTTTACCAGTTGAAGTAATTCCAATGGCTCGAGCTCATGTTGCCCGCGAACTCACCAAGCTTGGTGGGCGTCCTGTTTACCGTGAAGGTTGTGTGACCGACAACGGTAACCACATTCTCGATGTTCATGACATGCAAATTACCGATCCAAAGGCTCTCGAAAAAGCTATCAATGCAATCCCAGGCGTAGTTACCGTAGGTCTCTTCGCAGCTCGTGGCGCTGATGTGCTTATCGTTGGCACAGAAGATGGCGTAAAGGTTTCAGAATAAAAGCCGACCAACCGGCTAGCCGTTTGGTTTAAATTACCGGCTTAAATACTAAAATTAAAACGACAACATCCGGACTTCTTCGCTTGAGAAATCCGGATGTTTTTTGTGTTTAGGCCAATGATTTCAGTAGCTATAAAGTTTTAACGCTAAACGATAGAGCAAGGCTAAAACGGTGTGAACTAACTTCGTTTTGTACCTAAAACTAAACTGTTGGAGCTTTTTGAGCTTTTAAGTTTTTGAACTTTTAAGCTTTGGAATTTTTTAGCTCTTTACCCTATGGAGTCATAAACAGCTATAGCTACAAACTTAAGCTTTCATCGCCATTTCAAGAATAGCTCTGACATCGTCTAAGCCAAATTGCTTCTTTTCTCCTAATGCGGTTAAGCCAGATATTTGTAATGTATGAATAACAGCTTCAACATCAGCTGCCGTAAAATCATAAGCCTTTAAAGATACCGGCACGTCTAAGCTCAAGAAAAAGTTTTCGATAGCTTTAATCGTATCTTCTACTGTCGTGGTCCCCAAAACGCGATTACCTAATTGCAGGATTTTTTCTTGTTTGTTTTTTTGGTCATAACGTAGCAAAGATGGCAATATTGCAGCCAAAGTCCGCCCATGATCAATGCCTTTAAGAGCCGTAATTTGGTGCCCAATATAGTGAGTAGCCCAATCTTCAGGCACTCCGGCGGCAATCAAGCCGTTTAAAGCCATAGTAGCTGCCCACATAAAGTTAGCGCGGCTTTCATAATCATGTGGATTCTTAAAAGTTTGTGGACCTTGTTCTAAGAGTACCGCAATTACAGATTCCGCAAAACGATCTGAAATATCAGCCTTTACCGGATAAGTTAAATACTGCTCAGCAACATGAACAAAGCTGTCTACAATGCCATTAGCAATTTGTCTTGGTGGTAAAGAGAAGGTATATTCAGGATCGAGAATCGAAAAACGTGGGTACAACAAAATGCCATGCATATCGAGTTTTTGTCCAGTAGAAAGTCTAGACACTACCGCATTACCATTCATTTCAGAGCCGGTAGCTGGTAAGGTTAAAATAGTTCCTAAAGGTAAAGCCGCTTCTATCTTGGCATGTTCACTTAAAAGAGTCCAAGGATCTTGGTTAGCTGGTAACATCGCAGCTGCGGCAATAAACTTAGTTCCATCAATGACAGAACCCCCACCTACTGCTAACAAAAAATCTACATGCTGTTCCTTGATAATTGGTAAAGCTTCAATTAACCTTTCAAACTTAGGGTTAGCCGTAATCCCCCCAAATTCAGAGACAATGCGTTCGCCAATTACGCTTCGCACTTCATCAAGTAAGCCAGAGCGTTCTGCACTATTGCCACCATAAGTAATCATGACCTTAGCTTGAGCCGGTACGAGCTCCTTAAGATCAACCACCTTATTTCTACCAAAAACAATTTTAGTTGGATTTTCGTAAGTAAAATTTAGCATTACTGCTCCTTTTAGGCTGATAAATTTAAAGCCATTGTTAGCCTTGTTTGATTAGGCGTTTAGCTTAAGCGTCTAGTTAAAAGTTCTCGCTAAGTTTTAAGCTCTGACTACTCCCACGGGCAAGCCCGTGGGGTTCTGATTGCCAAGTGTAGCTTGTAATCGTACACCATTTCATCTATAAACATCGTACACCATTTCAACTACAAGGCATTAAAATTTTATTGCCTAAAAAACGCAATTCTTAACCCAAATCTCTAATGGCCACTTAAAGGAGCCATAGCACTCCCAAAACTTCGTTTAATCTAACTTACTTTAGGTTTTGGTTTAGTCCTATTTAAAGATTTTGTCTTATAAATTGGCTTGGCCTTAAAAGTAAAATCGCTGTCACAAAAACATCTTTAGCGTTCATTAAAAGTTGTAGTATCTCACCAAATTTACCTACATATCTTTGGTTTTTGTACAAGTCAAGGTATTTTAATCAAGGTATTTTAAAAAGGTGCTTTAAGTAAAGATTGAGCTTTATATTTTAAATAGGCTTGAGACTTTGAGGCCCATTCTAAGCAAATAAGCTTGTCTAACAATAATAAGGAGCAGACAACATGAATTTAAAAACCATTATTCTCACAGGTGCGTGTGCCGGGGCGGCTTTAGCTATAACTCCAGCTCAAGCATTTGATTTAACCGTCGGCGCGCAAGCATGGAATGAGGATCTAAAAATTGAAGCTCGTTACCAAGGTTCCACCAACTCCTTTAACAGTGACCATGACTACAAACCTGTTATCTGGGCTCAACTTGAACACAATATCTCCATTCTACCTAACTTAAAGGTTAGATATACTGACTTAGAACGAACTGCCGGCACCGCTATTACAGGTTCGATTAAAATTGACGATGTGGTGTATTCTGATTCCGATTTCGTTCACACCAAAACTACCCTTACTCACTATGATGTAATTCCTTATTACAACATCTTTGACAACAAAATCTTCTCCGCCTCTCTTGGTCTCGATGTAAAAATTGGCCATTTTAAAATTGCCGGTTGGACTCAAACCGAAAGCGCCCGCGCTGACATAAAAGGAGCGTTACCGCTTCCTTACGCTGCCGCTGAAGTAAATCTACCTTTCAATTTCTTTATTAAAGGTGACGTGGCAGGTTTTGGGATCAAAGATTATGCCATTTACGATTACGAAGTTGCCGCAGGCTGGAAAGCTATAGACACCGATATTATCGATACCGCAGTTGAGGTTGGTTACCGTAAATTCTATCTCTCTGGCGACGACATTGAAGATCTTAACGTCCATGCCAAAGCCGATGGCTTCTTTGCCGGCGTTAGCATCAACTACTAATGTCTAACTTTAGCTTTTTGATTAAACGTCTAATCATAAGCTACCGTTTTATTTACGCTTTAGGCTTTTACGCTATTGCCACCTAGAAGCTCGCTTACTTAGCGAGCTTTTTACATGCTAGAGACCAAATTTTTGTTAGTTTAATGATTTGGGCCCGTTTAATTTCGCG
>UQCV01000065.1 GCA_900539665.1 uncultured Succinivibrionaceae bacterium | reverse complement strand
ACCACCTACAAGCGTTTAGCTTCTGGTCTTCGTATCAATAGTGCTAAAGATGACGCTGCCGGTCTTCAGATTTCTAACCGTTTAACTTCTCAGATTAACGGTCTTGAACAGGGTAACCGTAACGCTCAGGATGGGATCTCTTACGCTCAGACCGCTGAAGGCGCAATGGACGAAATGACCACCATGTACCAGCGTATCCGTACTTTGGCTCTTCAGAGTGCGAACGGCACCAACTCAGCCAAAGACCGTACCGCTCTTCAAGAAGAAGTTAACCAGCTTTGTTCAGAAATCGACCGTATTTCTAACGATACCACTTTTGGTGGGGAAAAGATTTTAGCAGGTTCTAGCCAAGCAACCGTAGCAGCCGGTGGGGTTGTAACGGCGGGCAAAGTTACCGATGCTAAAACTATCAGCTTCCAGGTAGGCGCTGACGCTAATCAGCTTATTTCAATCGATATGAGTGCTAAAAAAGATGGCGGTGCTGCTGGTCAAGGTTATAGTGTTGCTAGTATGGCAGCTTCAATGAAACTTACAGGTGCAGCAGGTACAGTCACAGGCTTTGCTCAAAACAAGCTCTCCGATGGCACAGCTGACGCTAATGGTTTAACTTTTGATATATCTACAGCTGAAGGTGCTCAAGCCGTACTTGGCAATATCGATAAGTTCATTGGCGCTGTTGACTCAAAGCGTGCCGAACTTGGGGCCGTGCAAAACCGTCTTGAATCAACTATCAGAAACCAGTCTAACGTTTCTGAAAACGTAAGCGACGCTCGTAGCCGTATCCGTGATACTGACTTTGCCACCGAAACTGCGAACATGACTCAGCAGAGCATCATCCAGCAGGCTTCTCAGAGCATCTTAAGTCAGGCTAACCAACGTCCACAGTTGGCTTTAAGTCTCTTAGGCTAAATGGTAGTTATAGGCTAAACTTAGCCCTAACACCTTAGTATCTTTATACTTAAATGTTTTTAAAAACCTCGGTTATTTGGTTTAGCCAAAACCGAGGTTTTGGCTAAACAGCGCTTGGAAATTTTAGATGAAAATTTAGGTGAAAAAACGACATTTTCACTTTGGCGAATTTCTACATTTTCAGTTTGGCACTAACACTTTATCAAAGCTTCCCTTCCAAGCCTCTTTTTTCAAGCTTCTTTTTCCAAGACTTCTCTTTTAAAGCATCCCAGCCTGGGTTTACACACTTTTACATTCAGAGACCAAACATCCCGGCAGGTTTTTCTTTAACGAAATTACGAATTTGTATTTTCGAAGGTTTAGTGGAGGATGAATTTTGTCTTGGCGTGAGTATTTAGGCACGTGAATTTTTATAAAAAAATCATATCTAAGATCATATGAGAAAAGTTTAACAATTTGAGTAAAAAATCAAAAATGTTACAAACACTAGTGTTAATATTTTGTTAACTTCATGGCGCCGGTTTAAAACTAAATTACAAGCTAATTCTTTTACCCCAAAACTTTACACTACTCGCAAAAGCTTTAAACACTTATAAAAAAAACTTATACCCACATTTTTCGAATTAGCTCACGTTGTTAATTATTTGTGAAGTTATATATCCAATTTTCTTGACTTAATTTAGTCTTTTTTTTATAATTAGATCACAAAATTGTATCTTTTTTTACAATGGTCTTCTTCTACAATTAAAAACAATAATTACAGGAAACATATGTTGCGAATTTCTAAATTAGCCTGGCATATAGGATTGACATTATGTGCTTTATCGGCTTCTTTTTACCCAAATTTTGCTTTGGCCACAGACACTACTACAGCTGATAAATCTCCGTCTAAGGAACCTCTTGGGGTTAAGATCAATGCTGCTGCTCCTAATGTCATGTTTGTAATGGGACGAGACCATAATTTATTTACTGCAGCTTATTCCGATTACACCCCATTAATCGAAAACGATGAGGGTGACCTTTATACCTACTACCACCCTGAGTTTATTTACGAAGGGATGTATAGTAGCGACATATGTTACGACTATAAAAAAGGAAAAGATGATGGATTATGGATTCCTCTTGCCCAAGCAAATACTACCACAAATCAAGAACAAAAAGTCTATACTTGTAAGGGCGTTTCTGACTCTAATGCTAAATGGCTCGGTAATTTCTTAAACTACATTACCTCTTCACGCTTAGACGTTATTAAAATGGCGTTATATGGAGGTTCTAGAAAATTAACTAATGAAGCCCAGGATTATTACAATTGGAACAATAACAATAACGAAAAGAGTGCCATTCTTGAACACACCAAAACCGTGATTGACTCGAATGCTTGGGGTAAGGTTTTTGCCAACGGCATGTATGACAACTTCCCTAAAAAGCCAAGTATCGATATTTCTGAAATCACGCCATATTCCGGTAACAACGCATTCTTTTTTGGGGTTTATCCTGCTAATTTTAACCCAGAAGGTGGTATTGCTTGGCTAAAGGTTGTGGAAAGTAAAAACGCCAACATCCCTGGAAGCAAAGATTCACCAAATGGTAAAGATTCTCTATGGGATTGGATTAGCCAGCAAAGTAGTGATCAGTTGAATTTTAGACATCCTGGGGCCTTAAAAAATACTACAACTAGACAAGATGACTATGCCTTGTCAGTTGTTGCTTGTAACCCGACAGTCGTTTCCACATACAATAACAATTGTGTAAAATATTCCTCGAGTGGCGTTAACTACTACCAACCTGAAGGCATCATTCAAAAATATGGCATGGGTACAAACCCAAGAATGCTATTTGGATTGATTACAGGCGGTTGGGATTCAAATCGTAGTGGTGCCTTGCTTCGCGATAACATCAGCAATAAAAATGATGAGTATGACCAAGAAACAGGGGCGTTAATATATAAAGAAAACGCTGGCAAACGCTACGGTTTTGCTGGAGCTTTAGACCAATTTAGAATATACAAACATAACCTTACTGGCATTACTGGCAATGTTGAAGGCAGCTACGATGTTACGAACGACAACCATAACTATCCAGATTGCAGTCGCTCCGCAGAAAATGGTGGGGTAAAAGCTGTTCTTAAAGATATGAATAGCGCTAAATCAACAGAATTTTCAACTTGTGGCGATTGGGGTAATCCTATTGCGGAGTTACTCTATCAAAGCGGTAATTACTTTCAAAATAAACCTGTCGAAAAAGGTACAGCACCTTATGGTTCTGCTCGCGAAGATAGTATCGGCCTAGGATGTGTTCCACAAACAAACCCTTACAACGAAGATAACTACTGCGCTAAAGCATATAGTTTTGTGATCTCCGATGAAACGCCATCCTTTGATGCAATTAATGCCAATGTGCCTAATAGTAGCTCCTATTCTTCTAGCGCTACCCAAATTATCGACAAGCTCAAAAGTAAATTTAACGTTGAAGGTAAATACTTGGTTGGCCTCACCTCAAATTCAAACGCTACCAATGATGAACAACGCTATAAAGCAATGCCAACAGTAAAATACATCAGTAATTTAAGTGAAGTGACTGGTTTGGCCCCAACCCAAGCTTTTAGCTATGGCTCTTACAATGTTGCAGGGGTAGCTGCACTATTTCGTGGTGATTCAGATAGCGCCACCACGCTTTCAAACACATACACCACCAAAAGTGGCGAAGAAAAAACCATTGATTTCAACATGCAAACTTTTATTTTGGCGATGAAACCAAATGTTGCTGAAATTAAAATTCCAGTAAACATTAGTGGTACTACCTATTATGTAAGATTGCTTCCTTTAGCCAAAACTCCGGCTGAAGCTTCAGCTAAAATAACAAAACCTAGCGAAGATGATGCTTCTCAAAACGATAATTACCAATACCAATCCACTAACCAAATTGCAGGTTTTTACGTACAATACAACGTGCAAGAAGATGGCGTGAAAAATAGCGAAGGGTGGTTCCATGTAAATTTTGAAGATTTCGAATACGGTTCAGACTTTGACATGGACTGGGTTGTTGGTTACAAATACAAAGTATACAAAAGTGGCAACTCGGCTTATATTCAGGTAATACTAACTAACGAAAACGCCGATGGCTATGCTGTTCAACATGCTGGTTACACCATAACTGGGGTCGATTATAGCGGAACCTATATCGACTTAGCTAAATATGACTATATATTTGAACACGAAAAAAATAAAGATGATCAAAGTAGCTTACAAGGCAACTTGTATGCTTTAGATAATTACATTAGTGATGCCGCGTTTTCAACATGCGAAGGCAAGGAAAAAGCAAGCTTTTTAGATTGCATTGTGAACACCGCGCTTAATGATCCAACAACCTCTAATTATTTTGACAACACTAGTATAGACAACTACTATACAAACATTCTTAAATTAGGCGGGGATAACTCAGGAAATGCATGTGATGCGTCTGACTCACACACCTTAAGTGACAATTGTGTGCCTGTATATTACATGCCACGCTATAAATTCTCGCAATATGCCGGCGGCAAATTCTTCACCCTTACCGATAGCCCTGATTCATGGCGTTTACTTGGTGATGAAGTGCGTGTCAAAAAAGATAACAATGGAAAAGGGATTATAAGTTCTAGCCGTATATTCAAGGTATCCACTAGCTCTTCAACTAATGATGTGTGGTTAAAATCTCCATTATGGTTCGCAGCTCAAGCCGGTGGTCCTAAAGTCAAAGCAGATAAGATTAAAAACACTGATGCGGATCCAAAGGACAACTTTGCTTATGTGCATAATCCAGCTCAATTCCGTAAGAGTTTAAATCTCTTAATTAAACAGCTTTTGTCTGGCAACCACTCATCTTCTTCATTTGTGCCTGCTACCACAACCACGACAGAAGGTACTGCAGTTTACGCAACTTCTTATAACCCAACAAATTGGTACGGCAATATCTATAAAGCCAAAGTTGCGGCTGACGGTGGTTACAACTTAAATAGCATTGAATGGGAAGCTTCTGACACGTTTGTTGCCGTCGATCCTGATGACCGTTTAATTGCAACCTATGATCCAGAAAAAGAAAAACTAATTAAAGTCGAAGTAGATAAAGACCTCGAAAGCACAGAGGAAACTAATTTAACTAAGCTTTTTGCTCCAGGTAATGCCCGTAAAGCTCGTTATTTTATTGATTGGCTTTTAGGTAACCACGACCATGAAGGGACTGCAGAAGATCTTGAAGAAGATTCAGACAAGATAGTTTTACGTAAACGCTTAAAGGATGATGAAAAAACTCCATTTGTCCTTGGCGATATCGTAAACTCTGACGTTGCAGTAATAAAGGTTGGAGGGAAGATTGTTTTAGCAGTTGGAGCAAATGATGGTATGTTGCACCTTATTGGCGACGACGGCACCCCTCTTTTCTCCTTCATTCCAAGCGCTGTGCAGCAAAGTATTATTAAGACCTCAGAATTAGATTATGGTCATGAGTTCTTTGTAGATTCAACTCCAAAATACTTTACACGTAATGGTAATGTTTATCTCTACGGTAGCTTAGGTCTGAACTATAAAGGAGGGTACTTATTAAATATCACTCAATTCTTTGAGTCAAATTCGACAAGTGTTAACCTTGATTCGATTTATAAGTGGGAACTCACTGAAAATACTTCCTCATTTGTTGGCAAGTTCCGTGAAGCCCCAGTGTATTACGCCACAGCTACAAAGGATTACTTGATTTACTCAAGTGGTTATGATGCCAAAACTCCAGGGGTTTATGTAGTTGATGCTCTTAATTCAGAAAATACCAACACTCCAAAAATTGTTTCTGCAATTGAGCTCAATAAATCACTCAATGAATCAGATGAGTCTGAGTATAGTGAACCGGCAAACAGCCACCGTGCTATATCCCCAATTGAGATTTATGCTAACCAGTCTTCTACTGGCGTAGAACCTGTAGCGCTCTTTGCTGGAGACACCGACGGGTATTTATACCAAATTAAACTCGATGGTGAAGTAAGTGGCAAACCTCAATGTTGGGGTGTGGCTCTAGAATACTCGAAAGATTGTTCTATCACCGGGGATAAAAAAAGTTATTTACCTAAAAAAATATTCTATACAGGTAGCAGTAACAAACCAATTACAGCTCGTCCTGCCGTTAGCAAACTTAATGGTATTGGTTATACTGTAATTTTTGGGACCGGTTCATATTGGACTCCGTTTGATGCAACCAAGGAGTCTCAAAATACTATTAATGCAATTTACGCTATTAAACGTGATAGCAATGAAGCTGCAACTGCCGATGTAATGCTTACTGAAAACGACTTGTATAAGTTAGTAAAACAATCTGATTGCGACAATGAATCTTTAGATTCAACCAATACAAATTCATTTTGCAAGGACTATTGGACATTTGTCGACAATGGTGGCACAGATCGAACCAAGTACAATAAGGGCTGGTACAAACCTTTTGATACTCATGGTACATACAATGGTGAACGTCTTTATCGCGCTCCATTAGCCATAGGACAAAACGTATACTTCACAACCTCCATCCCTAAAGCAGCGGCAGATTGTGAAGCAGGTGGTAGCTCTACCCTTTATGTGATTAATCCTAAAACAGGAAAAACTAAAGTGGTAGCATCTATGGCCGGCCTTAGTAACGAACTTTCCGTCACCCTACATAATGGTAATCTAGTTTTGCACAGTACGCATGATAACCCAAATAACGCAGCAAGTGGTATTGGTGAAATTTCTATTCCTGCCACCTCAATGCCAAATATGGTGCGTAATAGTTGGATTCGTTTGTACTAATAACGATAGACCATAGCGTTTTACGGTAATTTAAAATCCACCTTCTTTGGGAGCTACCCATTTAAGGTGGATTTTTTTGCGTTATAAATATTCTGTAACCTTGGTTTAAAATTTCACTCCTATTTTATTTTCTCTATGAGCCCAAGCCTTCTTTTTCCTTTCTTTATTCCTTGGAGCTTTTAACAGTAGTCTCAAGTTCCAAAACTCGCCCTTGCGCCCTTATGGCCGCATCAGCCCGAGTTCCCGTATTAAGCGCACTCCCGCTTCCGGTAATGGTGTCAAGATTACTTGTTTCTGCAGGTAAAAGTTGGCTTTGACTAACCATATTATTCCATTCACTAAAATCAATTAGACCGAGGTCATAATTTTGTAATTCCGTCGCACTAATGCCCCTACAGTCCGAACCGGCATATCCTTGGTCTTTTAAGCCCGCCATGACAATGCGGGCTAATGGGGAGTTGTAACAGCAATAGTGGCGTTTGCGCACTAAACAGCGTCCTAACAATTTGTGGTCACATTCACTTCGTAAATACAAACAACTATTCATATTAAGGCGCATCGAAGTTTCGTATTCATTCGTGTGGCAATCGTTTATGATCTCATAAGCTGCAACTGCAAGCTTGTACGCGACATAAGCCTGCATGAGCCCTTGGGCACTATTTAAAACATCTGGGTGCAATGTTGTGCTACTTGAAGCACTGCCTGCCGCCCCTTCTACAAAAATGCGATCACGCATTTCCTTGCCAAACAACTGCTCCACGAGGTTTGCTGTTTTAGTGGTTAGTTTTTGTAAATATGATGAACGCACCGTTTCTAACCCAGTTTTGGCATAAGCTCCTATTAAGGAATCTAGCTCTGAGCTTATAAGTCCACCACTCCCACCGCCAATTGCACTCCAACTCCCAAAATCTGCCACTTCATGTTTAACTAGCGCGGCAGCCGCTTCAAGTGTCATGATATACGATGAGAGTCGAATGTAATCCTGAGCTGTAACCTGAGTTTTGATGCTACAGCAATCAAAACTCCCTTTAATCCCACACCGACAAGTATGATCTTGGCCGGTAAAAATCTGACAAACTCCCGCTTGGCAATTCATATCATCCTGCATATATGCCATCAGCCCAATTCCCCCAAGAGCTTGTCCACGGTTGGACCGTTCTTGTGCTGTAATTGTAGGTAGCTCATCACTTACGCACTCAAGTCCTAAACATGGTACTTCATCTTTTAATGAAGTAGCGCAGACTACCTCTTGCTTAAAATCACCTGCTTTTAAAATTTGAGGTTCTTTACAGCGATAAACCACACTCTTTAAGCCACATTCAGTCATGAGCTCCGTGCCATTATGATCAACACTAAGGCGCGCGCTATCATCATCTAAACAAGTACTTTGGATTTGCGTGCAATTGGGATTTTGCGTATAGAGGGCGCAATTATCGCTATACCCTGTTTGTTCGTCGTAAAATTCTTCACACGGAAAATCCTGCTTTTTTAGGTAGTGCTGTGTTTGTGAAACCTTTTTATTCTCCACGTGACACGCCCCCTTTACCAAAAACTCATCCACTTTTATTGGCGGGGCCTCGCTTGCTTGGCACTTTAAAGTGCAAGCATAGGTTTTAACCAACCTTTTTTGAGGCTCGGCCACAGCAAGTGAACCGGATGGTGATGCGGTCGATAAAGATACCGTTGAGGGCGAGGTCCTTAAATTAGGATTAGTTTGGGCGTCTAAATCTTTAAGCGCAAAGTTACTTACGGGCTCTTCAATGATTTCTTGATTGATCTCAACACAATGGTAATTTTGGGGCCAAGCCGCAGCACATGCTGGTAAATCCTGCGCCTTATCAATAGAATTACTTTGAAACGTTTGAACCTGGCTCCCTTGAACTTGGCTCGCTTGAACCTGCCCCGTAGAAATTTCGTTCGATTGAACTTGAGCCTCTAGCGCTTGGTTTTTGGGGGCAGTTTTTACGTAAGTTTGATACTCTAAACTAGCTTCATTTAAGTTAAGCTCAGGGACATCGTAATAAATTTGCCATAACCTACATTCTGGACGCGCTTTAATGGTATTAAGCAAGTTAAGAGAACTATCTAACGCCGTAAGTTCGCTCGGAAGTGGTATTTGATCCTTTTTTATAAATTGCCCTTGGGCTGACTCCAAACTAGTATCAGGATTCCTAAAAGCCCCAGGTCCTGCACCTACATAAGTACCATCCGTCGCATAACTTGAAACACATGTAGCTTGAAGCGCCCGCTTAGTGGCTACTTCTTCTAAGCACGCTAAAGATGAAGTTGGAATATCATTAACTTTTAAAATTTGGCCTAGGTCGTAAGCAAAAGCAAAATCTGCATATGCATAGCCCTTACCCACTACTGAGACTTCAATTTTTATGGTCAACATAAAAGGAGTGGTTTTAAACTTTGATGGCACTTGCGCCATGATTTCGGGCCAAATATCTCGCTTAAGTGTTTGCGTAGTTAAACCATCACCATAGCACACTGTTTTTCCGTTCCTTTTAGGAAGTGGAATTATAGGTGGTAGATAACCATTAGGTTCAAGCAATAAAACCGCTTCATGATTAAAAGCAGGTTGCCCTAATGCACTTGTACTTAAGCTTTTAGAACCTTGGCTTAAACTCACACCTAATAAACCTTCGTAATAACCTGTAGGTACATTCTCAACCTTAAATGACAGGCGCACGTAATCCTTATAAGCAAGCTTAGTTAACCATAAACCAAGCATGGCCTCTGGGCTATCAACAATAAAAGTACGACTCGTCGTAAAGACTTTGCACCTTCCGCGCTCTTGAGTTAAATCTCCCACCCTAAAAGTGCCCTTTCCAGGAGTTTTAGTCTCAAAGTCCTTATAATCAAAGCTCCCGCCTTGAGAAAAGTTAGCTATAGGAGTTAAAGCCTGGGCAAACAGCCGATGCCCAAGATTACAGCTACGTTGCGCTATGGGCGCTTGGCATTTATAAATGCGTTCAAGTGGAAGTGACGTATTAGAGCATACGGGTAACGAACTATCATTAGGTTGTTGAGAATTGTCACTTGGAGTATTAGTTCCACTTGTAGGTTCTTTGGCGGTGAGAGCCTCTATACTTTGCTTAGCAATTTCACGCGCACTTAAAACTTCGGTCTTACCTAATCCTAATATCCCTTCGTTCTTAGCTTCCTCTTTTAACGCTAAGAATGTAGCTTGCGCTTCAACTAAGCTGGCAGCTTCATTATTGCTCGTTTCTCGGTTGAACAGCTCTCCTGACGAAACCTTGCCTAAAACGCCTTCTTTTTGGTAATACTTTAATAATCCACTCTTATCCACTTGAGTTACCGTAAGGCTATTGCTAGACGCATTAAAAGTTGAAGTAGTTGGGGCCTTAAATGCGTCCTCTGACCAAGCGACGTTTAAATTTAAACTACCTAGTCCTAAAACGCCCCACAGAACACACGAGCCACATAAACCCCAATTGCTTCCGCGCTCCCCAAAACAACACTTAAGTAAAAAATTGCCTCTTGGTAAAAAGCGCCCCTTAAAAAATGATAATGGAACGTTAAAGCATGAATTTGGCTTACAAGCTAAAAATGGAGCCAACCTTGATTTTAAACTCGTTTTAAGACTCGACCTTTGATTTGATTCTTGATTCGATTTCATAGTTCCAGTAAAACCCACCCCCAAAACTTGATTTAGTCTAGCCCCAAAGTTTAAGTTTAAAAGCTGAGGTTTTTTACCCCAAAGCGCCCTACGCATTACAATAAAGTTATTCTGTATTCTCATGGTTTCACTTATTCTCTTCGTAAAATTTTTCCTAGACCCAGGGCCTTGTTAAATGTACCAATACTGCCCAAACCTAGGCTTAAAGCCTTAGCGTTAAGAACTATCTAAACTTGGCGCCGCTTAAATAACGCCATTTAAGCTTTGGTTTTGCAGTAATTTGGCCGTGGCTTGGACAGTAATTTCGGCCATGGTTTTGGCCTTTGGTTGGGCCGGGGTTTTAGTGAGGCTTTAACGATTTGGCGATTTGGCAATTTGGCATCCAGATCCCAAGATTAAGGTCTTAAGACAAATCCACTTTTATACTGCAATTTAAAGGTCCAGGGACTTAAGCGAACTTTATAAAATGACTGTAAAAAAAACATAAGAGCGGGTCGGTCACAGACTCAAAAGGTAAATTTCATCTCCTAAAAAAAAAGACTTATACTTTTACTTAAAAGATGCCCCCACCTTTAAACCAAAAAGCTTAAGCTTTTAAACATCCTTTAACCTAGTAGCGAAGTTAGCAGCAAAGTTAGTGACAAAGCTTGACCAAACTGCAGGAGCTTTTAAAGAAGCTAATTAGCCCTCAGGCTTTTACCCGTGTAAAATCGCAGGCTTAATTTTTACGGTGCGGAGGAGTGCCTATAGGTTCCTTTTTTTAATTGGGCTTTAGGACGTTGGTTTAGGCATTAAAATTTTGGTTTTGGGGCTTTAACATGTTTTAGGACTTTGACTTAGGATTTGGCCTCTGCCTTTTACCGTGGAGAAAAATAATGCTCGGAGCAATTATTGGCGATATCGTCGGCTCAAGATTTGAATGGCACAATTACCGCGCCAAAGATTTTGAATTTTTTTCAAATAAATGCTTTGTGACAGATGATTCAATCATGTCACTTGCTGTATGTGAGGCCATTTGTGAAGCTGGTGATGATTATATGCACTTAGGTGAAATAACCGTTAAAGCCATGCAACGCATTGGGCGCCCATACCCACACTGTGGATATGGGGGGGCTTTTTTACATTGGATGTATAGCGATGAACCTGCGCCTTATGGGAGCTTTGGTAATGGTGCTGCCATGCGCGTTAGTGGTTGTGGTTTTGCGGCTAAATTCCTAGATGAAGCCAAAATCTTATCCCGAGAAGTCACGGCCATCACGCACAATCATCCAGAAGGCCTAAAAGGGGCAGAAGCGACAGCTGTTGCCATCTTCTTAGCGCGCCAAGGCAAAACCCAAGCCGAAATTAAAGCTCATATCTGTGAACATTATTACAATATTGACTTTACACTAGATGACATTAGAGCAACCTACGAATTTAATGAGACTTGTCAAAACACGGTGCCGCAAGCTTTAGAAGCTTTTTTTGAAGCCCAAAGCTTCGAAGATGCCATTCGTAATGCGATCTCCATTGGTGGCGATAGTGATACCATAGCCGCCATCACCGGTGGGATCGCCGAAGCGTATTTTGGGATCCCTAAAGACCTTAGAATTAAAGCGCTTAGCTTCCTGGACGAGAGATTATCTCCAATCTTAGAACGCTTTGAAGCGAAGTTTCCGCCTAAAATCGTAAATTAAAGCAAGGAAAAACTAAAGCGTGAGCTTCTCCTAAATCCCCGGTTTTTAGCCGGGGATTGGCGTTTTAGCTTTACTGTTTACCTAGAGTTTTAAATGCTAACTTTGAGTTTTAGGGTAAAAAAAAATCTACCCGCAGTGAAACCACTGTCCAGGTAGACTTTTGCAAAGTTAAATTACAAATTCTAAATTGGGTTTAAGCCTATTACTTAATTTTAGTTATTAGGCTTTTTAGCTATTTAGCTATTTAGTTACACCAGATTTTCTTCTACGTAAACCAAATCCTAAACCGCCTAACATTAAGAGAGACCATAAATCAAAGAAACCAGCGCCACCACCATTACCATGGTTTTTGGTATCACCACCAATATTTACATCTTCATTGGCAGTGTTGTTGTCGTCGGTTGAATCACTTAAGGTAGCTGTTGTTACTTTTACAGGTACACTTGAAAGTGACAGTAATTTAGAGTTGCTATCAGTCCCTAAAACCTTAACTGTATAATCCCCAGTTTGAGTAAAAGTGAATTCTACAGGTTTGGTGGCCTCAGCTTCCTTATAAGCAACTCCGCTTTCTAAAGTGCAATCTAATTGCCCTTTTGCGTCGAAGTAACATAAAGTACCTTCATCGTCTAAAGACAACGCGGTTAAACCTAAATTAGGCTTTTTATAAACGTAATACTGAACCTTGTATTCCAAATTGCCTGGAGTAAAGATGAGTGGAGTTTTTTCTTCCACGGTGACACTTTGACCAGCTTCAATTTCGGTGTTATCGAGCTCTAATTCATTATTAAAGGCATCGAGGCTAGTGACAGTAAAGTAAGGTTCAGCTACTTTTTCTTCACCGGTATAGCTATCAACAAAAGGTTCGTGTGGAACTACTGCCACCGGAATCTGCTGAACAAAGGTACTCATGCCACCCTTTTCATCGCTCACCATCATCACAATGTTGTGAATGCCTGGAACATCAAAGGTGTATACCATCTTATCGGTGCGACTTGGTTGGAGCTGTTCGTTAAC
>UQCV01000064.1 GCA_900539665.1 uncultured Succinivibrionaceae bacterium | reverse complement strand
TTTTATTACCAAAGAGTCCTACGACCACATTAGCGGTAAATTTCTGTCTTACGACAAGGAAGTACAGTCAATCTTCCTAACATCTAGATTATATATTATTCCAAGCTAACATTAAGTAATAAAGATATAGTCTTTTACAAAAAGTGACTTTCATCCACATGCAAGCGTGTGGGTTTTACGTCGCAATTTATAACATTTATACAGCAATATCCCTGAAGACACCGTACATAAACAAAACTTTTTGTCTATCAATAGGATGCTTTGACTAAAAAGGGCCACCGAAGTAGCCCTTATAGGAATCGTTATCCATGGATAACGATTCCTTTATTACTTTACGTAAGTAAGCTATTACTTAACTACGTCGTAGAAGCCCTGCTTCTTTTCTTCAACTTCAGCCTTGCTAAATACGAAGTTAGCAACCTGAACGAAGAAGCATCTGTTAATGATGTTGTTGTAAGCTCTCTGATCTTTCTTCACAGCTTCTACGTATTCCTTAGAATCTTCGTAAGCGCTTGCAAGTCTTTCAATGTAAGCATCAACCTGAGCTGGATCGAGCTTGATCTTGAACTTTTCAACTACAGCTTCGAATACGAGTGACTTCTTCACATCGAGGTTAGCTAATTCTTCAGCCTTTTCCTTAAGCACGTTCTTGTTCTGCTTCTGGATAGCTTCAACAGTCTGCTTAACCATGCGAGATGGAAGTTCTACGTTACCGTAGGTAGCTACGAGAGCTTCGATAGCAGCCTGAGAGTTGATTGCTTCGAGGTTGTTTTCGAGGTTAGAAACCATGTTCTTACGAACTGCATCACGGAATGAAGCGAGATCTGAATTCATACCGAAGAGCTTAACAAAATCATCGTTAACTTCAGGAAGCTGTAATTCGAAAACCTTGTTTACCTTAGTCTTGAATACAGCGTTCTTACCAGCGATTTCCTTAGTTAAGTAAGTTTCTGGGAAGGTTACGTTGATTTCGAATTCGTCGCCTGCCTTGTGACCAACGAGCTGATCTTCAAAACCAGGAACCATGTTCTTGTCGCCAATTACTACAGAGTAGTTGTCAGCCTTGCCGTGTTCCATAGCTTCCCCATCGATAAAGCCTTCGAAAGCTATATCGCAACGGTTACCCTGCTGAGCTTCAGCCTGAGCAACTTCAATCCACTTACCCTGCTGCTTACGAAGTGTTTCGATCATACGATCTACGTCAGCTTCTTCGATTTCAGCTACAGTCTTAGTAACCTTAACGTCCTTAAGATCGTCAGAAACGTTGATTTCAGGCTTAACTTCGATAGAAAAAACGTAAGAGAAATCCTGAGCAGAACCATTATCTTCAATCTTGCTGATTTCTGGATAAGTGTTGGTCATGTTGTTAATGCCGGCCTGATGTACAGCTGCAAACATAGTTGCATTGATCATGCTGTTAATGGTTTCTGAATGAATAACATCACCATAGCTCTGCATTACTACGTTTTGTGGCACATGACCAGGACGGAAACCTGGGAAACGCTTGTTCTTAGAAACATTACGTACCTGAGCCTGTTCAGCCTTTTTATAGTCTTCAGCTGGAACTACAACTTTGATTTGACGATTTAAACCTTCAGAAGCTTCAATTGAAACCTGCATTATTTCACCTCAATAAACGAAACCACTGCCCGTGACAGTCGTTTCATGTCCATATTCCATCGGCCGGTTCCCCTGCTCTATGGAACTAACGTAATTTACCTGCGCCCCATGCTTATACTTAAAACTTGCTAAATGTTTAACTAAAACTTAGCTTAAACACCGCATGCTAGCTAAAGCATGTCACCGCGGGTAACTATAAATTAAAAAACAGTGGGATCCCCACGCTAAAAAGACAGTGTATTATAAAGCCCATGTGGCCTCATGTAAATATAAAACACACATTTAGCCACCGCTAAGCGCCCTTAAAAGTGTGTTAAACCACGCAAAAACGCAACATATCGTCCAAATTAGCCCTTTACCTTGGTGCTTCTCGCTCGCCGTGGATAAAAATTTGCCTACCAATTACAGCGTTCCAAGTGCTGAAACAAACAATGATTAAACAAATAATGGCTAAAACAATAGTCCCAATAATTGAAAAACGGCTAAACGCTTGATTCTTTCTTCACCAATTACCTAAAACTTAACTTAATGACACAGCAAATCTCGGTTAAACCACCTAAAATATACTTAGAAAGGCAAAAAACAAATAATTAACTAGTAATGCAATTCCAAAGAACTACTAAATGGCTTTAAGCTACTAGGTGGTTTTTGCTACCAAATAAAACATGCCAGAACTTTAAAAGAATCAAAGAATCAAAGAATCAAAGAATCAAAACTCTCAAAGTAACTCTAAGCCTTGGCCAAGAATAAAGAATAGGACTATATATTCATGATTACTAACCATAAACTTCAAGCGTCTTTAACTAACGCAAGATTTTCCCCAAAGCCCAATAATTTAATACCAGAACAACGTGACCAAACCTCATTTTCTTCTCATGCCACTAAACAAAAATTACCAACCGGGATCATTGAAGGCTTTTTTGGGACCCCATGGCCAGAAGAGGTTAGATTACGTTATCCCGCTTGGTTAAAAGCGCATAACTTTTCCTTTTATATATACGCTCCCAAAAACGATGCCCATTTAAGACGCCTGTGGCGCGAACCTTATCCGCAGGCTTATTTAGATTTTTTAACGCGTTTTCATAAAAGTTGCCATGAGGCCGGCATTACGACCGGGATAGGCTTTTCCCCACTTGGCGCCACCACATCTTTTGCTGATGAAATTCCTCTTTTTAAAAAACAATTAACTATCATTTTAGAAGCGAGCCACCCAGGTATTTTAGCGCTACTTTTTGATGATATTAAAATCGACTCTCACTCTATTGCACAAAGACAAAATGTCTTATTGCAAGAAGCCGCCAATATCTGCCAAAGCCGAAATATCAAGCTTATAACTTGCCCAACTTTCTATACTCCAGATCCAATTTTGAGCAAAGTTTTTGGGGCCATGCCCAAAAACTATTACACCCAATTCCTCCAAGGTTTCTCCGATCCAAACAGCTTAGACGTCTTTTGGACCGGTCCTAAAGTAATAAGCCCTGAATATCCTTTAGACCATCTCATAAAAACCCAAGAGTTATTAGGCCGCAAACCTTTTATTTGGGACAATTACCCCGTAAATGATGGACGTTTAGCCTCAAGCTCACTATACCTTTCACCTTTTGCTCCACGTGAATTTTTGCCAACTCACACTGCAGGAGTTGCCCTTAATCCGATGAAAGAAGCTCTTTTAAGCCAAATTCCTTTAGCTTCTTTTCACCAAAGCTTAATCCCGCTCAATAAAGAAGTAAGTTCAAGCTCTCTAGCCTCAACTACCACAGAAGCTTTAAAAGCAGATTTTAATGCAAGTAATTTTTTTGCCTTTAACCAAGAGCTCCTCGATTTGGTCACCATTTCATATCAAGAAGTTTTGACTCATCCTTTAGAAACTTGGCCCGATGACACTAAAGAGCAAATCTTAACAAAACTTAAAACAATCCCATATTGCCAAGCGACCCAAGAGCTTATTGATTTTATCAACGGCAAGTATGAATTCGACCCTGCTTGTTTAACTGGTTAATGCTTATTTAAACCATAGTGTTAGGAGCAATGGTTTTAGACAATCTCGGTTTTAGGTCCAAGTTTGGGCTTTGGCGTTATAAGTTGAAACCTAAATTCGGATCCTAAATCGGCGCTGCAATTTAAATCTATTTACTCAATTGGTTATTGCATGACCACATCTATGCCCAAAATTTGCCTTAACTCACCAAGTAAAGCAAAATTTTCAATAATTACTGCGTGGGGTGTGCGATTTTGTTACAATTTTACAAGGATACAAACTTAAGCTTAAGGCGTCATATTACTAGTAAAACACAGCCTAATTGGCACAGCACACCACAATATAATCCCATATGGTAAAACATACTTGTGTAGTTGAGTATTTACTGTAATATAGTGGTATCAACTGTGATTGTTGTAGCTATATACGCTGTCGCTGTAACAGGTGCATCAGTTGTATAAATTGCGTTCTTAAAGCTAAGTCTAAATTTATAACTTCACATGGGATACACAAAATGACACTTTTTATTCTCGTGCTTACCGCTATTGTACTTGGGCTAATTTACTGGTACTTTTCCACTAATAATCACTTGGTGCGTTTACAGGAAGAATATAAAAACGCCTTTGCCCAGATTGACGTTCAGCTTAAACGCCGTTACGATTTAATTCCTAACCTCGTAAACACCGTTAAAGCTTATTTAAAACACGAAAGCGAAACCCTTATTCAAGTTGCCACAGCTCGTAATAGCGCCTTAGCGGCCTTACAAGCTTTTAAATCTAACATCGGCGATGAAGCTTCTGCAGTTGCCATGCAGCAGGCTAACGCTAACTTAAACTCAGCTCTTAAGAGCCTTTCAATTCAAATTGAGTCTTACCCAGACCTTAAAGCTAATGAAAACATCTCTAGAATGCAGGAAGAATTAACTTCTACTGAAAATAAGATTAGCTTTGCCCGTCAGGCATACAATGATTGCGTAACCGACTTTAACATCTATAGAAAGTCTTTCCCAAATTCCATTGTTGCTAGTGCTCGTGGCTTTACAAAAGATGCAAGCTTACTTCAGTTTGAAGATCAAGCTGAAATCACTAAAGCGCCAAAGGTTGAGTTTTAATAAATAACTTCGAGCTTAATATTAAAAAACAAAAGCCACAAAACCAAAAGAAGGCATAGCCACTAAAATGCTATACCTTCTTTTTTACTACCTTCTTTGAGGCCACTTTTACCCAAATTACCAGATGCTAGATTTGATTATGGCTTAAGTTTTGTTATGGCTCCCAAACCACACCAAACTCTTTGCCTCTGCGTTCAGATGCGCTTACTTTTCACTATAGCGTGCTTCACTATTAACTTCGATCACCACTCTTCTATTAACCGGCAATTGATGTTCAAATTCATTAGAAACAGCTTGGTGTTCTTCCCCAAAAGCACGCACAATAATCTTGTTGCTCGGCACCCCTTTTTCCACAAAGAACTTTTTCACCACATTTGCTTGGTCAGTAGTGATTTTTTTGTTTTCTTCAGCTTCCCCATAAGAGTCTGTATGTGCGGAAATTACCACTTCCGCAAAATTTGGGTCCGCACTTAAAAAGTCGGCAATGCGACGTAAGCGTTCATAGGAGTAATCTGAAAGATTATTGCTCTTCCCAACAAAATGAATCACGGCGTAGCGAATATCTTCAAAGCTAAATGGCAACAAATCAGACGAACACAGCATAAAGTCTTTGTACACAGGATCAAAACCAAACGGACTTACCACCGCACGTACATATTCATTGCCGTAATGTAGCTCATCTCGGTAGGTAAAAGATACAGCTTGCCCCTTTTGTAAACCTTGAACTAAAGCCCAAGCCTTATGGCCGGTAATATAGCCATCAAATAGCTTGTATCCGGTAATGCTACCTAAGTTCTGATCAGCTTTACCCGGGCGCCACTTAGGCGCAGTAGTGCGGGCAAAAACAGGAGTTTTAGCTGAAAATTTTAAATTAGGCTTTAACAAGACTTCGAGTTTTGGTTCGCGCGCTGAACGCATAAAAAACTCAACTTCACCCCAATTATCAATTTCTTGACTCATGCTACAAGCTGTTTTGCTTGTCGATAAGAGCCACAGCGTCTGCCCAGGCTCCGACATAAAGTCAGCAGCGTTTGTTGCTCCGATAGGCAAAGTACCTAGGCTCAAGATAAATCCGCACCAGTATAAATTATTCATAACGCACACCTTTAAATATAAAGCCTAGCCCAACCGAGGTCTCGCCATTACCGACCAGCCAAATTCGTGAGTAAAATTAGTAAAATCTAAACCAATAAAGGCGCCGAAGATTTGCCACTTAGCCATAAAACTTCAAGAAAATTGACGTTTTTATGACTTTTTTATGACTTTTAGCGGGTCCCAAAGCTCGTTTAGGCCTAGCTGATTTCTACGCGCCTGCGTTATTTGGCTTAAAATTTCCTCTAGTTTTACTAATATTCAACGTACTTTAAGGCAAATTTGTCGTTAAAGCCCGGCCCTTCAAACATTGCAATTATTGTACCATCGTTACCGGCACAAAAATTTATCAACCCCCATGAATCCGACAAATTCCCTAAAAGGATTGTAACCTTTGACAAATTTACGGTCTCAGAGCCACGTTTTAGCCCTAAATTTATACTATATTTAAAATCAATTGTATTTTACCACCGCTACAAATCACGCAATTAAAGAAAAACTCCGGCAAACATGGTAAAATCACGTCATCAATTTTTTAGGTCGTATTAAGCCCCTTTTATTAGCTATTAGCCATGCCCTAAAGTCTGGTTTTATCGGCGCTAGTTTTTAATTAGAGGCTAAAGCTTAATGCTATCTTGATACAGGCGTCTTCATATATTTTTTAACGAGAATATAAACAGCACGACACCTCCTTTAATTCAGCTAATACAGCAAAAAAATGACAGAAAACACTATCACTCCAGCCGTTTCCGCCAAAACACCGGAACAGATGATGGCCGAACGTTTCCGTGGCTACTACCCAGTAGTTATCGATGTAGAAACAGCTGGCTTTAACGCCGATACAGATGCTCTTTTAGAGTTTGCAGCCTGCACTCTAAAATTCACTGCCGACGGCACCTTAGTTAAAGACCAAAAATACTGCTTCCAAATCGCTCCTTTCCCTGGTGCGAATATTGAAGAGGCCAATATTAAATTCATCGGTATTGATCCTTTCAATCCTAATCGCCAGGCTCAAGATGAAAAGATCGCCTTGGTACCTTTTTTTAAAGCCATTGCTAAAGCAGTAAAAAAGAACGGTTGTAAGCGCGCCATTTTAGTTGGCCACAACGCCGGCTTTGATCTTAAATTCATGAATGCGGCCATCAATCGTATGGCTTATAAGCGGTCACCGTTTCATCCATTTAGCAATATCGACACGGCTTCCTTAGGGGCTTTGGTACTTGGTCAAACTGTACTTAGTGTCTCTTGCCTCACCGCTGGTCTTGAATTTGATTGCGATCAAGCTCACGGAGCTGCTTACGACACTGATCGAGAAGCTGATTTATTTTGTTGGTTTGTAAATCGTTTTCGGGAACTTGGTGGTTGGCCTCTACCTGACACTATGCGTGAAGCTGCCGAAAAAGCTCAAGAAACTGTTAATTACCATCGTGAAAACACGGCTTCGACAGAACCTAGTGCCGAAGCTAGTGCTGAGCCTTGCGTTGCTTCAAGTTCTAGTGCCCAAGCGCTAGAACAAGATAGCGCCAACAACGAGTAAGCTTGGCGTTTTTTAAACCAAGAATACAATCTAACCTACGATAGTTAATCTATCGCTATAGTTTTAACAGTTAAGCCCACCTAGGGCTTAACGCCATTTATAAATAGAAAGAAGACGGAGTAAAGTTCCATGTCTGATACTAATAAAACATTATTGGTAACCTGCGCCCTACCGTATGCCAACGGCTCTATTCACTTAGGGCATATCCTTGAACACATTCAAGCTGACATCTATGTTCGCTTCCAGCGTATGCTTGGCCGTAAGGTTTATTTTGTTTGTGCCGACGACCAACACGGAAGCCCAATTATGATCAAGGCGCAACAGCTCAGCAAAACTCCAGAAGAACTCATCGGTGAAGTTGAAAACGAACACAAGTCCGATTTTGCTGGTTTTGGTATTAGCTACGATAATTACTACCGCACCAATTCCCCTGAAAACCAGGAAATTTCATCTTCTATCTACAAAAAACTCCGCGACAATGGCTTTATTAAGACCCGAGTAATTTCTCAACTTTACGATCCGGTTAAAGGCATGTTCTTACCAGATCGTTTCGTTAAGGGGACTTGTCCTAAGTGTGGCGCTCCTGATCAGTACGGTGATAACTGCGAAGTTTGTGGTGCCACCTACTCTCCTGCTGATCTTAAGAATCCATACTCTTCTATTAGCGGGGCCACTCCGGTTCTTAAAGAATCCGAACACTACTTCTTTGACTTACCACAGTTCCAAGAATTTTTACAAAACTGGATTAAGAGCGATACCATTCCTGAAGAAATGGCTAACAAACTACAAGAATGGTTTGAATCAGGCTTGCAGCAGTGGGACATCTCTCGTGACGCACCATATTTTGGGTTTAAGATTCCAGATACCGAAGACAAGTATTTCTATGTATGGCTCGATGCCCCAGTAGGCTATTTAGCTTCTTTTAAGAATTACTTTGATGCTAAAAATATCGATTTTGCTGCTATGATGCAGCCAGGGGCCAACACTGAGCTTTGCCACTTTATTGGTAAAGACATCCTCTATTTCCATACCTTGTTCTGGCCTGCAGTTTTAAATGGCGCCGGTTACAAGGCTCCTGATAAAGTCTTTGTTCACGGTTACGTAACTGTAAATGGCGCTAAGATGAGTAAGTCTAAAGGGACCTTTATCAAGGCCTCTACCTATCTTAAGCACTTTTCCCCAGAATGCCTTCGTTACTACTATGCCGCAAAGATGAATGGCCGTATCGACGATCTTGACCTTAACCTCGATGACTTTATTGCTAAGGTTAATTCAGATATCGTCAACAAGCTCGTAAACTTAGCTTCACGTACCGCAGGCTTCATCACTAAAATTTTTGGTGGCAAACTTGCAGACAGCATTTCTGATGAAAGCTTGCTTGATATGTTCGACGCTAAAAAGAACGAAATCGAAGCCGCTTACCAAGCGCGCGAATATAGCCGTGCCATTCGTGAAATCATGGCTTTAGCTGACGAAGCTAACCGTTATGTCGATGAAAAAGCCCCATGGGTGGCAGCTAAAGACGAAAGTCGTCGCGCTGAATTACACGAAACCTGCACCACAGCCCTTAATCTCTATCGTATTCTTATCGGTTACATCATGCCAATTTTGCCTGAACTTGCCGAAAGAAGCATGGAATTCCTTAACGTTAAGCTCACTTGGCAAAATCTTGGCGACCGTCTCTACGGCACTGAAATTAAGCCATTTAAGGCACTCTTTAGCCGTATCGACAAGAAGCAAGTTGACGCTATGTTAGCTGACTCCCTAAAAGACCTCCAAGCTTCTGGCCAAGCACCAAAGGACGATGACAAGAAAGCTCAAGCAAAGAAAGAAGCAAAAAAAGCAGCTCCTGCTGAAGCTCCAGCTGAAATCACTATCGATGATTTTGCTAAGGTTGATATGCGTGCCGCTAAGGTTTTAGTGTGCGAAGAAGTACCTGAATCTAAAAAATTGCTCCGCTTTGAACTCGACCTTGGTAATGGTGAAACCCGTCAAATCTTCTCCGGGATTAAATCAGCTTACCAAGACCCAGCCTCTTTAGTTGGTCGTTTTGTAATTGTTGTTTACAACCTTGCACCACGTAAGATGAAGTTTGGACTATCAGAAGGCATGATCTTATCTGCTGCTAACGAAGAAGGCGGTATCTTCCTCCTTAACGCTGATAGCGGAGTTAAGGCTGGTGACCGAGTTGGTTAATTAAGCCTAGCTTAAAGCACTACTAAAATCCTTAAGCTAAAATAATTCGGCCTCTTTAAATTAAACGTTTAAAGAGGCCGATTTTTTACATAAAAACTTTTGTCAGGTCGCTATTGTTAGGTCGCTTTGGTCAGACCTCTTTTGTCAAGCCTCATTTATCAGCCTGCTTACTTCATTTAATCTTCCACATTTAATCCCCACCCTTAGTTGTCCCCAATCACCAATATTTTTGTTCCCAATGCCTTCCTATGAACCATTTTTAAAAAGAACTAAAACCTCGTTTGGGTCTGATTTTTAAAAGTTTATCAAGACCTTTGTCTTAAAATAGATTACACTTAATTTACACTTTAAAAACTGTAATTACAAATAAAGTGAATCCTCAAATTCAACCCCCAAACTTACCCCAAGATGAACAAACATAGGTTCTTATACGCTTGCTACCATTAAGGAGCTGTTACCTGTCGATGACTCATGATGATTTCATAATTGACCAAGAATTTACGCCCGCATCGCCTGCGCAAGCGTACACTTATCCCCCCGCAGAAACCAAGTTTAATACGGATCCGCTTTCGCCAAGCGAAGCGACTCCCCCAAGTAATTCCCCTAATATCACGCGTCAAGAAATTGAACACGCCGTTCACGTTTTAATTGCCCGCGGTGAAAATATCAGCATAAATCGAGTCCGAAAGGAAATTGGACATGGCTCTTATTCAACTATTAGTCGTTTGCTAAAAGATTTAGGTCTTGGCAGTCCTAGGCTCTTAAAGCACGCCCCAACTAATACCGCTATCCCTAAAGAACAACAAAACTTACTCCGTGGCCTTGAAGATGAATGTTTAAAACTTAGGACCGCTTATGAAAACATCACTCGCATCGAACGAGAAGCCAACGAACGCTTAAATCAAAGTACCGCTAGACTTTTAGATCTAGAGTTTTTAAAAGATATCGTGTTACGGCACTTTAAAGAGCGTAATCTAAGACAAGAACTCTTAATGGAAGCGGGGCTAAACAAGCTCCTCACAGAGGCGCCACTTTCGGCCCTAAAGCCCTTGATTACCACGTTAAAAGAAGATGCGCTGGACTTTTTAAAGATGGCGCTAAACCAAGCTTTAGCGCAAGGCGCAAACGAGTATATTGGTGGCGCGCCAAGTATTAAAGCAATCCAAGCCATGCTTGATGATGAACGCAACAAGAACAGGATGAACCAAAGTGAGCAAGCTTACCATTTTTGAGGTTAAAGATGCGATTAAGCATCTCGAGGCTCAAGCTATTAAACCAACGGTCCTCAATATCAGAAAACTTTTAGGGCACGGCTCGTTTAGTTCTATTACTAAATATTTAAAGGAAATAAAAGCCTCAGCCTTAGCCCCAACGCCAAGCTACGCTCCTTTAAACGAAGACCAGGCGTTAGAAGACCAAGACTTAACTCAAGTTTTTAACCAAACTGCGACCTCTAACGAGTCCCAAATAAACGAGACCTCAACCTTAAAAAATGAATCCTCACAAACTACCTTACCCCACCCAAACCAAGCTCAAGCATGCGCTCCTAAATGCAGAGCTTCTTCACCCCACGCTTTAGAACCTCTAGAAAGTTGTGGCCCTGAACAAATCATGGCGACAGGAGCTTTAATTCACGAGCGCCAACAAGAAATCGCCCGCCTGCGCCAATTACTAACTAGCGCCCACGCCGACCTTACTGCGGCTCTTAAACGCGAAGCTACCGTACACGCTGAAGTTAAAGTACTTGAACGACTCTTAAAGGCCGTTATTATCGACCACGCCGGCAATGAAATTCCCGGGGACTTAAAACGCGCCCTAACCATTATATTCTTGGCCTCCCAAACTCGGCCCCAAAGCGAATCCTATCGCACGTCCTTAAAAAAGGTCACTGACACCATGAAGATATTTTTAAAATAAATGGGAACCTATTAAGAGCAATTTTGCCATCCCGCGCTAATGAACAAATGAAAAAGTCTAGGTGTGGTGTAGCGTAGTGTGGAGTGAAGTAAAGTGGATATAGATATAAGTAAAACAAAACTCCCGCATCTATCAAGACGCGGGAGTTAAAAAAACTAAGCCTTACTAGCTCTTAATTTAAGTTAAGCTTTTAGCAATCTTTTTTGATTACTTCAAGACCGTTCATGTACTTACGTAACACTTCTGGTACAACAATAGAGCCGTCAGCTTGCTGATAGTTTTCCATAACTGCCACTAAGGTACGGCCTACTGCTAAGCCTGAGCCGTTAAGAGTGTGCACGAGACGGGTCTTACCATCGGCATCACGGAAACGAGCCTGCATACGTCTTGCCTGGAAATCAGTGCAGTTAGAGCATGAAGAAATTTCACGGTAAGTATTCTGAGCTGGAATCCATACTTCAAGATCATAAGTCTTAGCAGCACTAAAGCCCATGTCACCAGTAGAAAGAGCAACTACACGGTATGGTAAACCAAGCTGCTTTAAAACTTCTTCTGCATCATTGGTAAGCTGTTCAAGAGCTTCAAAAGAATGATCAGGGTGCACAATCTGCACCATTTCAACTTTATCAAACTGATGCATTCTAATTAAGCCACGGGTATCACGGCCAGCAGAACCTGCTTCAGAACGGAAGCATGGAGTATGGGCAGTGATCTTAATTGGTAAATCTTTGGCATCAAGAATAACATCTCTTACCATGTTAGTAAGTGGCACTTCTGCAGTTGGGATTAAGCAGAAACGACGATTTACATTGTCACCATCAGCATCGCCATCTAAAGAAGTGTGGAACAAATCTTCCGCAAACTTAGGTAACTGACCGGTACCATAGAGGCTATCGTAGTTTACGAGGTATGGTACGTAACATTCAGTGTAGCCCTGGTTTTCACAGTGTAAATCAAGCATAAACTGAGCTAATGCACGGTGTAAATGCGCAATAGGACCACGCATAAAAGCAAAACGAGCGCCAGAAATCTTGCGCGCATTATCGAAATCAAGTTCACCAAGCTGTTCACCTAAAGCGACATGGTCAAGCACTGGGAAATCGAAAGTGCGTGGAGTACCAACACGACGTACTTCAACGTTTTCGCTATCGTCTTTGCCTACTGGTACAGATTCATCTGGAAGATTTGGCACAGTCAAAGAGTAAGCTCGAATTTCTTCAAGAATCTTATCCTGTTCTACCTTAACTGCATCAAGTTCTACCCCAAGTTCCTTTACTTCTGCCTTTATAGCGTTTACATCCTCACCACGAGCAATGGCAGCACCAATGGACTTAGACATGCTGTTACGCTTAGCCTGAAGATCTTGGGTCTTAACCTGAAGTTCCTTACGCTGTTCTTCAAGCGCGGCGAGTTTATCTGTATCTAGAGCAAAGTTTCTGGTAGCCAAACGTGCAGCTGCAAAAGCACTTTCTGCACGAAGATATTTAGAATCAAGCATTTAAAAATCCAACTTTTTGTTTTGTTTTAAGCCCGGTTAAAGCCCGGACTTCTTTAATAATTCTTCCGCCTATCAAATGCGGTAGGTTCAAGGTTATTGAACCGTAAATTCAGCTTTGATTATACTTTGCTTTACCTTAAAAAACAATAAAACGCCGTTGTAAGTAGCAGTTACGCACGAAAATATAGGAGTTTAATACCATGTCCCCATCCTAATGTC
>UQCV01000063.1 GCA_900539665.1 uncultured Succinivibrionaceae bacterium | reverse complement strand
TGATGTATGTACGGCCGTGAGAGTCGATGTAGTGGCTAAAATTCCACTTAATTTCTTTGGTGTCAGTCATATCATGGTCCATTTGGTAAAGCTATGGACTTTGATATACTAAAATTGAATTTTTAGCAAGAAAAAAAGAGAAAAGCTTATAAAATAATCTCTATTTCACGTCGCTACATTTTTAATCATATTCCTAGTCTTAATATTTAATAGGCGAAACTCTGATCCTTAATACAATAATTACATATTACAGATGCAATTAATTACAATTGTGCTAAATTCAAAGTAAAGCCCAATCACCGTAGCCAAAACCGAGGTATACACCTATGTCTAAATATTTTTTTCTTGCCGTTGTAGCAACTATTACTACCATATTCATTAGTTCAGCGCAAGCCGACAATGTCTACAAATGGGTCGATGAAAATGGAGTCACACATTACGGTGACGAAGAACGTATGGCCCGCCAAAATAATGCCAAATCAATCAATGTAAAAGGCACAGGTTCTTTAAATGGAAGTGGCCCTAAGCCTGCTGTGAGCCGTTACGACAGTAATTACACCCCCAACCCACTACCTATCAATAACGGTAGCTACATGGCTAACTCAAACTACCGTATCAACATAGTTAGCCCAACCCAAGGGGAACAAATTCGCGCTAATAATGGCCTAGTAACCATTAGTACTAACATCACCCCAAGACCAAGAGAAGACTATGCTCTTAAAGCTTATGTAAACGGTTCTCTCTATGCCTCCACCAACAATTCAAACAAAGTTGAACTGCCTGCACTCGCTAGAGGCAAATATAACGTTTTAGTTAAGCTAGTTCTTAAAAATGGTAAGATTATTGCATCTCAACCTGTACATTTTGTTGTGTTAAGAGCATCAATTAAGCGCAATTAGTTTTTTATACTCTCTTTGCTGTAATAAGTTAAAATTGGTGCAGTCTTTGCACCAATTTGGTTCGTTGCACCAAAAGAGACGTATTATGACCAACTCAAATGAACTTACAGGTAAAATTTTAGACAATCTGGCCACAGCCATTTTTTTGGTTGATACCTCATTGACCATTCGCTATGCCAATTCCGCAGCCGAACAATTATTTGGGATCAGCGCCCGCAAATTTATCAATGTTCCGCTTTCTCAAGCGTTTGATTACACCACTATTGACCTTGATCGAATCAAGCACTGCCATTCAAAGGATATCGGTTATATCGATTATGAAGTAAGCTTCGTTACCGATGGCCAACCAATTCTGTGTGAAGTTTCCGTAACTCCTGCTGCAATAATGCGTAAATCATACAATCTTTTAGAAATACGAAAGATTGACCAACAAAAGAAGCTCAACCAGGAAATTCAACAACATTCTCAACAGCAAGCGGCGCGCGAACTCATAAGAAGCTTAGCTCATGAAATAAAAAATCCACTAGGTGGCCTTAGAGGAGCAGCTCAACTACTTGAACGCCTCTTTAAAGACAATGATAAGGCTGATGACATCAAAGAATATACTTCAGTTATTATTGAACAAGCCGATCGATTAAAGGCCCTCGTTGATCGTTTATTAGGTCCACAAAAGGCTCATCCTCATACCTTAGAAAACATTCACTTGGTGCTCGAAAAAGTACGGCGCCTAGTTTCTATGGATTTGCCCGAAAATATTAAGATCAAGTGCGATTACGACCCCTCTATCCCAGAGATTATGATGTCACCAGAACAGCTTGAACAGGCAGTCTTAAACATTGTCTGCAACGCTATCCTTGCTCTTAAAGAAAACCAAGATAGTACCGGTGAAATCATTATTCGCACCCGAGCGCAATTAGGCGTAAGTATCCACGGCAAAATTGCGCGTATGGCCTTATGCATCCAAATTATAGACAACGGTCCTGGCATTCCCCCTGAAATCATGGATACCGTCTTTTATCCAATGGTGACCAGACGTAACGGCGGGACCGGGCTTGGGTTACCTATAGCTCAAAACATCGTAGACCAGCATGGAGGCAAGATTGAGTGTTCTAGCCGTTGCGGTCATACAGAATTTTCTATTTATATCCCATTAAAGGAGTAATCTAATGTCAGCAAAAGTTTGGATCGTTGATGATGACAGCTCCATCCGCTTCGTTCTTGATAAAGCTTTAAGCCAAGAAGGATATATTACCCGGACTTTTAAAGATGGAGAGTCATTATTAGCAGCTTTAAACAAGGACATGCCTGAAATCATAATTTCCGATATCAGAATGCCTGGTATAGACGGGTTAACCATGCTACAAGAAGTGCATAAATTAAATCCCTCTATTCCCGTTATCATCACGACCGCTCACAGCGACCTTACAAGTGCCGTAAATTCTTACAAGAGTGGCTCTTTTGAATATCTTCCCAAACCATTTGATATTGATGATGCTATCAGCATCGTCCAAAAGGCCGAAAACCAGTATAACGAACAATTACAAAAAACAGTTTCTACCATTGCCGAAGACACCACATCAGACATTATCGGCGAATCACCGTCTATGCAGGAAGTGTTTAAAGCCATTGGGCGCTTGTCACGCTCTTCTATAAGCGTACTCATAAACGGTCAATCAGGGACTGGTAAGGAACTTGTAGCTCATGCTTTACATAAACATAGCATTCGAGCCAACAAACCATTTATTGCCCTCAATATGGCTGCCATTCCTAAAGAATTAATTGAATCTGAACTTTTTGGTCATGAAAAAGGTGCTTTTACAGGTGCTAACGTTTCACGCCAAGGTCGTTTTGAACAGGCCAATGGAGGGACCCTCTTTTTAGATGAAATTGGGGATATGCCATTAGATGTGCAAACTAGATTATTACGTGTATTAGCCAATAACGAGTTCTATCGTGTTGGCGGCCACCAATCTATTTCTGTCGACGTCCGTATTATTGCTGCAACCCATCAAAACTTAGAAAAATTAGTTCATGAAGGCAAATTTAGAGAAGATTTGTTCTACCGGCTAAACGTAATCCGCATTCAGCTTCCGCCTCTTAAAGATCGCCGTGAAGATATTCCCATGCTAGCTCGTAGATTCCTTAAAAATGCAGCTAAAGAATTAAATGTCGAACCAAAACTTTTAAGTCCTGAACTCGAAGCTTATATGTGTGCATTGCCATGGCCTGGCAACGTGCGTCAATTAGAAAACACTTGTCGCTGGCTCACAGTAATGGCGCCAGGTCAAGAAGCAACCTTGCAAGATTTGCCTCCAGATCTACATAATGCAGAACACCATGTAACTGAACACCATGAACAAATAGAAGTCCAAGATTCTAACCTCGCTTCGACTAGTGATACTTCTAGTATCACCCCACAGTTCTCTAACAAAACAGAAACTGACTCTTGGCAAACTTCTTTACGTACCTGGGCCTCTGTTCATCTTGCTAATGGTGAAACTGACATTCTCGAAACTGCAGTGCCTGAATTTGAAAAAATTCTGCTTGAAACAGCCTTAGAATTTACCCATGGGCATAAACAAGAAGCCGCTCGCTTATTAGGTTGGGGCCGCAACACCTTAACCCGTAAACTAAAGAGCCTCAATATAGAGTAGCTTTAATAGCCTTCATGCTACTCCATGAAGGCTAAGTACAGTTAAGCGTAAGCACAAAGAACACATGAATTTCTAGAATTGCCCCCTAGATTAGGTTATAAATTGCGACGTAAAACCCACACGCTTGCGTGTGGGATGAAAGTCGCTTTTTCTATGAAAAACTATATTTTTACTACTTGACATTAGTATGGAACAATATATAACCTAGATGTTAGGAAGATTGACTGTACTTCCTTGTCGTAAGACAGAAATTTACCGCTAATGTGGTCGTAGGACTGCTTGGTAATAAAAGTCCTGATTCAAACAGATTTACACTTGACAATCAGAACCCCACGGGCTTACCCATGGGAGCAGTCAGGATGGAGCTAAATTTCTTAAAACACTTATCTCTGATACGTAAAACTCATGCTCTAAGTTACCCCAAGTTTTGCTAAATGATAAGTGCCCTTTTACCTACCTAGGTTTTATATTTTAGAGGAGTCAAACTAACATGAAATTGATTGTCAGAGCGCCTATATGGACCAAAATTCTTTATGGCCTTGGCATCTGTATGCTTCTAGCAGGCGTATCTTGCCATTTTTTTGATTTCCCTCCAATTCCCGATAATTACATGGCTCTTTTTTTAGTAGGTGGGGTAATCCTCATTATTCCTTATCAATTCTACTATTTAAGAGAGTTTCTTAAATACCGACCTAAAGAATAAGCACTGGCCAAATAAAACGCTGGCTTTATGCTAAGAATGCGTTACCCCCCTCCGCCTCGTTTTTACGAGGCTTTTTTGTTGGGAGTATGAGATTAATCTAACTATACACATTTGCTCCTAACATCCATAAATAAATTTATCTTAGAATAAAACCACACCTATTTTTTTATATGCCTAAATCTATATTTCAGCATGCTTAACTTCGGAGTAAAAAATGAGCCTTAAGGACAAAAAGAAAAAAAAGAAAGGGGTTTTTACTAACACAGATTTCTTACTAAAATTATGTCATTCAGTGAGCTCTGTTTTATCTGAAGCTACACATCACGATATTAATTTTTCACCTATGGTGCAAAACATCAGCAAAACATGTCTTAAACCAGACATCGGTTGCTTTGTTTTGTTTGACGGTGCATTTTCTGGACTAGTTGTAATTAACTTTACCGCTGCCGCTGCCATGGAAGTTTATTCTAATTATCTGCTCAACATGGGCCTACCAAAGGAAGAATTAGCTACCGTATACACCTCTGATGAAGTTGGTAACGTAATGGGCGAACTTATGAACCAGATCTTAGGGGATTTTACCTCTAAAATCAGCCATGATTTGCGTACTTCAATTACTCAAAGCCAACCAAAAATGCTCACTTTAAATCGCATGGTTAGAATTAGCGTCAACGCAAATTTAGATAAACCAAAAGCCTACCGAGTATCTTTCTTTACTGAAAAGAATAATATTTTCTACATGGAACTCGCTATGGATAACACCAACTTTGAACAAATGGACAATTTTGTTCCAAGCTCTGATGTTGATCCTGATGCAATCATTGCGGACTACACCTCCCCAAATGAATGCGTAGAAGAATCTCAAAAAACAGAATCAAAGAAAACAGAACCAAATCAAGACAACAACACTGATGATCTATTAGCATCACTTGGTTTATAGGTTCTGTCATAAACCAATATTTAACCTGTCCAAGGCTACCCTGAATTCAACCAGGATAGCCTTTTTAACCATAAACAGGTTAAAATAGGCAATATATTTCGCATCACAAGGCATTGGAAAGGCAAACAAATATGGTTAATTTTTTTAAAACTCACTTTATTACCAGCGCTCCTGATATTACCAAACTACCAGCTGATGAAGGTATTGAAATTGCTTTCGTTGGACGTTCTAACGCCGGCAAATCAACTGCACTCAATGCTCTTACCAATCAAAAGAAGCTTGCTAAAACAAGTAAAACCCCAGGTCGAACCCAGCTTATAAACTTATTTGAAATAGAAGAGAATAGACGTATTGTGGATCTTCCTGGTTACGGGTTTGCGGACGTGCCACTTGAAGTCAAAAAGAAGTGGCAACGCGCTCTTACCGAATATTTGCAAAAGCGAGCTTCTCTTAAAGCAGTGGTTGTCCTTATGGATATCAGACATCCACTCAAAGATTTAGACCGTCAAGTTATTACTTGGGCGGTGATGGCTAATTTGCAAATCATCATTCTTTTAACCAAAGCCGATAAGTTAGCAGTAAATGCTCGCCGTAAAGCTCTATATGATGTTAAAAAACAACTAACAGAATTTGGTGGCCATTTTGATGTCATTCCATTTTCAGGGGTTAGTAATCTAGGGGTGATTGAAGCACGTGAATTACTCAGTAGCTTTTATGAAGGCTTACATGAAAATAATAGCCAAGAAGCTGATGATGCAATTTTAAATTATCAAAAAACCCACGGCATTCCAGCATCAGCAACTGAATCTTCAAGCGAAGAAGAGGAAGAACCTGAATTTGATGAACGTGCCTGGAAAAATTTTAGAGGTCTATGATGAAAGGAACTTTATTTATTATTTCTTCACCAAGTGGTGCTGGCAAATCAAGTCTACTCAAGGCTTTATTTGATACCCATAATCAAGACAATTCCATGTATTTATCGGTATCACACACTACCCGTCAGCCACGTCCTGGAGAAATTGATGGAGTTCATTACCACTTCGTCTCCAAAGAAGAATTTCAAAAGTTAATAGATCGCCAAGCCTTCTATGAATGGGCACAAGTGTTTGATAAATTCTATGGCACTTCAAGAGAATTGGTGCAACAAGCGCTTAACAATGGCCAAGATGTATTCTTGGACATTGATTGGCAGGGGGCACAACAAATGCGTCGCTTTGAACCGGATGCTCAATCAATCTTTATTTTGCCTCCAAGCCTTGAAGAACTTAACACCCGCCTTCATAAAAGAGGACAGGACTCAGAAGATGTCATTGCTGGCCGTATGGAAAAAGCTCAGCGTGAAATCAGCCACTTCAATGAATATGAGTTCTGTATTATCAATGATAAGTTCGATGAAAGCCTCGACGCTTTATGGAGTATCGTGAATTCTTTTAGACATACTCGCAAGAATCAGGAAGAAAAACATAAAGATGTTATCGATGATCTCCTCAGCGGCTATTTAGATTAAAGTAAACTTGGTGATATTTATAGCAGGATTCGATTGTTTCTGATAAAATGTGTGGATCCCGCATAGACACCGGTTTATGTACAATCATAAGTCTTCTTTACTTTCTTTAGGAATTTCATAATGGCTCGTGTTACAGTTGAAGATGCAGTAAAACAAGTTGGTAATCGTTTTGACCTTGTACTTACTGCTGCTCGTCGTGCTCGTCAGATCTCTGTCAGCGGTTGTGATCCGCTGGTTGAAGTTGAAAATGACAAGCCAACGGTAATTGCTCTTCGCGAAATCGAAGAAGGGTTAATCTCGGAAGAATTTATGGACAAGCAGGACCAGAAAGGCAGACTGCGTAAGTCCGACGATTATAACGATAGCGCAGATTTACCTGCACTCGACAATACTGCTATTTTTGACTAAAAATAGACAATATTTAAAACTACGAGCTAAAACTTTTTAGTTTGTAGTCCCTAAAGGACAGTTGTAATACCCACAACTGTCCTTTTTGTTATTTAAGACCGAATTTCCTTAGTTTTGGGGCCTTTAAGCCATGCTTTTTTTATATTGTTGACCTACATGGTGATATAATTATTAAAATTATTATTTGGCCTGCTGTATCTGTAAAACCTAGGGTACTACCGTGTATTTATTTGAGAATCTCCAAAAAGTTTTGCTCAGCTATCTACCTCAAGATCAGGTAGAGAGAATTAAACGTGCCTACATAACTGCTAAGAATGCCCATGAAGGCCAAACGAGATCGAGTGGTGAGCCTTATATCACTCACCCTATAGCCGTAGCTAGTATCTTAGCTGACATGCATTTAGACGCTGAAGTTATCATGGCGGCCTTGCTTCACGATGTAGTTGAAGACACCCCTGTCACTGAAGACGATTTACGTAAATTATTTGGTGATACAGTTACTAACTTAGTCAACGGGGTTACCAAACTCGATAAGCTACAATTTAGAGATCACCGCGAAGCTCAAGCCGAAAATTTCCGCAAAATGATTATGGCTATGACTAGTGATATTAGAGTCATCCTCATAAAGCTTGCAGACCGAACTCATAACATGCGCACCATTGGCGCTTTACGTCCAGATAAACGCCGTCGTATCGCTAAAGAAACGCTCGAAATATTCGCTCCCATTGCCAACCGTTTAGGGATTAATAGCGTTAAAAACGAACTCCAAGAACTTGGGTTCCAAGCCATGTACCCAATGCGCTACCGCGTTCTTAAGGAAGCTGTTAAAAAAGCACGAAACAACCGAAAAGAAATTATAAATTCCATTTTGGAAGATATTAAAGGCCGTTTAGCTGAAACTAACATTGTGTATCGAGTCCAAGGCCGCGAAAAACACATTTACTCAATCTACCTAAAAATGGTCCACAAGGAATGCCAATTCCACGAAATCATGGATGTTTACGGCTTTAGAGTAATCGTTGATACTGTAGATAATTGCTATCGCGTGCTTGGCCATATGCATAACCTATTTAAGCCAAGACCAGGTACCTTCAAAGATTATATTGCCATTCCAAAAATCAATGGTTACCAATCGCTCCATACTTCGCTTGTTGGTCCGCATGGGGTACCTATTGAAATTCAAATCCGTACTGAATACATGGATAAAATGGCCGATTCAGGGGTAGCTGCACATTGGTACTATAAAGAAAATGGTTCTAATTCAGTCGATTCTACCGCCCAAATTCATGCCCAACGTTGGTTACAAAGCCTACTTGAACTTCAACAAAGCGCAGGTAACTCTTTCGAATTCATTGAAAACGTAAAACGCGATCTATTCCCTGAAGAAATCTATGTCTTTACCCCAGAAGGACGAATTTTTGAGCTCCCTATTGGCGCCACCCCTGTTGATTTTGCGTATGCCGTTCATTCTGACATTGGCCAAAGATGTGTAGGGGCCCGTGTCGATCACCATCCGTTCCCATTGACTAGACCTTTGTCATCTGGCCAAAGCGTAGAAATCGTAACTTCACCTTACGCTAAACCTAATGCCATGTGGCTTAACAGCGTAGTTACTTCTAAGGCTAGAAGCCGCATTAGACAATATCTAAAGGGCTTAAGATCCGAAGAATGCGAACTCCTAGGTAAACGTCTATTGAAGAACGCAATTGGTAATACCCGCATTGAAGATATTCCTGAAGAAAGAGTAAAGGAAGTATTAGCCGAATTTGGTAAAAACTCGATTGAAGAGTTATACACAGATATCGCTTTAGGCAATATTTTCACCGTCATTGCAGCCAATAAGTTACTTAATCGTCAAACTATGGATCTACCAATCGGAACTGTACCACACGCTACAATTTCTCCAACTGCAGTTAATGGTACTGGTGGCCTTAGTTATGTGTACGCTAACTGTTGTCACCCTATCCCAGGCGATTCAATTATTGCTCATGTAAACGCAGGCAAAGGCCTAGTTATACACACGGCAGATTGCCCTAACTTAAAAGAACTCACAGCTGGACAGTCTGCTAAATTCCTCAATGTTACTTGGGATAACAACAATGCCTGCAACTGTGTCTTTGAATCTGCCTTGCGCATTGAAATCAAGAATCATCAAGGGATTCTTGGGGAAATTAGTAATGCAGTTTCGGTAGCTGGGGCTAATATTGATGGTATTAGTTCTGAAGAAAAAGAAGGTCAGATCTACGTACTAAACTTAGTTGTGACCGTACGCGATCGCATTCATTTAGCTGACATTATCCGTAAGATTAAAGCAGTACCTAATGTAATCAAGGTTGCTAGGAAGAAATCTTAAATGAATCAGAATCAGACCCGAAATTTTTGCTGTTTTTATGGGGCTGACGGCCAAAAGCTACACGCTGTACACTACAAGGCCAACAAGTCTAGAGGTATAGTCTTGTTGGTTCATGGACGCAACGAGCTAAACCTAAAGTACGAAGAAACATGCATTGAACTTATGAATCTTGGAATGGATGTCTATGCCTACGATCATAGGTTCCAAGGGTTCAATAGTCGGCCTTATCCAGACAAAGAAGTATGCCATATAGACTCATTTATGACCTATGTGGCAGACCTTGATCGGGTTATTAACCAACTACCTAAAGGCTACCCTTTATTTATCATGGCAGTCTCCATGGGGGGCGCTGTTACCCTCTTGTATCTAATGCATAATAGAGCCCCAGAAGCTTTAGTCGGCGCTATTTTTGTTTCCCCACTCATTCAACCTATCTATCCGCATAACCCTTGTTTAATCCATGCTTATGCACGCTTTAAATATTGGCTAGATTCCATCTTACTCAATAAAGCTAAGCCTCTTTATCACAGCAAAGAAATCTTTAAGCCCAGAATTTTTGGAGTGAATGCCAACACGCATGATGAACAGAAGCATAACAAATATTTTGCCCTCTATGAACAATATCCACAATGCCGTTCAGGCATGGCTAGTGCCTCATGGATTTTAGCCCTTCAAAAAGCCGTGGCTGAACTTGCTCATAGTAAACTAGAATTTAAAATTCCAACCCTATTTCTCTTAGGGACGGATGATAAGGTAGTTGATCCTAAAGCTACTGAAAAATTTGTTACACTCCATGACACAGATCCGGTACCGCCTATTTTATACAGATTTGGTGAGTGCTATCATGATATTCTAATAGAACATGAAGACATCAGACGATGCGTCCTTGGCTGCCTTGAAAACTTTATTCAGGGAACCATGAGACAGCGCTTAACCCGTCTGAACAAAGATGCTTAACTAGACTAGACAAGAGGGAAACCATGTCCGCCAGAAATCATCTTAAATCAATTTTACAACAACCATTAACTCAAGATCCGGAAGCTATTTTAATAGATGACGACGAAGATCAAGAGGAAGTGGACGAAGGCTACCGCGCTGAATACGGCGATAATTTTCATTACGAAGATGAAAATGGCTTTTGGGCTCCTAATACTGACTTCAATAGCGATGGCCTACCAATCGATGAAAACGGTGACGTCATTGATGAAGAGGATTGTCGTTTTCAGGATGATTTTGACTACAGTAAGTTCTATGAGCCACCAGAAGACGATGATGAAATACTGAAAGCCGCAAGTAAAAGCAAAAATTCAAAAAATTTAGGTGCTTCTTTAAAATCAGATGACCTAAAAAGGTCCAAATAACATACAGGTAAAAACATGAGTGATAATATCCTTGAACAAGTACCAATTCAAATACTTACAGGTTTCTTAGGCAGTGGCAAAACCACTATGTTGAACAAGGTTATCAACAACCCTGTTATGAAAGGAACAGTACTCCTCATCAATGAAGTTGGGGAAATTGGTATTGACCAAAAACTAATAAGCACAGACAACCCTGTCGTTTTGCTTGATTCTGGTTGTATTTGCTGTAGCCTCCAAGATGGCTTAATTCAAGTATTACAATATTTAACCGAAGTACGTGAAGAAGGTAAACTTTCCGTTACTCGAGTTATTATTGAAACTACCGGTATTGCAGATCCTGCTCCTGTTATTAGCTTGCTCTTTAATGACATGGACATCAGCTATGCATACTCATTTGCTGGCACTATCACCGTCCTTGATGGCGTCAATGGCAAGGAAGAATTGGCAAAAAATTATGAAGCTGTTAAGCAAATAGCAATGGCGGACAAAATCATTGTTAGTAAAAAGGATCGTATCTCTGAAGATGCTTTAAACGAACTTATTGTTACCGCCCACAGCTTAAATCCTGAAGCTGAAATTTTTACCTCAAGTAATACTGAAATTCCGTTTGAAGCCTTTGAAAAATACGACGTATTTGACACCCCAAAAGATTTAGCTACCGTAATGAGATGGGTTAATAGCAAACGTGGTGACATTAAGCTTGCCTCTGGAATTAGCCCGGTAAAGATTAGTAATATGGCGTCTAAATCCTTTAAAACCCATTCAAATTACGAAACTATCAGCCTTCATTACGATAAGCCATTAAACCGCATTAGCGTATTGCGAGCCTTTGATTTAATCAATGCTCAATTTGGTTCTGCCGTGCTCCGCTTAAAGGGGATTTTTGACTTTGATGAAGGTTATCCATTTGTAATTCATGGGGTCTGCGGTGAATGTTACCCAATTCTCAACCAAACAGAATGGGAAAATAACAAACCATTTACTGAATTAGTGGTCATTGTTTCACCAAAAATTATTAAGCAAGTCGAACAAATTCTTAAATTTACCATCCGTTACCTGCATGAAGAAGATAACGTTGATGACGATGATTTTGATGAACTTGAACAAGACCAAATTTAAGTAAATCATTCCGCATAAATAGATATCCCCACATTTTTTTCTATGGGGATATTTGTTTGATAACGTATTATGAATAATTGGTACTACCAACCTTATTATGGCTACGCTTTTTTAGCGCAGGAATACCAACCCCTAACGTATGCCACAATATGTGACCAGAGGTAATATCCTTAACTTCAACCCCAGTCACGTCTAGATCTTTAAATATGTTCATCATCAAATCTAAAATTTGATTATCGCGAGCTGTTCCATACAAAGGCACTAACAATCTTTCATTCATCGGTAAAACTGAGGCATAAGTTGGGTAGGCATAGCTATCTTGAGCCCGAGATTTTAGTGCTCGACAAAGCTCGAAGTTATCCACAGCAGGGATTTGATATACCGTAAATCTACGCCCCATTCCGCCTAAACGCCCATCTAGAGTTGTGCTTAATTCTTCTGTCAAAGAGGCAATCATAGGATCACTTTCTTTACTCACAAGCACGGTTCCATCTGACCTAATAGTACAAAGTGAATCCAAACGCGGAATAGCTTGGTTCATATCCTTTGTTGCAAGCCATACAAAATCAGTAAACCCCAAATCTTTATTTAATAGTGCCTCAATATCTCTAAGAGTAAGCTTAGGATTTTCCTTAAGCCACAATGAAGCCAAAGCTACAAATAATTGGCTCCCGTCTGTTAAAAAACCACCTTGAGGCCATACAAGGTCCACCGACTCACGTTGAACTTGATACTTGTCGTGCCAAAGCTGATAAGTAGATTCTAGCTTAGGTGACCAAACCTTCCCCCGGGATAGTACAAAAATTTGTTCACCCTTTGAGACTAAAGCGATTTCATCAAAATCGATTGGGCTATCAGGCACTTCAATTAAGTTAATATGATGTGGAATAATAAAGCTAGCGCGTTCCAAATCTTTTTTAGGCACTAACACAAAAACCGGAGCTGACATAGATAACGCCATACAAAGGGCAGCAAACTCTTTTTGGGCCGGAATACAGTCATTTGGCCATTTAGTCGTATCATGAGGCCAAGCTAACCAAATACAACGCTGCTTAGCAAAGGCCGTGGTAAAACAACAACTCATAATTCATCCTGTCAATATTCATCCATCTACACGCCATTAAAACAACGGCTTTAAAATTTCCATTTAGTCAAGTCCATATTGTTGGTGTAATTTAGTTTTCTTGTAAAATATCTAATCCACCGCTATTTGTTGCTATAAATCCATGTTGATATATTTTCTAGATATCCAATCATCATTGATTTCCTTC
>UQCV01000062.1 GCA_900539665.1 uncultured Succinivibrionaceae bacterium | reverse complement strand
GATTGTCTGAATTTGTTTTTAAAGAACTTCTTACTGCGTTTCGCTGTAAGTGAGGTGCATTATAAACTAAAATTTTTGTCTGTCAACAATGTTTTTAAAAATTCTTTTATTTATTTGATTTTGTACAAAAAATGCTCAAAACCAAGGGTTTTAAACTTTTTTCTCCCCTTTTTCCTAACAAATTAGATTCCTACTTGTTCATTCCACTAAAGTAAATCCACTTATTTCCTTTAGTATTCGTTTTTGTTCTTTTATTTGTTTTTTCTTTTTCGTTTATTTTGACGTTTTTATAATTTGGATTTACGTACATCATTAGAGGGCTTTATCTTATAATAGACTATGGATGTAAAAGAGACCGTTCTCCCTGCTCTTAACTTTATATAACTGTTACAACATATAGCTGTTACTATTTGAATTATGCTATTAAGCGATTAAATCATAATGAATAAAACAATAGATACTGTTTCCTTACGTTGCCCAGAACCACTAATGATAGTCCGTAGAACTATGCGTACTTTAGAATCAGGGGATACCCTCACCGTTACCGCCGACGATCCTTCGACCGAACGAGACTTTACTCTTCTTTGCACTCACATGAACTACACCTTACTCTCTCACACTGTAGATGGTTTTATTCACACTTTTGTTATAGAAAAATAATCCTTAACACTCCTTTTACTCCTTATTAATAGAATATGCAAAAAGTCACTAAGTGGAGTAAAATAACAGGTTATGCTATTTCAATCGCTTGTAGCTCAAAAATTACTTCATGATATTTAAATAAGCTCTATTGTGGGCTATTGAGGAATTTTCGATGTCCAATAAATACGATATCAAAACATTTCAGGGGTTAATATTGACCCTACAGGACTATTGGTCACGCCAAGGATGCTTATTGGTTCAGCCTTTCGATATGGAAGTCGGTGCCGGTACCTCTCATCCTATGACTTTCTTACGCGCAATTGGCCCAGAACCACATTTTTGCGCTTATGTCCAGCCTTCTCGCCGTCCGACCGACGGGCGCTATGGCGAAAACCCAAATAGATTACAACACTACTATCAGTTCCAGGTTGTAATGAAGCCATCTCCTGCAAATATTCAAGAACTTTATCTTGGTTCTCTTAAAGAACTTGGCTTTGACCCTACCACCCACGATATCCGCTTTGTTGAAGATAACTGGGAAAACCCTACTCTTGGTGCTTGGGGTCTTGGTTGGGAAGTTTGGCTTAACGGGATGGAAGTTACTCAGTTTACTTACTTCCAGCAGGTTGGTGGCTTAGAATGCTTCCCTGTTACTGGTGAAGTTACCTATGGTCTTGAACGTCTTGCTATGTACATCCAAGGTGTAAACAACATTTACGATCTCACTTGGGCTAACACTCCAAACGGCAAAATCACCTATGGTGACGTTTTCCATCAAAACGAAGTTGAACAATCAACTTACAACTTTGAATATGCTGATGTAGATTTCCTCTTCAAGTTATTTGATCAGAGCGAAAAAGAATGTCGTAGCTTACTCGAACTCGAAAAGCCACTTCCTCTTCCAGCCTATGAAAGAATTCTTCGTGCAGCTCATGCATTTAACCTCCTTGACGCTCGTCACGCAATCTCTGTGACTGAAAGACAGCGCTATATTCTTCGCATCAGAGAATTGTCAAAGGGTGTTGCTGAAGCATACTACGCAGCCAGAGAAGCCTTAGGATTCCCTATTTGCAAAAAGACAGATGGAGCAAAGTAATAACATGACCACTAGAACACTTCTTGTAGAGTTAGGCACTGAAGAATTACCACCAAAGGCTCTGCGTAAATTAGCAGTAGCATTTAAAGACAACTTCGCCGCTCAGCTTAAAAATGCAGGCATTAACTACTCAGATCTTAAATGGTATGCAACTCCTCGTCGTTTAGCACTTAAAGCTTTCAATATTGATGAAAAGCAGCCTGATAAAGTTATCGAAAAGAAAGGTCCTGCTGTAAACGCTGCTTACGCTAATGGCGAACCTACTAAAGTAGGCCTTGCTTGGGCTGCTGCTAATGGGATCGAACTTAGCGCTGCAGAAAAAATTGCTACTCCAAAGGGCGAATGGTTGGTTTATAGATCAACTAAGTCTGGTGTAAATACTGCAGAACTTATTCCTGGCATGGTCGCAGAAGCTCTTGCCGGCTTACCTATTCCAAAGCTTATGCATTGGGGTAGTAGTCGCATCATGTTTGTGCGCCCTGTACACACTTTAACCATGTTGCTTGATTCTGAATTAATTCCAGGCACCGTTCTCGGCCTCGAATCAAGCAGAACCATCAATGGCCACCGTTTCATGGGTGAAGCCTCTTTTGAAATTCAATCTGCTGATGAATATCCTGAAATTCTTGAAACCAAGGGTTGTGTCATCGCTGATTACGACAGAAGAAAGAAGATGATTACCGATGCAATTGCGGCTGAAGCCCAAAAGCTTGGTGGTCAAGCTGATATGGATGAATCTTTAATCGAAGAAGTTACTTCCCTCGTTGAATACCCAGTTCTACTTACTGCTAAATTCGAAGAAAAGTTCCTTAAGGTTCCAGCTGAAGCATTGGTTCACACCATGAAGGGTGACCAAAAATACTTCCCTGTATACAAAGACGGCAAGCTTCTTCCAAACTTCATCTTTATCAGTAACATCAAATCTAAGAACCCAGAAATGGTTATCTCTGGTAATGAACGCGTAGTTCGTCCTCGTTTGTCTGATGCTGAATTCTTCTTCAACACCGATAAAAAGCAGACTTTGTTCTCTAGATTCGAAAGCTTAAAGACTATTTTGTTCCAAAAACAACTCGGGACCTTAGCTGACAAATCAGAAATCGTAGCCTCTGTAGCTGAAGCTTTAGCTTCTGATCTTGGGGCTAACACTCAAAACGCACGTCGGGCAGGCCTTTTGTCAAAGTGCGATCTTATGACCAACATGGTTATGGAATTCACTGATACTCAAGGTATTATGGGTATGCACTATGCTCGTATCGACGGTGAACCTGAAGATGTAGCATTAGCTATGAACGAACAATACATGCCAAGATTTGCTGGTGATAGTTTACCAACCACCCCTGTATCTTGCGCTGTAAGCATCGCTGAAAAGATCACCACTTTAGCTGGTATCTTCGGGATTAATATGATTCCAAAAGGCGACAAGGATCCATTCGGTTTAAGACGTGCTTCTATCGGTCTTATTCGTATTGCTATTGAAAAGAAACTTCACTTCGATATCAGCAAATATATTGAATTGGCTATTTCTCTTTATGGCGAAAAGCTAACTAATAAAAACACCTTAAAGGACGTACTTGATTATATCAATGCTCGTTTCAAGGCTTATTACGCAGATCTAAACATCGGTGCCGATGTAGTTCAAGCAGTATTAGCTAAGAACCTAACTGATATCCTTGACGTTGATAACCGCGTTAAGGCCGTACAAGAATTCAAGAGCCTCCCTGAAGCTGAAACTCTTGCAGCTGCTAACAAGCGTGTTGGTAACATCTTAAGCAAGAATCCTTCAAATGGCGCGGCATTCTCTGAAGCTTTAATTGCTCAAGACGAAGAAAAAACCTTATGGCAGACCATGAATAAGGTATCTACCGAAGCAAATACAATGTTTGCTAATGGTGATTACGCTAAAGCATTGTCTCTTCTTGCAGCTCTTAAAGAACCTTTAGACGTGTTCTTCGACAAAGTTATGGTTATCTGCGAAGATAGCAATACCAAGAACAACAGACTAGCCCTCTTAAAGAGCTTACAGGACTTACTCAGCCACGTAGCTGATATTTCTTGCTTACAAATGTAAAAATAACACTTACTATTAAAGACAAGATAATAATGAATCCCTCTACCAACTTTGGTGGAGGGATTTTTTTTACGCTTAATTCAATTACATTTTGACCGAGCCTTATCTCCGCTTGTTAGTTTTATAAATAAAAAACCCCAATAAGTTGTTCCTTATTGGGGTTTGCAAGCCAAAGAGAAAATTTCTTGCCTTAATAAACTAACTCTCTACTTTAGGAATGCTGTCATCATCATTTAAACCATACTGCGTGGTTCTATTACGACCGTGTTCCTTTGAGTAGTACATTGAATTATCGGTAAATTGCAACCATTGTTCAGGTGAAATAATATTTTCTGATAGCGTACAAAGACCTAAACTTATAGTGAACTTAATTTCTAAATCCCCTACTTTAACCACAGAAGATTCTATGGCTTTACGCAATCTTTCTGCCACCATAAAGGATGACTCACGGTTTGCATCTAGAAGTAAGATTGCAAACTCTTCCCCCCCATAACGCCCAGCAATATCTGTATTTCTAATTTGTTTTCTTAAAATGGCCGAAACACTTCTAAGCACCGCATCCCCGGCCGGATGACCATAAGTATCATTTACCATTTTAAAATGGTCGATGTCGAACATCATCAAGGTTACAGGCATGTGGTTACGCATGAATAAGCGGTATTGCTGAGTTAAACATTCCTGCCAATGTTTGCGGTTATATAGATTTGTTAGACCATCAGTAATCGAAAGTTGATGCAATTGGGCATTTGCTTCTTGCATCCCAAGTTTTGAGCATGCGGCGTCAGTAACATCATAAATAATAATACAAACTTCTTCACATTTACCGTTTAAAGAATTAAACGGAATGAAGGTGAAATTCTGGTACATATATTGTGATGTCCCAGTAAATGGTCTGTTGTTTTGAAAATGAAATACTTCTTCATGCTGTTCCCAAGGACTAAAGATTGGAACTTCCATCGAAAAAGTTTCAAGCACTTTATCTTTAAACCAGGTATGAGCTAAATCAGGGAAAAAATCAAATATGTTTTGCCCGTTCATGGTAACACCGGAAAAACCACTATTGATTTCCATAAAGCTATTCCAGACATGAACTTTAAATGCCTTGTCTATTACGATAATACCTACATTTATATTTTGTATAATCGTCAGAAATCTATGCAGGTCCTTGATTTCATCAATTGCGGAAATATTATCTGTCATACGAAAGCCATAATATTATTCAATGTTGTAGATGTATTACCAGTAAATAACAAATAACAATCGATATTCATCTCAATCGTTTTAATTTTGTAATCAAGATGTACGCTCAATATATTGCTATCTTCCATCTTTTCAGAGCATAGATTATATTTACCTACCTGTATCAGAGCAGGGTGAGTCAAATTCAACACTGCACTAAATTGAGCCGAAAAAGAACGAAGTAGCGAACCTGAAATCAAACCACTTAATTCAATGGTAGCAGAATTTAAATTCTGGCGAGTTTCATTATTATCATCAGCAATAAAGCGGTAATAATTGGCTGCATCCTTACGGGGGATAATCAAAATACTTTCCCCTAAGATACCATGTCCAATAAACCCTTGGCTAATGACAATATCATCATTTACTTCTAAGCTAGTATGCAAAATATCATAAAAAACTTTTCCCGTACAAATCTTAATTTCCGGTACCGGCATAGTGATGAATAAATTCATCATATCTGCCATTTTAGAAGCAGCAACCCCCGTCGCAATATTGATGCGTTCACGCAATTCATCAAATCTATTGTTAACTTGGTCCGCAGGTGTCGTTTCCCTAGATGTCGTAGGAACTAATGAATATAATTCTGTATCTTGTTCTTCGCATAAACCGTATTTAACTAGGAGCTCATGTAATTCGCCACTTTTTAATGGCTTATTAACAAACGCTAAGATATTGTACTTGTTAACTATTTGCTTAGCCTGGTCTTGTACGTCACCACTTATGACAATTACTAAGACCGCAATGTTTTCTTTATGAATAGCATCAAGCACCTGAAAACCATCCATAATAGGCATGGTTAAATCGAGAAACAGCAACTCACATTTGCCTTCTCTTAATAATTTCATTGCTTCTAAACCATTCTCAGCTTGATATAAATTGTTTACCAAACTTTTGGGAATTGCTCTTATCAGCTGTTTGCGCGCAAATGCGGAATCATCACAAACTACTACATTTAATGCCATATCTTGACTCAAACGTGCTCAAAATTGAATATTCAAACTATATCTAAAATTATCCTTTGATTATAGTCTATGAATTGTTCAATTCCCAAAACACAATCTAAAAAACTGTGATTTTCATACGACCTTGCTATTTAAAATTCATACTAATTTCACGCTTTTTAGCCCTCAACAACTCAAATCTAGAGCCATTAAACAAAAAAAAACCTGTAGAAATTACATCCCACAGGTTTTTTTTAAAACTAATTTAAAACTAATTTAAAACTAATTTAAAACTAATTTAAAACTAATTAAAAACTAGTTAAAATTTATAATAAATTAGAACTACTTAGTACCAAAAGCGATGTGCTTCATGTCCTTCATGTAGCCACGGAGCTTACGACCAACTACTTCGATTGGGTGGTTACGAATCTTTTCGTTTACGTTGATAAGGGTTTCGTTATCTACTGCAGTATCAGTGAGCTTGAGGCCTTCACCGATATCTTCAAGGGTAACCTTATCCATGTACTTAGCCTTAAGAAGTGGGATACAAGCGTTAGAGAAGAGATAGTTACCGTATTCAGCAGTATCAGAAATAACTACGTTCATTTCATAAAGACGCTTACGAGCAATGGTGTTAGCAATCAATGGAAGTTCGTGAAGTGATTCGTAGTAAGCTGATTCTGGGTAAATGCCAGATGCAGTCATGGTTTCGAATGCAAGTTCAACACCAGCCTTGATAGTAGCTACCATGAAGATACCCTTATCAAAGAATTCCTGTTCCTTGATTTCAGTATCGCAAGCAGGAGCGTTTTCGAAAGCAGTCTTACCAGTTTCTTCACGCCATCTTAAAAGATCCTTATCGTTGTTAGCCCAATCCTTCATCATAGTAGATGAGAATTCGCCACTTTCGATGTCATCCATGTGCTTCTGGTAAAGAGGACGCATGATCTGCTTAAGATCTTCAGCCATTTCGAAAGCCTTGATCTTAGCTGGGTTGCTAAGACGATCCATCATGTTGGTGATACCACCAAACTTAAGAGCTTCACCGATGGTTTCCCAACCATACTGAAGGAGCTTACAAGCGTAACCAGCATCAATACCACCAGCTACCATCTTGTCGAATGCAAGTAAACTTGCAGTCTGAAGCATACCGCAAAGAATAGTCTGTTCACCCATAAGGTCAGACTTAACTTCAGCTACGAATGAAGATTCAAGACAGCCAGCCTTGTGCCCGCCAGTACCAGCAGCCCAAGCCTTAGCGATATCCCAACCTTCACCCTTTGGATCGTTTTCTGGGTGTACAGCAATAAGAGTAGGAACACCGAAACCACGCTTGTATTCGTTACGAACTTCAGTACCTGGGCACTTAGGAGCAACCATAACTACGGTGATATCCTTACGAATCTGTTCACCGAGTTCAATCATGTTGAAACCGTGTGAGTAACCAAGAGCTGCACCTGCCTTCATAAGTGGCATAACAGCTTGAACAACTGGGTGGTGCTGCTTATCTGGAGTAAGGTTAATTACGAGGTCAGCAGTTGGAATGAGTTCTTCATAAGTACCAACCTTGAAACCGTTAGAAGTAGCGCGCTGGAAAGAAGCTCTCTTTTCATCGATTGCAGACTGACGTAAAGCATAAGATACATCAAGACCAGAATCACGCATGTTAAGGCCCTGGTTTAAACCCTGAGCACCACAACCAATGATTACAATCTTCTTACCCTTTAAGAAGTCACAACCACTAGCAAATTCAGAACGGTCCATAAAACGGCAGCACCCAAGCTGAGCGAGCTGCTGACGAAGATTCAAAGTATTGAAATAATTAGACATAAAAACTCCAAATTAATAAGCACTGTGTTCAAACAGGCAATTTCTTAATACGGGTTAAAGTATACACAACAATTATAATTGCTAAAAGTGATATATTCGCAACGTTATGTTGCATTTTATGCAATAATAACCACAACCTTAGTAAAAGTAAGTGTTGTAAGTTTAACCAACCTGCCCCAATTTTTTGTTTTTTTTATAGAAAAAAGCCTCTATTAACCAAGCTTGCCATTTCAGCCTTGTTTCTAAAGTCTAATGGGTTTTGGAATTTCCCTATGGATACAAAAGAAGTAAAAGATTTTTTAGTGTTAGCCGACAAGTTAAATTACACAGAGGCGTCCGCCATTTGTGCCACTAGTCCATCTACTCTAAGCCGTAAAATAATGCGCTTAGAGCAAGAACTTTGCGTTAAATTATTTGAACGAGATAACCGTACGGTCAAATTAACACAAGCTGGCGAACGTTTTCGCCAATTTGCCGAACAGTTAACGACCGGACTAATGTTGTTAGAAAACGATTTAAAAAGTTTAAATCGTCCCCTATCAGGCAAAATAAGATTGTATTGTTCTGTAACAGCCTCTTTTTTACTCTTGCCTCAAATCTTAAACCGCTTTCGTTGCCTCTATCCAGAAGTTGAAATTTCTCTTGAAACCGGTGACGCCGCTAATGCTTTAACTAAAATTACCAGTCGAGAGGCTGATCTCGCTATAGCAGCAATTACCAAAGATACGCCCAAAGATCTGCTTACTATAAGCTTGGCCCAAATCCCTTTGGTTTTTATTGCCCCAAGACAAATTCCACCTACCTGGAAAAAGGATCCTGCCAAAGAAGAACTTTTATGGCACACTGTGCCTTACATTGTGCCGAGTAAAGGGGAACTACGTAAAGAACTAGATTTATGGTTCCAAAAAAAGGGTATCACCCCAAATATATATACCGAAGTATCTGGTAACGAGGCCATTGTTTCTATGGTAGCCCTTGGGCTTGGTATCGCCTTAGTTCCCATGGCGGTGGTAGAAATGAGTTCCATTGGTAAATCTATTCAAATTATCGATCGACCTATTGATTTACAACCTTTTAATGTGAGTCTTTGCGTTCCAGAAAAGAAATTAAAGACTCAAGCCATCTACGTTTTTGTAGAGACCGCCAAAACCGTAGTTTAAAGAAAATCTTGCTTCAAGGAACAAGACTTAAAGACCGACCAACCACAAAATATCAGCCTTTAACACGCTTTTCTTTATAGAAACTTAGGGATCGTGTAAAATAAGACTGTTATTTTTAATTTTTTCGTAGTTCATGTGTAGTCACATAGGAATCATACTAATGAAAAACATCAACCCAACTTCTACCAAAGCTTGGCAGAAACTTACCGAACATTTTGCAAAAGTTCAAAACGATACCATTGCTTCTCAATTTGCTAAAGATGCAAAGCGTTTTGACAACTTCTCTTTAAAACTCAACCCTGATTTTTTGGTTGATTTTTCTAAGAATAGAATCTCTGCTGAAACCATGGACCTCCTCCGTGAACTTGCTAACGAAACCGATGTTAAGTCCGCAATAGAATCCATGTTCACTGGTGAAAAGATTAACGTAACTGAAGGTCGTGCTGTGCTTCACACCGCTCTTCGTAACATGTCAGGTAACCCTGTTATCGTTGATGGCAAGGACGTTATGCCTGATGTTAAAGCTGTACTCGCTAAGATGAAAGCTTTCTGCGCTAAGGTAATTTCTGGCGAATGGAAGGGTTACACTGGCAAGGCTATTACCGACGTAGTAAATATCGGTATCGGTGGTAGTGATCTTGGCCCATGCATGATCACCGAAGCTCTTGGTGCATACCACAATCACCTCAAATCTCACTTCGTTTCAAACGTTGATGGGACCCACATCTGTGAAACCTTGAAGGACTTAAACCCAGAAACCACCCTCTTCCTCATCGCTTCAAAGACTTTTACCACTCAAGAAACCATGACCAATGCACACTCTGCACGTAACTGGTTCCTTGATAAAGCCAAGGATGAAAAATTCATTGCTAAGCACTTCGTCGCTCTCTCTACTAATGAAAAGTTAGTATCTGCATTCGGCATCGATACTGCAAACATGTTTGAATTCTGGGATTGGGTTGGCGGCCGCTACTCTTCTTGGTCTGCAATCGGTCTTTCTATTGCCTTGGCTGTTGGTTTCGACAATTTCGAAAAGTTGTTACAAGGTGCATATGAAATGGACACCCATTTCAGAACCGCTTCTTTTGAAAAAAACATCCCTGTAACTCTCGCCCTCATCGGCATTTGGTACAACAATTTCTACAAGTTTGAATCAGAAGCTATTCTCCCATACGATCAGTATATGTCTAGATTCCCAGCTTACTTCCAGCAAGGTAACATGGAATCAAATGGTAAGTATATCGACCGCAATGGTAACAAGGTTGACTACCAGACTGGTCCAATCATTTGGGGTGAACCAGGCACTAACGGCCAGCACGCTTTCTATCAGTTAATTCACCAGGGTACTAAGATTATTCCTTGCGATTTCATCGCTCCAGCAGTATCTCATAACCCACTTAGCGATCACCATCCAAAGCTTCTTTCTAACTTCTTTGCTCAAACTGAAGCTTTAGCTTTTGGTAAGTCTCGTGAAACTGTAATTAGCGAATTTGAAGCTAAGGGCTTAACTCCAGCTCAGTACGAACCATTGGTTCCATTCAAGGTATTTGAAGGCAACAGACCTACTAACTCAATCCTTGTGAAGAAGATTACCCCTGAAACTTTAGGTGCTCTCATTGCTATGTATGAACATAAGATTTTTGTTCAGGGCGTAATAATGAACATTTTCAGTTTCGACCAGTGGGGCGTAGAACTCGGTAAGCAGTTAGCTGGTAAGATTTTACCTGAATTACAGGATAGCAATACTGTTTCTGCTCATGATTCTTCTACTAATGGTTTAATCAACTTCTACAAGAGCATTAAGTAGTATCTAATAGTACTTAAGTAATCAAACCCGAATGACCGTAAGCACAAATGTTTGCGGTCATTTTTTTTTGCCTTAAAACAAGTGTTTACCCTTATAAGAGCTATGTAACTTTCAAGTAAAAACATGTAAAAATCACAATTTGAAAAGATACTTATTCTTAATTGTGCGTAAAATCATATTTAACCATTTTCTCATGGTAAACAAGGCTTTGTTTATATAACCTATGAGCTGATATTATTAAATTTCATACTCAAGCAAGGAGTCAAAATGACACTACCCAAAGTCGGCTATTATTTAAAAAACAAAGACACGGCAAGTTTTAAGATCTATGCTCCGTTTTGTGACTCTCTCGCCATTGAACTTGATGACAGTCATCAACGCATAAAATTGAATAAACAACCAGGACACTACTTTACCGCAGATATCACTCCTTTACCAGAAGGCACTATGTATTGGCTCGTAAAAAACGGCACCGATGTTTTGCCCGATCCTTATTCTCATTATCAGCCATTTGACGTACATGGCCCTTCAATGATCACTTTGCCTAAAAAACCTGATAACAGTAATTGGCAGGGGATTTCATATAAAAATGCCATTATTTATGAATTACATTTAGGTACCTTTACCGAAGAAGGGACCTTAAAAGCAGCGTGCCAAAAGCTGATTTACTTAAAAACTCTCGGCATCAATGTGATTGAGTTAATGCCTATTTGTGCGTTCCCAGGGGACCGCAATTGGGGTTACGATGGCACCTATATGTTTGCTTTAAACAGTAGCTATGGTTCATACGATGATTTAAAAGAATTTATTGAACAAGCGCATAGTTTAGGCATTGCCGTCATTCAAGACATTGTGTACAACCATTTTGGGCCTGAAGGTAACTATAGTGGCATGCTTGCTCCATTTACTAAAGCAGCCGATACCCCATGGGGAGCTGCTGTAAACTACGATCAAAAAGACAATAGTGGTATTCGCGATTTTTATTTAAATAATGCAAACTATTGGTTAGCTGATGTTGGTCTTGATGGCTTTAGAATGGATGCTACTGCACTTATTTTAGATGAAAGTCCAAAGCATATCCTAACTGAGATTAACGAATTAGCTCAGGAAATTGGAGCTAAGGAAAACCGTCAAATCATCATGATTGCTGAACATTTACGTAATGAGAGCAAAGTAACTTCAGCAAATGGCTACAAGTTCCAAGCTCAATGGTGTGATGATTTAAACTATGCCCTTTACGCTTTCTTAACTGGTGAAACCATGAGACATTATCGCGATTTTGGTAGCTTTAATGACATCGTTAAAGCCTTAAAATCATGCTTTGTCTATGACGGTACCAAATTAAATACTGTTTATAACAATTACATGGGTGAAGACGGTAGTCATTTAGACCCAGCAACCATTGTGGCTCACATCCAAAATCACGACCAAGTAGGTAATAGACCTAATGGCGACCGCATGAGCACAACTTATGGCATTAAACGCGCTCTTACTGCTGTAACTACTGTTTTTGCTTCACCTTATATACCTATGATTTTTATGGGTGAAGAATATGCAGAAATGAATCCATTTTGGTTCTTTGAAAGCTTTAAAGACCAATGGCTTATCGATGCTGTGCAAAAGGGACGCCGTAATGAGTTTTCTTTTAGTGAAGATGCGAAACTATTGCCTCCGCATGATATCGAAACCTTCATTGACAGCAAGCTCGATTGGGAACTTCCAGCTACTCCGCCTCACGCTCAAGTTCTTGAAATCTATAAGTCGCTCATTGCTCTTAAGAAGGAAGGCATTATCGGCCCTCACAACCGTGAGGAAATCACCATTGAAGCTGATGAAAGTAAAGAACTTATCTTTATTAAAACCAAACGCTCAATTACAGTTATCAACTTATCAAAGAATGATTACAACACCGAAGAACTTGGTCTTAACTCATATAAGCTAGTGCTAAATACAGACTTTGATGGGGTCACAAATGACTTAAGTAAATGGAGTGCTAGAATTTACTTAATAAATTAATGGTAGCCCAAACCACTACATAATTTAATTACTACTTACCAAGGGTTTCACCGCAAAAGTAAAACCCTTTTTTTATTCTTTATTTTTTAATTCTTAAGATAATAGAAAAAGTTAAACCCCACATGGTAATCAAACATAGCAGCTTAAAACAGGCGTAAATTAGGCGTGTTTATTAAACATGGTATAAATCAGCTACTTTAAACACAAAGACGCATTAAATCGCGTTTAAACACACGTTAGGGGTATTAACCATTAAGCATCAGCTTGTTAGTGCATCCCAATAGCTGCTTAACCATAAATTAAACCAATCAAGAAATGAAGAAAAAATAAGTAAAGGGGGAGATAAAAAAAATTAAAGGGAGGGCCAAGAAGGATAAATGGTAAATTCAGGCAAAAAAAAAGCATCCAACCGGATGCTAATCTTTCTCTAATAAGTGGCGGAACGGACGGGACTCGAACCCGCGACCCCCTGCGTGACAGGCAGGTATTCTAACCAACTGAACTACCGCTCCTTGCACTGTCAGTATACCCGGTAATGACCTACTCTCACATAGCGAATGCTACACTACCATCGGCACGGCTC
>UQCV01000061.1 GCA_900539665.1 uncultured Succinivibrionaceae bacterium | reverse complement strand
GAAAAAGACTTTAGTAGGTGGAGTTACCGCCGAATTTATGCGCGTGGATCCCCATAGTTTGAACGAAGATTTAGCAATAAATCAAGTAAAAGCGATGGCTTATGAAGCGTGAATTTAGTAAAAGGGTGAGTAAGCCTACAAAACTGTAGCTTATAAACTTTTTATAGATCTAAAATAACGGAAAGGGAAAGTATTAAATTTAAAAGCCTCACACGACCCAAGCCCTTTAAAGCTCTCATTGACCCAAGAGAAACGAAATTTACAAGCTTAGAGATCAAAAACTAACTCAAAAAAAATCCCCTGCCTTAACTTTTTAAGAAGCTTTAACACTTTAAAAGCACCAGGACAAGGGATTCTCTAGTTTAAGTAAACTTAGGCTTCAATCCTAAAATTTACGTTATTAAACTAACATTCATCCTTTTCTAATTCAAATTTAGGGGCACCGTCTTTACTATCAGGTGCAGTGTATTTAACATAGCATTTTGTATTAGGAGAATCTTTAAAAGCGGCAGAGAAAATGCGAATATATTGATACTCCTTCTTGTATACCCAATCGCCCACATCCTTAGCATTATATTCTACGATATCATCCTGTAAGGCCTTAACAATACCATCTTTATCTGCAGTTGGATGACCATACCTAAGAGCTACTTGGTTGGTTGGAATTTCAGTTTTCCCATCTTGTGTTTTTGTTTCACAAGGTTCACTATTAGAGCAAACAAAACCACTAAGAACAGTATCTTGACCTGCTAAAATAGCCTTACTATAAACCATGCTATTAGCACTCTTCATAGCACCCATTAAGCCATTAAGAGCACTGACGCGTGCATCCTTTTGTAAATCCATAAATTTTGGAGCAGCGGTAGCAGCTAAAATACCTAAAATCACGATTACTACCACAAGCTCAATTAATGTAAAACCAGAACTTTTCTTCATAAAAACTCCTTTTGACCTAATGGCCCACCTTATTGCTTTGCACAACTTGAATCCAAATGCTATATGGGTACAGTTGTACCTGTCATTGTTTAAGCGAACTCGTAAAACATTATAAACATAATATTTGCAAATTACCTAAAGCAATTTAGTAGAACTACCGTACGCCACATGAACCCATGCAATTTAAGCCTCTAAAATTCGCCTCAAAACTTAAATTTTCATGTGCCAACAAGAAGCTAGGTACACAAAAACCAGGTTGCGACCAATATTTTAAATGACTGTAATTGTAACCTCTAGCAGGTGAAGCACAGCACTTTTCTTGGCATATTATCGTATTGAATTACCATTTTTTTATCTAATGTCTGTAAATTTTTTGGTTCAAATCTCACTTTTTTCTCGTTTTTATTACAAAGTGCGAACCTTAGTGCATTTTTTAAGCAGCTTTGCATTTTATTTGCGCTTTGATTTTCGCATAGACTTCTATTTTTCTAATTATTAGTTTAATCAGCGTACATATCTCTCGATAAAAAAACAAAAGCAAGGTACGTTACACCTTCTTTTACATCTTTAGGTGGCTTTATGGTTAGCGTCGGCTTTAGGTTCAGGTTTTATCACCTGAGCTTCCTTAGGCTCAAGGCTACCTAAGCTTCCGAGTTTTTTTAACTCTTGTTCTCTAAGTTTACGGCGTAGAACCTTGCCTACATTAGTCTTTGGCATCTTTGAGGCTTCAATGAATTCCACTTGCTTTGGCACTTTGTAAGCTGCTAAACGCTTTCGACAAAGCTCAATAATCTTTTCTTCGCTTAAGCTCCGATTGCGGCGAACTATGAACACCTTGACGCATTCACCACTATGTTTGCTTGGCACCCCAATGGCACATACCTCAACTACCAAAGGATGCATCGAAATAACATCTTCAATTTCATTAGGGTATACATTAAAACCGGAGACGATAATCAAGTCTTTTTGGCGGTCTACAAGCTTAATAAAACCTTTATCGTTTGCCCAACAAGCAACGTCACCAGTTTTTAAATATTCACCATCAAAAACCTTTTGCGTGGCAACCTCAAGCCCAAAGTACCCTTTCATTACTTGCGGTCCCTTGACTAAAAGCTCCCCTGGTTTATTCACTTCGGTAATGATATTTCCCGCATCATCCTTAATTAAAACAGAGGTCGACGGCACCGGAATTCCGACGGTTCCGTTATATTCGGTGATATTGTATGGATTTACCGCCACTAAAGGTGAACACTCAGTCAGGCCGTATCCTTCTAAAATATGCATCCCAGTGATGGCAAACCAGCGGGCCGCCACCCCTTGTTTTACAGAAGTTCCGCCCCCTATACAAAGACGCAATTCTGATAAATCAAGGCGAGCAAAATCTTCATTGTTTGCTAGTGCACTAAAGAGAGTGTTTACCCCTGTCAAAATAGTCGGAGCATATTTACCCATTTCTTTAACCAGAGACTTTATGCGCCGCGGATCAGCAATTAAAAGCGAAGTCCCGCCTAAACGAAAGATGAACAAGCAATTTATTGTTAGAGCAAACACATGGTATAACGGAATTGCCGTGACCACAAACTCATCGCCTTCACGTAATTTAGAACCGTACATGCCAAACGCTTGTTCAATATTAGCGAGCAAATTGTGATGCGTGAGCATAGCTCCCTTAGCCGCTCCAGTGGTCCCGCCTGTATATTGTAAAAAAGCTAATTCTTCACGGTTTACTAACACGCGTCTATATGGGTAAGAGTGCCCTATGGCCAATGCCCGGTGCCATGACACGGCGTTATCAAACCGAAATCTTGGGACTAAACGTTTTAAGTACTTAAGGGCTAAGTTTATCATCGTTCCTTTAAAGGACCCGATTTCATCCCCAAAGGACGTAACGACAACGTGTTCAACTGAGTCAAGGTCGACAATCGCCGCTTGTAACGTACTCGCAAAATTTGAAACCACCACGACAACTTTAGCGCCTGAATCTCGGAGTTGATGGTTTAATTCACGTGAGGTGTACATTGGGTTGCAATTTACAACTACACCCCCAGCCATTAAGGCCCCAAACATAGCGATTGGATATTGAATAATATTAGGAAGCATTAAAGCGACGCGAGTGCCACGTTCGAGTTTTAATTCATTCTGCAAATATGCCGCAAAACATCTAACCTTTTCATCGAGTTCGGCATAAGTAATGGCAGCGCCCATGCTGATATAAGCGGTTTTCTCGGCATACTTTTCACAAGAAAACTCGTACATATCTAAAATGGAATTAAAGATGCGAGTATCTACTTCTGGCGGGACATCAGCAGGATAAGATTTTAACCACGGTGAAAATTGATGCTCTGTCATAGTCTGGCCCTCGCTTATGGCACACCTTTATCCTAAAAATATACCATGACCGCCCACCGCTCCCAAACAACAACCACTAACTTCCCGAGGAAAATGCATAGTTTCTCACGCTTATTACCAAAAAAAGAGTTTTTTGGTGTAACACCTTGAAAACTGACTGCTCCCACGGGCAAGCCCGTGGGGTTCTGATTGAAGTGTAGCTTGTAATCGTACACCATTTTCAGGCTTTGGAGTTACAAGTGTAAATCTGTTTGAATCAGGACTTTCATTACCAAAGAGTCCTACGACCACATTAGCGGTAAATTTCTGTCTTACGACAAGGAAGTACAGTCAATCTTCCTAACATTTAAATTATATATTGTTCTATACTAATATCAAGTAGTAAAAATATATTTTTTCATAAAAAGCAACTTTCATCCCACACGCAAGCATGTGGGTTTTACGCCGCAATTTACAACAATCTTTTGCGCTTTTTAGCCGAGCAAAGCGTCGCTAAAATTTTAGTGCTCGCTCCTGTTTTTACCTTGCAAGCGAATTACGAAGAGAGCTTTAGGAAGCGATTGGGAGCCCCTTAAAAGAACTACAGAGAAATTACCAGAGCACAAAAGTAAAACATGCGGCCTAAATAAATGAGAACACTTACCAAAAGAAACATTAGCTTAGACCGAGCCTATATTTAGCATTTAGCCCGGACATGGACTTAACATAAGCTTAGATATTTAAGCTTTAGACTGTAGGTAATTTAGAAGCTTAACTTACACTAACACTAACTTGCTAACTTATAAGTTAAGGCAGACATTTATCGTTTACCGTTTCTTGCAACTTAAACCAAGCCTTGCGTACCAATTCGACATAGCGCGAGTGGATGGTTTGATTAACGCTGTAGTGATAATGATAGTTCCCTACGCCACGCCAAATATCGTAGTTGGCTTTTTCAATTTCGCGGCGCACTAAGTACCCCATCGCCCAAATATTGCGACAAGGATTATTACGCATATCACCTTTACCTAGGTCGAAGCTTTTTATTTCCCCTAAACGCACATCATTGATCTGAGCCGGACCACAGTCTTGCGTGCCATTATTATTAGTCATACAACGGCCATTGATATCACCGCGTTCCACATAGATAATGGAATACAACAACTCTTCTGGTAATTCAAATTGGTACGCCGCCCATGCCACACAGCGATCATAAGGTTTGTAGCGTGACATAATCTTCGTATCATAAGCGACATCACGCCAATGTCCATTAGTGCATTTATCACGACTATTTGAACCATATGGAGAATCATGGTTAACGTAATTTATTTGACTAGAGTGACCACGCTCCGCCAAAGCTGTTCCTGAGCTTGAATCTAAAGTTGTTTTGGGGCCGTTTGTGGTATTTTTTGAGCTTTGAGGAGCATTGGTGGGATATTCTGAACCTAAATATTTAACGTCTGCCTGGTCCATAAATGCTGATTGTTTTAAAGCATCTTGGCGTAAATCGGATTCACCTCGAGCGTAAGCATTAGTTCCAAGCAGAACCAAAAAACTTAAACATATAAGCTTAATAAAAATACTTCTTCCAGCCAACTTCATAATCTTTTTACTACCTGTATTAAAGCGCAAGTTTACCGACCAATATTTATGATTTATGGTTTTGCGGATTCATTTTTTAACGCTACTTCTTGTTCATTTTGGTGAACTCTAAGCGCGGCTTCTAACACGGCTTCTTGGGTTTGGGCCAAGGCCACAGGATCCTTACTTCGCTGCTCTAAAACTATAATGCCCATGGCTTTTAAAAAGTTATAGCCTAAACCATGGTCCACTGTAACGGTAAGATCAGGCGTCCCTAAAACCATAGGAGCTTGGGCCTTTGCAGAAGTGCCATTATTTGAAGGCGAATCACCACGAGAACTATTTTGTGCTTCAATAGTTCTGATGCTTCCTGCCAAAGCCTCGCTCTTAGTAGTACTTTGAATTTCAGATTCCACTGCCCTTGGCGTTACGACTCGACGGGAGTTGCGCGCTTTAGCGCTAACTGTCATATTGGTAGTACCGGATCCATCACCCGTAGTATTAAGTGGAGAGGTATATGCAATCCTAACTCCAGCTTTATAATCAAGAGTTGCCGCCCCTTCTTTTATTTGGAATAAAAAATCAACTTTACGCTGACCATTATCACCTAAGAGCACCTTTAATCGAGCCAAACCATTTTCAGGGGCATTAGCTAGCGCTTCAACTACAACTTGATGGTCATCAGTCAACGTCACCTTAAATTGCGCATTTGACATTTCAGCTTCATAAATAGGCCATGCCACATTGTCACCGTCTTTTACGGTGATGATGTATTTTTCTCCGCGACGTAATTTTACGTTTTTAGTTCCCGTATAAGGATAGTCTACCGTCTTTATGGCGCGCCCGCTTACGACCTGGCTTGAGGTTAGCTGTCTAATAGACGCTTGATCATTTGAGTTTTGAGCGGTTTTAATTTCAGGATGCTCATAATCTGGAGTACCGTCAGCTTTTTTGCGGTAAATCTTTATTTCAGGATTAAAGTTTTCCCCTTGGGTATTTTGCACGGCTTGTTCTAAACGCTGCTGACGAGTTCGGTACTCAGTTAGTTTTTCCCCTAATTCAGGCGGTGGGGCCACCCCCTGAAAAGTATCCGCAATAGCCGGCCCAAAGTTTAAAGCATTTGCCATTACAGTCACGGTGCTAAACACCATTATCTTCTTTAACTTTAACATATACTTCCTTGTTGTCGGCTACTTCCCTGTGGTTGAGCTTTACTTCCTTTTACGGTTTTATGTAGCGTCTAGCCTCAAAACGACCGTCCCCAAACAAAACCATTATTTGGCCATGGGGCGCCATACTTTAAACTTGGTAAGCTAAGACCAAACTCAAGACCATTCACGCATAGAACCTTTATGCCTTCCTAAGCCCAAAATAATCGCTCTTTATTTTGGCATAATCCTTTAGAACCTAAATATAAACATCATTCAAATCGAACGTTAACTATTTCGTTATGGCGTTCATTGTAACGATACTCGTTACACTTAAGGGTAAAAAGTAATGGTTTGCGACGCCCTTTTAATTTAATGGCAAGTTGGGACTGACTTGAGGTACCTGTAGGCCAAATTTTTATTTCATTGCCATTAAACTCAGTTCTAAAACCAGAGTTTACAATTAGCTTTTCGATCGTAGCTTGCGGGGCGTTCACAAAATGCAATTTTATGACGGCCTCACCCCCACGAGTTAAAACTACTTTTTTGTTAGGCACGTAATCATATTTACTTTCCACATCATTAAGGAGTAACTCTTCTTTCTTAACCTGTGGTTGGCGTGAATTTTTTGGGGTTGCTTGGGCATTAAAGTTGGCACTACGCTGCCTTAGATACGAATTAGCGTTTCCCATAAATCCGCGTTCAGTTGCTTGCTGCTGTGGCGTGCGGTAATCAGTCAATTTTTGCCCTAATTCCGGCGGTGGCAACGGAGCGACAAACCCTTGAGCTTGAGCCGAAGTCCCCAAACAAAACGTAAGCACACTTAGCCACAAAGACAAAAAAATCCAAAGTTTTGTGTTCTTCAAAACTGCCCCTAAAACTAACCAAAAAAAATCAACTCGAAATTGGGTACAGGCGAGAGTACTACCGAGACTTCTACTACCAAGCCTGCTACTTAGCCCCTAAATTCAAGCCCAATCTCACTGTTATCATCTGCCTATTATAGCACCTAAGACTCTAATGCACAGCGGTTCCACCACGCCATAATTTCGGTACTGATTTTTGCGGATATTATGGTTTATTTTAAGACCGTCTTTCACGGCCTTATTTCATGACCCCAGGCCATGACCATCTTTCAGAGCCTTAGGCCATGACTGTATTTTGTGAGCTAATTTTCTCGCTAAACAATCACCTCAAATTTTCCAAGCTTGAGGCCCCGTTTTTTTTTGAGGATTTTTCTGAAAAAAATTCTCCTAAGTAACTTTACAATATATCATGACGCACGCTTCACACATTTGACGGTGCTAATTAATTGTAATTACAAGCAAGGTGCACTATAATTTCACGAAATGTGTAACCCCTATTTTTACTGTCTTTGATTCAAGAATCCAACTTAGAATTAACCCTATATTTGGGGTCAAATAAACCATTTGGGCTGGACGGTTTTGGTGATGGTAATCTTAGGTGGTGTCATAACGTAATACCAATGCGTAATTTTTTACCATAAACACATTACTCTAAACAAAATAGGCTCTCGAGCTCTACAGCAGATCTGGCCACATTTAAAAATTTGGTTAAAGTTTGGGTTTGTTTTAACTTACTTAGTTAGTTTTAGTTGATTGTTTTTTAGGTTTTAAGAACCTGCTTATATTTGCTTTTGTTGAATCAATCTAAATTGATGGACTTCATCAAGCCAGAAATTCAATTAGAGGTAAAATTAAACGGCGAAAAACTTGAGGTCATCGGAAAATTTTAGGTCATAGACAATAAAAAAGCTCCCCCAATTTAGCTTTTTTCAATCTACTACCTTAGCTTCCACCTTAACTAAAAACGGCCCAACCAAGATCTACCTGTTATGAAACACTCAACTGTTGCTCGAACCATTAGTAACTAAAAAGTGAGACCTAAAACATGCTAGTTAATATTGCATGCCTCGACGGTAATTGCAATGATGTTGCCCACGCTCGGGTTTTAGCCGTAATTAAACGCCATGAAATAAACAGCATTTACGATATCGGCGAAGTCCTAGCTAAAGTTTATACGGATCCTAAGTGCCCTTATCCGGTAATTGGAACTGTAGAAGCTGATCGTTTTGGGATTATTAAGCCTCATCTTTGTGACAAGTTCTTTTGGATCACAGTTGCTCCTAATGGGCCAGTCATCATTGATGATTTTGGAGCCGGACGCAACCGCCTTGATCGATTCCATTTCATCTGTGCCAAAGCTGCCAAAAATAAAACCTCAATTTGGGACTTTGCTAATGAATGGAAAAACACCCATCATAAATCCTCAATTGAAGCGTTAGTTCATGGATACGTGCATTACGTGACTATGGCGTGCTTAGAATCTGATTATTGCGAATGGTTAGGAGCTACTGGGGTTTTTGATAAACCACCTTACGATTGCAGTGATGGTAATTGTCTCTGCGTTGGTCTAGACGTTTCGTCCATGGATACAACTTGTGAACTATCAGCTATTTTAGAAGATCATTACTTCAAACATATGATAAAAAAGCATGATCTCACTGAAGAAGCACGAGGCCGGCAATCAGTCACCAACTTTATGTTTTATAAGGGCCTAGCCCCTAATCTTTTAGTTGGCAACAGTCCCCGTGATGAATATATTTCTCCAGAAAAAGTAGAAAACATCAAAAAAATGATGTTAGCTTACTGTGCTAAAATCGCGCACTAGTTTGCGCCTACCACGAGCCACTACCATCCCCCTAGCTAGTCACCCCGCACTAGCTAGTTTATGCTTGAGTTGCTTACTCCTTGCGAGACTCCAAGTTTGGCCCTAGGCTTTAACTAAAATTTCTTATTCCAAAATCAAAACCACTTTTTAGAACTAATCTCTAAAAAGCGACTACATTTTTCCACCTAAAAACTTACTTAAGTCACGGCTTAGCGTAACCGCAAAGCTGTTAGGTTTACTTTAAAGTTTTAAGTTAATGCATGGATTTTTCGCGCATAGCTTCACAGGTAGGCGCATCAACCGAAATAGAACGCACTAAACTCCCATCCGACAAATGATAGTCATAGCGTATGCCCTCAATATACGGCAGAACCCATTTAGCATACGTGCTTATCCGACAAGTTCTCTGAATACGATTCATCACAAAAGAAGTTTTTTTGACTTGGTGCTTATCTTCAGGCTTTAAGGTAAAACTCATCACAAGCTCAGTCCCCGAGCCTAATGTTAAGGTCCGTTCGTGTTCAAGTGGCGCAAAATCTTCTGAGATGCGTTCTAAAGCATATGGCACAAAATAGGTAGCTAAATATTCTCGACTTAAGCCTTGGTCTTTTTCTAAATGTTCTTGATAAGCATAAACAAACTCATCATCTAAGCGTCCACGCTCTTGCTCTGAAATGCTTCTTCTAACCAAGCCGGCATCTTTACCCGTACAGGTAGCATACGTTAGGTTTTTAGAGAAGAATGCATCTTTACCATGGAAGAATTCTAGCAATAAGCCTTCACTCCGATGAAGAATTCCCCCATCACTCATGGCAATTCGACAGAATAACTGCAGCATTCTATTGTCAGATGGTTCCCCATCTAAATCCATAGGGCCCATGGAATCATCAACCCCAATCTCATAGACCAGCTTAACCCCATCATCGGCTAAGCGAACCTTACGTAGCGTTAAATGTGGTGACAGCTGTTGAGGTAAATCGTATGTATGGTAAAAAAACGGTAAATACATGTTGGCTAGATATGAACGACTATAAAGGTCACGCTCCTCGTTATCAGTGCCTGTAGCTAGTTCTACATTTGAAGCCGTGGCCCCATGAGCACTTGTTTCCTCTTTAACTTTAGCCTTGTTCCTTTGAGCCTTGTTCATTTGAGCCTGGTCCATTTGGCTGGAGTTTGCTTGAGCTTTGTCGGCCGAAGTAGAGCTTGAAGTCTGCGCCCCCTCTTTAACTACCGACCCATCCTTTGCTTTATCAGTTTTTACGGCCGCTTCATCTTTACCTTGAGTTTGAGAAACACTTTTTGACTCTTGAGTAGTGCCATTTGATTTGGCGCCGCCTTGGCTTATAGCGTCATCCACTTCAGTTTTATTTTTTGAGGCCTGGACGGAGTCGTTTTTAGTAGCCGTTTGAACTTTGGTTTTATCGGTAGCTTGGGTTTTAACGGCAGATTTAGTTTTATCTGTAGCGTTACCAAAAGAAGCGTCAGCCCCCGGCTCGGTGGTTAAACCATGCTTTGAAGAAGCATCATGAGGGTTTGACTTCTCCCCTAAAGCCATTTCTTCTTTAGGTTCTTGCGCCGGCTCTTTTTCATGTGGTTCTTCATGAACTAGAGCGTCTTTAATTTGAGGAGTCTCTTGCTCTTTAGTAGCCGTTTGCACCGGAGCTTCGTCTTTATTTAAGTTTGAAGGCGCGCCTTCCTCTGTGGCATTTTCTAAAGCTACATCTTCAGTGGCTATGGTTTTAGCCTCAGGTTTGGCGACATCTTCATGATCTAAAGTTTGGGCCTTAGGCTTTGAAGGAGTTGCCACCTGAGTTTTAACCTGAGCCTTAGCTGCCTCTAAATTTTGCGGTTCGGAGCTACGAGCCATTGCTTCCGACTTTTTTGAAGCTAAAGGAGCGCCTAACTTATCTGCCCCTGAACCGGTAGTAGCCTTGTTATTGGTAGCATCTTTAGTTTCTGTAGTAGCTTTGGCGCTTGCCTTAGCATCGTCCGTTAAAGAGTGAATTTGTTCTTCAGATGTAGCTTCAAGTTCTTGGCCTTCTTTACTATCAAAAGCCCTATCGAGGTCGGCTTTAATTTCAGTTTCAGTTTCAGCTTCGGCCTTGGCATCTAAGGATACATCAACGTTAACTTCAGTATCGATCTCTAAATCCGCATCACTTCCAAACTCTTCATCTAAAGTTTTAACTTGGGCGTCGGAATTTGGTTCATCTCCATCGAGCGTCTCAAGCTTTGGAGGCACGTTTTGAGCTTTAGGTTTAGGCGTCGAATTAGCGCCTAAAGCTACATTAGCTTTGGCATCAGAGGCTTGCTCTAGGGGCGCGGTTTTAGGACTTGATGGAGCTTTAGAGTCTACTTGCGCGTTAGAATTTGAGGCTTGAGTATTTGAAGATGTCAAAGGTTCTAAATCTTTGGTCTTTTGAGCCTTAGCGCTATTAGCTTCAACTTTAGCTAAGTACTCTTCATTTAATAAAAGATCGTCATCACTATCATTTGAGGTGACTTCAGGTGTCAGCAAATCACTTTCTTTATACTCAGTGGTATCAAGCTTTAAGTCTTCACCTGTTTCAGCCACCCCAGAAACAACAGTCGGCACTCCGTCTACCACGTCCGCGACAGCGGCTAACGAAGCGGTGGCAAATACCAAAGAACAACATAGATGGATGCTTGATTTTTTCATTAAGCCTCCTTGGTCTGACACATAGCAGGGTTAAAGGTCCGTTTTAACAACATCTTGCCACGATAATCAAAAACGACCCCATGAATGGCTTTAACACGTGATAAACGCTTTTTGTTATTATTAGCGTCACGACAATATCTTACCTGAAGCTGCCCTAAGGAATTCTTTAAAAATTGATCGCGAGCCGAAGCTGGCATTAAGCTAAACACTTGCTTCATTTTTACATTCAAGCTTACTTCACCTTCATCAGATACGTCCCCATCTGTTACCACACCTAACCCAAAATCATAAGGCAATTTGTCAGCGTAAATGCCTTTTTGTGCTCTTAATTCTTGCGCGGTGTACCAATTAGAGGCCAGCATTTTTTTTAATTTAACTTGTTTGTCTTGGGCTAAGTTCTGGTTTTGGTGAGCTACACTAGTTGTGGAATCTACCTTTGTTGAAGCTAAATTAGTAGTGGCGCTAGAAGCTAATAATTCGTTTTCTAATGACTCAACATCATTTGTAGGCGTGGCGTAAGCCCACGTCATTAAGTTTAAAAAAATAAGGCCTAAACCTAAGGCTAATAACTTACTCATGCAATTCATGTCATAATCCTAAGTTGAAATTTACTAAAACCTGTTTTGCTCTAGCTAAATCTACCGTTTAGTAATCTCAATTTAATAATCAAAAATCTGTTAACACTTCGTTTTCACCCCAAAGCGGAATGTAAAAACCAAGGTCCGTTCCTGCTTCTAGCAGTAACCTCAATCTCTAGCGTGATCTTACGCCTTTTATGCTCTTTAGCGCACTTTGGGCTTTTAGGACCAAGCAAGTCCCATGGGCCTAGTTAAAGCTGTGCTGACACCAAGTTGCTGTGCCGACCAAAGTTACTGAACAGCCCCCAAGTTGCCTAACGGGTCTCAAGCTAAAGCCACTTTTTTACAAATCTAACCAACGCTTTGTCTATTTTAAGGTAAATTTACCCAAACCACCAAAACAAAACACTTGCTCTCCAAACAATTTATGCTCCTCTAAGCAAAAGTGCACATTTAAAATAACAAAAGCACAGATTACTCCGTGCTTTTAGTTAAGCCTGCCTTCATTCCGTATTTTCTAGTATTTTTTTTTGCAAGCAACTACACAATAGCACATTTATAGAAAAAATGAATGTTTAAGCCTAAATTTCTAGATAAAGCTCGCAAGCTTACCAAAACTTAACCATTAAAATGATGCCAGCTCTTTAAAATTTAGTGTCGCAACCTATCGCACGTAGAACTTGTCAAAGTAATTTTATAGAGATCTTGCCCCTCACTTGAATAAATCAAACGGTATTCGTCGACCATATCGATCAACTCAGTACGTAAAGATTTGCTTGCACATAACTGCGTGGCAATTCCTTCTGGAGTTTGGCGTTTACGCTGGGCTTGGGAAATCGAAAAATAGTTGGTAACTACACTCCCTGGCCCTACTGTTACTCGTTCTAAAGTCACATCACGATTATAAACTAGCGGGAATTTTTTTCCGGCAAACCGCGCAGGCATTATATTAAGGCGCAGGTTATTTTCCGTATAACGACCATCTGCCCTAAAAAATGCCGGATCTCTAACCTCAGTCTTACGATTAAAATCAGCGGCCTGATTACTGCCAAGGACCCGCGACCAAAAAATTAAAACCGCCAAAGATAAAACAATCAAAGTTCCACTAAAGAGCAAGACCAATCTAAAGAAACGGCTTAAACGTTCCTCAACCGAAGGCTTTTTAGAAGAACGAGTAGTTCTGCGTTTAGCCCCAGGTTTAGTCCCGGTGCGCGCTGGACTCTTACGAGTAGTAGCAGCACCTTTAGATGTCAGCCCTAATGCGTTATCACTAGCTGCCGGCGTTTCGTTTGCTGTTTGAGCTTTAGGATTTTGCGCCTTCTCTAGCGCTTTAGCCGCCAAATCTTCATAACTACCAGCTTCATTAGGACTAAGCTTATTAGTTGAGGCGGGTTTAGCAAAATTTGCGAGTGACGAACTAGAGCTCGAAGCTCGCGCTTGAGCTTTAGAGCTAAGATGAGTCGCTTCTTCCTGCGCAAGACTATTTACCGCAAGATCTGAAGGTAAGCTAAGGTCTTTATCGTTTTCGGGGCCCACAAAATTGCCTGCACTCCGACCGTTTCTCATGGTTCTATATCCACCTATAGTTACTTTACTGTTTTATGCGCTTAAAACAAATGAGCTCTTTAAAATTAACTAGAAATAAATAGAGTCTCACTTACTCCAAAGAAAACAAAACCAACCGTTATTTTAGATCTATAAAAAGTTTATAAGCTACAGTTTTGTAGGCTTACTCACCCTTTTACTAAATTCACGCTTCATAAGCCATCGCTTTTACTTGATTTATTGCTAAATCTTCGTTCAAACTATGGGGATCCACGCGCATAAATTCGGCGGTAACTCCACCTACTAAAGTCTTTTTC
>UQCV01000060.1 GCA_900539665.1 uncultured Succinivibrionaceae bacterium | reverse complement strand
GTTATTACGACTGGGCAGTTACAAGCCCACTACCTTTAGGTGGTGGGTAGTTGACATTGGCTACTAGGGCCAAGCTTATGGTGACGCAAGGACTGGCTTTTACTTTTTAATCAAGCCTTTAGAATTCAACTTGAATAATGTGCAATTCTTGATCAATCAAAGCAAAATAAGTAACATGATTGCATTTTCTTGATAGTTAAAGTTTTGGGCGTTTGTTTTTATTTTAAACGCTCAATTTGTAAAAGTCGGTCTTATATTAGACCGGACCGGAGTGTTGTTTTATGGTAGATAACCGCCACACACAAGGGCAAGCTGATGCAGAGGAAGGAACTTCTAAAAAGACAGCTTCTGTAAAGGAAGTAACTTCCGAAACTGTAATTTCAGTTAAAGGCGTGAATAAGACTTACAAAATTAAAGGTAAGTTGGTACAAGCATTAAAAGACGTCTCTATAGATATCCAAAAAGGCGAAATTTGTGGGATCATCGGGATGTCAGGGGCTGGTAAGAGTACTTTAGTCCGCTGCATGAATTTCTTAGAAGTGCCTGATACTGGTACTGTAACCGTATTAGGTTCGGAACTTGGGCGCTTAAACCGTCGGGAGCTTGCGAACTTACGTCGACGCACGGCGATGATTTTTCAGCATTTTAATTTGTTAATGCAGCGCACCGTGGTGGAAAACGTGATGTTTCCGCTCCTTATTGATGGGGTTGCTAAAGCTCAGGCTAGACAGCGAGCTGAAGCCTTATTAGCTGAAGTGGGGTTGGCCGATAAATGTAATTCTTACCCAGTGCAGTTATCCGGGGGCCAAAAGCAACGTGTAGCTATTGCCCGGGCTTTAGCTACCGATCCACAAATCCTGCTTTGTGACGAAGCAACTTCGGCGCTTGATCCTCAATCTACTGGTCAGATTCTCGATATCTTAAAAGAAATTAACGCTACTCATGGGATTACCATCGTTGTTATCACGCACCAAATGAGCGTGGTACGCCAAATCTGTAGCACGGTAGCCATTATGGAAAACGGGGAAATTAAAGAAAGCGGGGCGGTGGCTTCAGTGTTCGCACATCCAACCTCAGATGTAGGGCGCCGTATTATCACCGATGGCGCTAATGTGCCACTTCTTAATTCTCCACGCAGAGTGCGCATTATCTTTAATTCAAGCAATGTCGATGTACCGGTGCTTTATGAAATGATTATGAAGTACAAAGAACCAGTTAGCGTGTTGTTTGCCGATACGCAAATGATTGGTGGGGAACGAGTAGGCCAGATGCTACTTGAATTACCTGAAGATCCGGAAGTGAGCGCCCAGATGCGAACCTATTTACGTAGCCTTAATATTTTTGTGGAGGAATTCAAAGCATGAACAACGATATCACCTCTTTAATGCTGCAAGGGGCCTGGGAAACTATCTATATGACTTTGGCTTCTACTTTTTTAGGTTACGTTTTAGGATTACCGTTAGGCATTTGTCTTAACGTGTGCCACCGTGGTGGTTTACGGCAAAACAGACCACTTTACCGTACGGTCGACATCATTACTAACGTGGCTCGTAGTATTCCATTTTTGATTTTAATGGTTATAGTGATCCCAATTAGTACCTTTATTGTTGGGAAGTCTTACGGTTCTACCGCAACTATCGTTCCTTTGGTGTTAGGTGCGTTCCCATTTATCGCGCGTTTAGTGGAATCTTCCTTAAATGAAGTTGATCGTGGGGTGGTGGAAGCTGCGCAAAGTATGGGCGCTTCAAACTTGCAAATCATCTTTAGAGTTTTAATACCTGAAGCGAGAACTTCACTTTTAATGGGGGCGGCTATTTCTTTGTGTACCATTTTAGGGTACTCTGCAATGGCTGGCGCCATTGGGGGCGGTGGCTTAGGGGCTATTGCAATTCAATATGGCTACTACCGCTATGACTCAAAAATGATGTGGATTGCCGTTATCTTGTTAATCCTGATCGTGCAAGTTATGCAGGTAGCGGGGATGTACTTAGCCCGTAAACTTGACCATAGACGGATTAACTAAATGCGTTGAAAGCGCCGTTAATTAGAGTTAACTAGATTTTGTTTGCGTTAATTAACGTTAAATTTAATTAAAAACTAAAACCATTGTCGAGCGAGTTTTGACAATGGTTTTTAGTATTGAGGTCATGCATTTGATTTTAGTATTGAGGTTGTGCATTTTTTTAGTATTAAAGTCATGACTTTAAGGGGATGAGAAAATTAAGTTCTAGTGAGGTGATAAGAGGCGGGGACGCACTAGGAGTTAGGCGGCAGAAAAAAGGGCAAAAATGTTTTTTTTTATAAAATCCTAGCAAAATACTATGAAATATTAAAAAAAGGTGTATACTGTACTTGTTTTGCATTTACGTAGTTCGTTAAAACCAAATGCACGGCCTAAGGATTAAGGTTTATAAAACAAGGATTCAAGGCGGTGATTTTCATAGGGCGAACGTTTTTGTAGCTTAGCTGTAGTAAAACATATTAACTTGGTAGTTTTTGCTAAAAAAACCTAGATAAATGCAGTAGAATACGAAGCGAGGCAGGAGAAAATTTTCTTTCTACCTTGGTTTTAGATTTAATATCGCTTAACTAAAAGGCGGTAAAGCCTATGTGATGTTAAAGCATACATCCTATGTGGCGTTAAAGCATAAATTTTGGTTAATAAAACAAATAAGGACTTATACATGAGTATTTTAAAACTTAAAAATATAAAGATTGCATTGGCAGTGGCTGCACTTGCAGGTTTAACTGTAGGTTGTGGCGATAAGAGCGCTGCTAGTAATGAAGTAGCTCCTCAAGCGCAGAAACAGGAACTTAAAGAATTAACTATTGCAGCTACTGCTACACCACACGCTGAAATTTTAAATGCAGTAGCAGATGACTTGAAGGCTCAAGGCATTGAATTAAAGGTTACTGTATTTGATGATTACGTACAGCCAAACATGGTAGTAGACCGTGGTGACATCACCGCTAACTACTTCCAGCACGAACCATACTTACAGAGCTTCAATAAGGAAAAGGGGACCAAGCTTGTAACTGTTGGTCGTATCCACTACGAACCATTTGGGATCTATCCAGGTATCTCTAAGTCTTTAGATGCAATTCCAGAAGAAGCTACCATTGCTATTCCTAACGACACCACTAACGAAGCTCGTGCTTTACTCCTTTTACAGGACAACGGTTTATTGAAGCTTCGTGAAGGCGCAGGTCTTACTGCAACTATTCAAGATATCGTTGAAAACCCACACAAGATAAAGTTTGCCGAAATTGAAGCCGCTCAGATTGCTCGTACTCGTAATGAATTTAACTTTGTAGTGCTCAACGGTAACTATGCATTAGCTGCTGGCTACAACGTATCTCGTGACGCTATTGCTTACGAAAAGAGCGATTCCGAAGCTGCTAAGACCTACGTAAATATCGTAGTTGTTAAGGCTGGCAATGAAAACTTACCTGAGGTTCAAGCTTTAGTTAAGGAACTTAAGTCTGAAAAGGTTGTGAAGTTCATTAAGGATAAATACAACGGTGCAGTTGTGCCATTTGATGAAGCTGTAACTATTCCTGCTACTGCTGAAGATGTTGCTAAGACTGAAGCGCCAAAGACCGAAGCTCCTGCTGCAACCGAAGCGCCAAAGGCTGAAGAACCAAAGACCGAAGCTCCTGCTGCAACTGAAGCACCAAAGGCTGAAGAACAGAAAGCTGCGTAATTTGGTAATAGGGCCTACATGTTTAGGGCTATAAGGTGACATCCTCCCCCACCTATAGATGTGGGGGACTTCTTGCCGAGTTCAGTTAAAAACCAAAATTGAAACAAACTTAAGAAAATGGGCGGAAGATAAATTTCGCTCATTTTTTTTGCTTGGCGATTGGAGTTCTTATTTTGAGATTGAAGTTTAGACTGGAGATCGGGAGTTGAGTGGTAAATTCTTTGATGTATGGTGAGAAAAACAAGTTTTTGTGGCTAGGTGTAGGCACTATGTTGCTTGGTTAAGAAGAGTCATGAAGAGTCGTTTTGATGCTTACAAAATAGCACTAATCGCAAGGTTAGATGAATATGTGATCCTTACAATAATTTTAAGTGACAAGATGCTTAGAACCGTGGTGAAGTAACATGTTGTGATAGATTTTAAGGCCCTGATTATGCTACTATTAAGGACAAAACAGAAGTGAAAAAAGTTAAATGAAAAAAAAGCATTTGAAAGGTTTTGTTGAGCTTAAAAAGCTTAAAACATTCACCCAAATGCTTGATAACTTTTGTTAACACTTAGCTTAGAATATTAAAAAATCTTCAAGAAAAAGCTCACAGATAGACCTTAAGAAAGACCTTAGATAACTGCTCGGTTTGTCAGTAAGCCTCTGGAGTGTATGGGAATGAACAAGACTGTTGGTTGTTGTATATTGGCAATGGCAATTGCTACCGGTTATACTTGGGCGGGTGAATATGAAAACTGTGTAAAGGTGGCCCATAACAAATCCATTTGCAAAGAAGCAGTAGCGGGCGATAAAAAGGCAGCTGAGGCAATTACCCTGTTATGCTTGGAAAAAGAAAACGCAACTTGTACAGCTAAGTGGGCTAAAAAAGCGGCTGATTTAGGTTCAGCGGTAGGCATGTTCGTTTATGGTCAATCCGTAGTATTAGGTGCAAGAACTGCGCTAGACCAAGCTAAAGGCTTTACTTATATTGAAAAAGCAGCTCAAGCAGGACATCCATTAGCGCAAAAAGCATTAGGCGATATGTATAGTGATGGGATTGGCACTCCAGCCTCAAGTAAAGATGCGGCGTTATGGTATAAGAAATCAGCCGATAAAGGCATTGCTGAAGCAGCTTTAGAATACGCTGAACTACTCTATATTGGGACTGGCGTTCCAGAAAACAGACCTGAAGCATTTAAATACTTTTCCTTAGCGGCTAGTAAAGGCTTACCGAAAGCTCAATTCATGTTAGGGATGTCCTATGAAAAAGGTTTTGGGACTAAGGTTGATTATAAGCAAGCTATCGCTTGGTATGAACGCGCTGGGCAAGCGGGCGAGGGAGCAGCGTTTTTTAATCTCGGCCGGATGTATATGGAAGGTCTTGGAGTTGCTAAGAACGAAACCCAGGGGGTTAGCTATATTACTAAGGCCGCTAAAATGGACGTGGGGCCGGCTCAAAACTATTTAGGAAATCTTTACATCCAAGGTACCGGCGTCAAGCAAGACCAAAGGGTAGCAGTTGAATACTTCGTTAAAAGTGCTAAAAACGGCTATAGCTTAGGTCAGTTCAATTTAGGTATGGCCTTTTATGGCGGGGTTGGGGTTAAACAAGATTTAATGACTTCTTACGTTTGGTTCAAAACAGCAAGTAATTGCTATCCAAAGGCCGAAAGCATTGCTGAACAAATAGCGAAGAAACTGACGCCAGAAATTCAGGTGCGAGGCAATATCTTAGCTAATCAGTATTTAAGCCGTTTTGGGTGCCAACGGTAAAAACTAACCTGGCGACGCCAAAGGCCCACATGGTAAGGCCTAAAAAACGAAAGTACAATTAGAAAAATCATGGAAAAAAGAGACTTTTAAGTCTCTTTTTTGCGTCTTTTGACTTTGAGTTTTAACCTTTAACCTTAACCTTAAACCATATGTTTTCCTTGTAGCCTGTAGTCATGTGGTGTTGGGTTTTTAGTCTATAGTGGGGTTACGTGCTAGACATTTTTATGTTTTTGTATAGAGCGTAGAACTAAACCTAGATCGGGCAATTGCCACTACATTCTGCGCACCGAAAGCAATCACGTTTACGCTTACGCTGAGCTTTAAGCGAGTCCTCGCTTGAGGCTACGGGGGTTAAGTTTTGGTTGGTGGATGCTTGGACCTTAGAGTTGGTAGGCGCTTGACCCTTTGACTTTTGGTCTTTTAAGTTACGGTTTAGGTTTACCGGAGCGTCTTCTAATGACCTAAATGCAGGCGCAGCCTTACGAACGCGGCGAAGCTTACTTTGAGGGGTGGTCAATTCAGATTCGTTTGAGGAGTTAGAGGTGTTCATGGGGACGCTCTTTTAATCTTTAGAGATGTAGTAAGCCAAATTATAAAAGGAAAAATGCAATAAGGGAATAAAGTGCCTAATTCGCTTAAGATTTTTTAGGTTTAAGATTAAAGCCAAATTTTAAGCAAGAATCATAAGGATCAAAGCTTAAGGAACTAAATTTAACATCCCAAGTTTAAAGAGCTCTAGCTAAATATCTTAGAAAAATACTGGACTAAAAGTTAAGGCAAGCCCAAAAGGCAAACCTAAAAAAGCGCGCTTATAATTAAAGCGCGCCGTATTTTAGTAAAAGGCTAAGGTGAAAAAGCCAAGCTTAAAAAGGTTAAAAAAACAAGGCTTAAAAACAAACCTAAAAGCAAAATTTAAATAAATAGGTTAGTGTCTGCTTGCTCAGCATAGCCTAGATAAGAGGCAACGCCACCTATTTCCACGCCATCAATGAGTTCATCGGCGCTTACACCCATAACTTCCATAGACATGGAACACGCCACTAGACGGACTCCATTCTTCTGCGCCATGGCTAACAGATCTTCAGGAGTCGAGATATTTTTATCTCGCATAAGTCCTAGCATCATGTGCCGTCCCAAGCCTAAAAAATTAAATTTAGAAAGCTTTAAGGTGGAAATGCTCTTAGGCATTAAAAGTCCGAACATCCGATGTACTAAAGATTTATGGAGTAAAGATTTAGCGCTACGTTTTTTAATAGCGTTTAACCCCCAAAAGGTAAAAAATAGCGTCACTGGAGTGTTCATGGCTAAAGCGCCGTTAGCAATCACTAAAGAAGCGAGCACGCGGTCTAAATCATCACTAAAGACAACAATGGTTTTGCCTTTTGGGGTAGACACTTGGTTAGGGGTTGGGGTGACACAATCTTTAGTAGTTCCAAGCATATTTGCGGTTGTGGTTGCGGTTGGGGCTGACGCTTCGCTTAGAGAGGCCTTATTAGTACCTTTGGCGCTTGGCGTTTTTAAAGTTACGGTGATTTCACCATCGACGCGATTTAAAGCTAGTATTTCGTTTTGGTGGCGTAAAGCCCAAGTTTTTACGTCAGCGGCAAATCCCAGATCATCGGCTTTGACTTTAAAAGTAGTACCGGCACTTGCGTTAGCTATAAACTCATTGAGCTTCATAATAGGCCCTGGACAAGAAAGCCCCGTGCAATCTAAGATTTCTAGAGTTGGCGCCTCGGTTACACTTGTGAGTTCTTCTTTGGAAGTATTATTAGTTGATGGTGGAGTTTGAGGTAAGTTACTGTCATAGTGTTGCTGGCGATAAAAACCAACCCCACCAGTTAAGCTTTTGACCTCGTTAAAACCTACTTGCATCAAAATACGAGCGGCATTATAGGAGCGTACACCAGACGCACAGGTAATGATGACAGGTTTGGTGCGGTCAATCTCATCTAAGTGAGCTCGGAGTGAACTAAGAGGCAGGTTCTTAAACTTAGGCAAGGCAAAGGTTTCAAATTCAGGAACTTCACGCACGTCAATAAGTTCATAAGAGGCGGTTGATGCTTGCAGGATTAAATCAAGTTCACTAGGAGTTATGAATGAAACCAAACCTCGCATCTTGTTTTGAGCGGCAAAGCCGAGCATGTTCACTGGGTCTTTGGCTGAGGAAAACGGTGGTGCATAAGCCGATTCAATATCGCATAAATCTCTAACAGTGCCACCCATAGAAAGGAGGGCCGAGAGGACATCGATACGTTTATCAGCGCCGTGGCCACCAACTGCTTGCGCGCCAAGAAGCTTGCCACTATCAAGCGCAAAAATCCCTTTAAGACAGAGGTCCTTAGCGCCCGGATAGTATGAGGCGTGATCCTTTTGGCGGATGATGACGCTAAAGAAATCGGAGCGCCCGCTTTGGCGGAGGGCTTTTTCTGAAAGCCCGGTACTAGCAGCTTCTAAGCCACAGATTTTTAAAACTGAAGTTCCAATGGTGCCACGATAGCGTGCTGAGTGAGGGGTGACGATATTATCAGCACAGATACGACCTTGCTTATTAGCAGGTCCGGCCAAAGGAATTGCGGTTAATTCTTGAGTTAAGGGACTAAGTCCTGCGGTGACATCTCCTGCAGCGTAAATATGGGGAACTCCAGTGGACATTTCTGGATTGACAATGATGTGACCACGAGGGCCAAGTTTAATCCCGGTGCCGTGAACCAAGGTCGAGTTTGGTTTAACGCCAGCCGCTACGGCCGCAAAATCAGCTTCAATAGTAGTCCCGTCACTTAAAGAGACTTGTAAAGTAGAGGCGTTTTCAGTAAAAGCTGAGACTCCTGTTTTGAGGTGAAGTTTAATGCCTTCAGCCGTCATGGCAGCTTCCACTAAACGAGCCATTTCCGGATCTAGTGGAGCAAGCACTTGATCCATCATTTCCACTAGATGCACTTCAAAGCCTAAGTGGAGTAAATTTTCTGCAAGTTCAAGGCCGATAAAACCACCACCGGCAACTACGACTTTTTTAAGCTTTGAAGCTGCAACCTGAGCTTTTATTTGGTCGGCATCTGGAATGGTCCATAGGGACATCACTTTAGCAGAATTGATACCGGGAATGGGTGGGCGGACCGGGCTTGAACCGGTAGCGATAATGAGGTCGTCGTAATGGTCGGTAAATTCTTCGTTAGTGGCGAGGTTTTTTACGGTTACCGTTTGGCTATCAGGATGCACCGTCATTACTTCATGCTCGATGCGGACATCGATGTTGTAAGAGTTTTTAAATTTGGTGGGGGTTTGCAAAATCAAATTGCTTCTTTGGGCAATAACGCCACCGACATGGTAAGGCAAGCCACAGTTAGCAAAAGAAACGTATTTCCCTTTTTCATAAATAATTATTTGCGCGTCTTCATCGAGGCGTCTTAAACGGGCAGCGGCTGAAGCACCGCCGGCTACGCCACCGGCAATAATGATTTTTTTCATGGTTAGTTCCTTCCTTTACTATGGCTTGAGCGTTTAGATTAAGTCTCAATCAATGAGGTTTGAGGTATTTTGCGAACAACCGCGACTTTAAGTCTAGTGCCTTAAGATTAAATTGAGGGGCATGACTTATTGTAACTTAAGTTTTGCTTAGTGTTTGGCAAAAATTATAGGATCATTGTGCGTTTGCTAAGCGTATTTGGGGCATAAATGAATGCTCCAAAAATGTATGTGGCAATGCTGTAAAGAGTCGCATGGATAGATGTTCAAACTGTATTTAGGGATGTGTAAGGGAGAAATAATGAAGGAGTAATGAATGATAGCCGTAATATCGGATATTACAGGGCGATAGCGTATGGAGCTGGGGCTTTGGGGTGAGGATTGCTTATGGATAGCAGGTATAGCGAAAAGATGGTATTTGAGCTTACATCATTAGGGGCTCGCTATGCGCGAGCTCCTTTTTATAACCCCAGCACTAGATGCATAGATGGCGACGTGGTACTTAAAGTTCGTCGTCAGGCACCAAAATTTCCGCTGGTGGTAACCGCGAGGCAAATTGACTTGGAGTGAGTACTTGCGCGTATGCGCCGGCATTATTAATGGTTACGATGTCGCCTGGTAACATTCTGGGTAAGGTAATGTTTCTTGCAACGACGTCAGCGCCAGTACAAAGACTCCCACAAATCGTGACTACTTCAGTGTCGTTAGGACTAGATGGAATTTGAGTATAGGCAGTAAACTCAAAAGCCGCGCCTCCTGAAACCATAGGTTCACAAGCAGGGACCGCGCCTTGGGCAAAATCGCTAGCCATGATGGCCATTGAGGGACGTACGAAACCGTTTAAAGTATCGGCGAGGATTAAGAAGTTGGTGCCGGCAGAAACTTTTTTATCGGTGACGTGGGTGAGGTAAGTCCCAGCCTTACAAGTAATAAAACGGCCCGATTCAATAAAGACTGTAAGATCAGGCCAAGTCTCATGAAGTTTGGCGGTGATAGTAGTCATGCTTTTACCCAAAGCTTTAAGGTCTGGAGCCTTTTGTTGAGAGCTATATGGGACGCCAATGCCGGAACCTACGTTTAAAAAGGTCATAGGTGTAGGAAGCTTCTTTTGGACGCGGCCAAAGAGGGCGGCACAACTGCGCCAATATCTAGTGATATCGGCATTTTCAAGTCGCTGACTCTTAACGTGAATATGAAGACCGATAATGGAAACATTTCGAAGTTCTAAGAGGTCAGGAATAGCTTTAATAAATTCAGGTTCGTCAATGCCGAACTTAGAAGGGGCGCATTTGCCATCTGAACCGGCAAAAGCGGGGTTTAGGCGGACTCCGATCGTAGCCTTAAGGCTTTTGGCGGCCGCAATACGATTGATGAGCTTTATTTCGTTTAGGCTATCGGCGGTTAGAATACATTTGCCTAAACAGCATTCAATATCATTTGAAGTCTTTCCTGGTGCTGAAAAGTAAATTTTTTCAGGGGGGAGGCCGTGCTCAAGAGCGATAAGAGTTTCTTTAGTTGAAGCAGTGTCGGCGCCGAGGCCTGTGCTAAAAATAGTATCTAGCACTTGAGACTCAGGATTGCACTTAACGGAGTAAAGGAACGGATTATGCGGAAAGGCGGTCTTCAAGGCTTTAAGTGAGGCGTTGATTTCTTTTTGTGAATAGAGATAGCAGGATTCATGCGCGGCTGCGTATTTACGAATAAGTTCTTCGTTAAGCATGATTTAGTCCTTAAATTTTTGGGGCGATTTATTGTGAAAAATAATCCACGTTTTAGGAGTATAATGCCATTATGGGATTGTTGTATATGAAAATTACAACATCCTAGTAAATGTTCCAAACCCCAAACTTATGGTCTAATGTACTTAATGCACATCAGTATATATGTACGCAAGCATATATGATACAGGTACACAAATACAAACATACATATACATAAGTAGGTGCGGAAAGAAGTAAGTTGGAAGAGAAAACAAGAATAAAACGTGAGTAAGAACAAGAATAAGAAATAGTAGTGGATGAAATTAGATCCTAGTAAGCTTTGTAAGTTTAATAGTAGATGGCGTTGTTATTGCTAGGGCTTCAAATTTGGGGAAAACTAAGCCGTTCGCAACGAAAAGTTCTTAAAATTTTCTTAAAAATAGGTTAAAAACTAGAATAACTAAAACAAAAAACTATATAATATCTACAAAGCTAGAGCAAAGCGTTGGCAAGCGTAAGTTATTTTAGTTTGTTAAGTGGGGTACAGGTTTGTTGGTTAGTTGCTTTTTTAGGGGATTTTTTTGTGGAAAGGCCTCTAGGAAACTATGACTAAGCTAAATTTATAAATCTCAAAACCTCTAAACTTTAAAACCTTTAAACTTCTAAATTTAACGTTTGAGGTTCTAGCAAAACGGTAATGACTTAAAAATTGAATAATTAAAATAAGCAGGTCAAAGCTTGCATTTATCAGAAAATTAGGGGTAAAAATGTCTGATTATCAGAACAAGCATAGAGCGCAACGAAGAAGCGACAACGGTACTGGTAAAAGCAATGTGGCGCGGATTGGTTTAAAACGGGCCAAAATAAAATCTTGGGGCACGGTATTAAGGTTTGTGCCATTTGTAATTGTAGTTTATGCTGTTGGCTTTTTTGCTTTCTTTACGCTCTTTGGTGAATACAGAGTAAATCTTATTTATGAGCTTTCTCAAACTTCATTTGCTGAAAACCTAAAATCTTTAGGTATTATAAACAAAGAAAATGAACTCAATCCTACTATTGAACAATTCTTAACGCAGTTCGAATTAGCTCGCAGTAGCAGCCAAGCGGCTAAACAAGGACTAAAGCAACAACGCAAAGAAAAATCATTAGACGTTAAAAAAAATGCTGAACTACGCAAGTGTACTAATGAGCACAAGGGGGTGGCGTGCCTAAAGGTGGCTAAGAATTGTTTAAAAGGTGCATACGGCCGTTGTTCAATTGAAGAAGCAGTAATGTTGGCGCGTAAAGGCTGTGTAGTTAGGAATGGCGAAGCTTGTTACTTTGCAGGCCAGACTATGCTTGATCATATGCGCTTGTTTTCTCACCCTTATCGGGATTCAGAATTATTGTTTAAAGCTGGTTGCAAGCTCGGACACCGTGTCTCTTGCAAGAAAATAGATGGTAATATGTCTGCAAATAGCAGAAGGAATACCTACGACGCTCAAACGAATAAAACCAAAACTACTGTTAGCGCTAACGACTCTAATGGTGGTGGGACCAAAGTACGTAGAGCTCGCACTACTCAAAAAAGTAACTCCAGTTCTGATTCTAACGAAGTGACGATGGATAGTATTTTCTAAAGCTGCAACTTTTTAGCTTCCAAAAGCTAAAAAACCAAAAACGAGTACGCATTTTGAGTGTAGTTTTGGTAAATGATTGTTTGAGAGCAGGATGAGGCTAGGTAGTGGTCAAGCAGGCGGTTTTTAATGCGCTGAAAATACTAATTCTTGGGAACAGCGTAAGTTAGGGGAGATTGCCGACATTGTGGGCGGTGGAACTCCAAGTACAGGCAATCCGAGCTATTGGAATGGTGAGATTGATTGGTATGCACCTGCTGAAATTACAGGCCAAATCTATGCAAATTCGAGTCAGAAAAAGATAACTGACTTGGGTTATGAGAATAGTTCAGCAAAAATGCTTCCTCCAGGCACAGTCCTGTTTACATCTCGTGCGGGAATCGGGAAAACAGCCATTTTAACCCGAAAAGGCTGTACTAATCAGGGATTTCAGTCCATTGTCCCACATCGTGGAGAGCTTGACACTTACTTCATTTTTTCTCGAACCGAAGAATTAAAACGATATGGAGAACTTGTTGGGGCTGGATCAACTTTCGTCGAAGTTTCGGGAAAGCAAATGGCTGTAATGGAGCTGATGATGCCGCCAACGATGCGAGAACAACAGACTATTGGAGGTTTCTTTCAGCAACTCGACCACCTTATCACCCTTCATCAGCGTGAGTGATAATCTACACTAGTTTAGTCCAGATAAAGACCTCATGACCAAATCAACATCCATGCTTTCTAATTCATGAATTATATGGAGATAAGTCTTCTGAGTTGTCGTCATGCTAGAATGTCCTAAACGTCGCGCTACACTAGCAATGGTAACCCCAGCGAATAGTAGCAAGGAGGCGTGAGTGTGCCTCAAGCCATGCACTGAAATTATTGGAATATTAAGTTTCTTGCAGTGCCTTGCAAGAATGCTATTGATCGTCGAGTTAAAAACACGTTGCTTTGTGAGGAATATAGGTTTATCAGAAGGAAGTTCCTTAACTAGTTCTGAAAATTGACTAGCTGTATGCCAATCAATTTGAACCTTTCTAACGGAAGACTTGTTTTTAGTTGGTTGAAAACCTCCGTATTTGTCTTTGTAGTTCCATGTTTTGTTGATGGAAAGAATTTGATGAGAAAAATCAAAATCCGCAGGAGTTATGGCTAGAGCCTCGGAAAAACGAATGCCCGTTTTGGCGATAAGGAGAATTAGCCAATCCCAATTGATCTTAGTTTTAAGATTGAGGGATTGAGTCCATATAATTGGTGTAAATTTAAAAAATTGGGCCACGCCCCAGTAAACCTTGTAAAATATTAATTACCAACATTCATATTTATATAAGGAAAGGGAAATGGCCCAACAAGCTAATCTTACACTAGAACTAGACAAAGTTAAAGATCTATTATTATGCCAAGGAGATACGGGAGTAGCGCAGCTGTTAAACGCAGTGTTAGATCAGATTCTAAAGGCGGAAGCAACTGAACAAATTGGCGCAGAATCCTATAAGAGAAGCGATAATCGCACCACTCAACGAAATGGGTATAGAACCCGTGAGTTCACCACTAGACTTGGGGTTCTTGAGTTGCACATTCCTA
>UQCV01000059.1 GCA_900539665.1 uncultured Succinivibrionaceae bacterium | reverse complement strand
GGTGGACAAACGTCACTTCATAACAGTGCTTGAGCGAGAACTGAACCTATCTTATTGGTGGGAAGCCCCCACCTCTATAGGTGGGGGAGGATGTCACAATAATTCAGGCTTTAATAAAAGAATATTAAAGCCTGATTTGGTCTTAAAAGCTCTAAGTGTAAAAGCTCTAGATCTTTTTTATTAGAACACGATGGTCTTGTTACCGTGGATAAACACCTTGTCATCGATAACTCTTGAAAGAGCACGGTTTAATACTTGGCGTTCAACGTCGCGACCAGCTTTAGCCATAGCTTCAGCACTATAGTTGTGGCTAACTTTAATTACGTCCTGAGCAATGATTGGACCTTCATCCAAGTCATTAGTTACGTAGTGAGCGGTAGCCCCAATGATCTTAACCCCACGGTCAAAAGCTTGCTGATAAGGCTTAGCCCCTATGAAAGCAGGCAAGAATGAGTGGTGGATATTGATAAGAGTGCCTTTAGGGAAGGCATTTACAAAGTTTGGTGTTAAGACGCGCATGTACTTTGCTAATACGACGTAATCATATTCAAACTTTGACATGGCCTCGAGCATTTTTGTTTCGTGTTCTTCACGAGTTAAACCTTCGTGGCTCACAGTGATATAAGGCAAATCGAAACGACGGGTCAAGTCTTCAAGAATATCGTAATTGCCAATAACCCCAACGATATCGATAGGGAGTGCGCCAGAGTAACTTTTCATGAGCAAATCGCCGAGTACGTGAGATTCTCTAGTTACTAAAATAAGGATGCGCTTACGACGAACTGGAACTAATCGACATTCACCGCCTTCAGGGAGAAGTTTTTGCACTTCTTGTTCAAAAGCGTTGTTATTGCCAAATTCGCCTTCAAGGTCTGTGCGCATGAAAAATCTTGCATCTTCATAGGATACGAACTGATCATTTTTGATGATATTATATTGAAACTTGTAACAAGCTCCAGTGATTTTTGCGATCAAACCCTTGCTGTCAGGACATTCTGTCAGCAGAATACGACGTTCCATGTTTGTATTATCCTTTTGTAAATCTTTATATTTTGTAGTGTGGGGAGTGGTGACTCTTAAGAGTCGACGCCATCTAAATTCGTATATACGTTATTTTAAGCTATACTTGACATCCATTCCTGTTTAAAGCTAGTCCTGCTTAAGGCTAGGAATTTCCTACCGTGTCTAAAGCAAATTTTTTAGCTCACTTCGGTGGGTTTCTACTGCTGACGGCTTGCACCATTCTCAATAGACGCTACGGGCATGTCCCGCCCTGAATATGTAGTTGTTGAGTGTCAAAAACACGCCTCGCTAGCATGGCTTAACTTTAACTAATTTTTAAACTTATTTCAAGCCTCGAGCCTTTTATCTCCACCTTAAAGAGGGCGGAAAAATGGCAGTTTGGGGTATATTTTTATTGCTACGAAAATATGTGAGTTTCAAAGAGAAACGGGAAAAAGGTTATAGTTTGATCTGACTGCCTATTGGTTTTGTTTTACTAAGTATGGTGGGCATTTGGTTTGGGCCACCAAGGGAAAACTGCGGAATAATTTGAGTCTGAATAATTTCAACTTAGCTTAGTGGTATTACTTATCCTAGTGGTATTAATTGCTTAGTAGCATTAATGGAATTATTTAATATTAATTTTTGTTTATAGCTCCTTACCCACAGGATCTTTAGGACTTAGGTTTTAAAAATGGTAGAATGATATTTCAAAACTTCATACAGATACTTCTTCACATGATATTTTTTGTGTAAGATGAATTTCTCTTTCGCTTTAAACGTTTAGCCTTGGTTTAAAAATTATCAAAGCTGATAATTTAGCTGATAATTTAATGGATTAACGTGATGGTGAAAAGCCGGGACTAGCTAAGAAAAGAGCAACAAGGAATAAGGTTAAATGACCCATGATACTGAAAATAAGATCTCAATTCTGATTGTGGAAGATGCTCTTCCGCTAGCTAAACTATACGAAACTGTTCTGAAATCAGATCGGGTTAATGTTCTTTCGACCGGTCTAGGTCGCGAAGCTATGCAGATGATTAAGGAATTGTCTCCTGATATCGTGCTTTTGGACTTACATTTACCCGATATGCCAGGGATGGACATTTTACGCAGTATCAACGAACAAGAACTAGATATCTCCGTAATCGTTATGACGGCTAATGGGTCAGTAAATTTTGTTGTAGAAGCCATGCGCCTTGGGGCCTATGACTTCTTGGAAAAACCGATTGATCCTAATCGTCTACGAACCACCATCGGTAACACCATTGAAAAGCGTAAATTAAACGCTTTAATCACTAGTTATAAATTTGAACAAGAAGATAATCCTGGAGATTTTATTGGTAATTCTCCAGCTATGCAGGAAGTTTATAACAAGATTCGTCGGATCAAAAATTCACGGGCCACCGTATTTATCACCGGGGAAAGTGGGACCGGTAAAGAAGTTACAGCTTTAGCGGTCCACAAACAAAACACTGAACGTAATGGGCCATTTGTACCGATTAACTGTGCTGCAATTCCGCATGAATTAATGGAAAGTGAAATCTTTGGTCATGTGAAAGGCGCGTTTACTGGGGCTAATACAGAACGTCAAGGGGCGGTGGCTTTAGCTGATGGAGGCACGCTTTTTTTGGATGAATTATGCGAAATGGACCTAGATTTGCAGTCTAAATTTTTGCGTTTTATCCAAAGCAGTCGTTATAAAAAGGTTGGGGGAAGCAAGTTTGAAGAAGTTGATATTCGTATTATATGTGCTACCAACCGTAATCCATTAGAAGAAGTAAAAGCAGGAAGATTTCGTGAAGACTTGTTCTATCGCCTCTATGTAGTGCCTATTCACTTACCTCCACTACGTGAACGAGATGGGGATTGTGTATTACTTGCTAATCACTTTTTGCATTACTATTCCAATTTGGAAAAGAAAAATTTTGAGAATATAAGTCACGAGGCGGAACGCTTTTTAATGCGTTATAACTGGCCGGGCAACGTGCGCCAACTGCAAAACCTCATTTACCGTATTGTCGTGTTAAATGATGGCCGGGTGTTGACTAAGGCTATGTTAGCTCAAGAAATTGGCATGGTGCCAGAAGAGTTTGTGACTTCTAATACTCAAAATTCAAACCTTAGCCAGGATAAAAATGTTCTCGCCCAACAACCTTTATCGGGAAATTTAAAACCAGATAATCAGGTTTGGCCTGAGACTCAAGAAGTAAGCTTTCAAGCTAGATGTGATGTAGCGAGTGGGGCTGAAGGCCCTGAGGCTGTTCAGGCTTCTAACAGCGCTTTAATTCCGGCCGTGACTAATGATGGCATAAAAGTTATGGTGCGTGAAGCGGGAGATTGTTTTGAGTTGATGCGCTCGTTAAACGGCGTGGTTGACCTTGAAACTATTGAACGCAAGTATATTCTTGCGATCGTTCGATTGTGTGATGGTTCAGTCGTGAAAGCCGCAGGTATATTGGGGGTTAATAGCTCCACCTTGTACCGCAAATTAGAAAAGTGGAAGAAACAAGGTTTAGTGGTCAAAAAAATTGAGTTTGCGGCCCAGCACCAAAGTTAAAGGATTTAATTAAACGTAGGGACTTTGACGGTCTCATATACAGATTTCTAGATTTAAAATTTAGTGATAGAATCATATTTTGAGCCTTGTAAATTCGCAGAAAAAACTTGCTATAAAGCGAGACAAGGATACTGAATCAAATTATTTTACTTATGCTTTTAGGCATAGCCTTATAACTTATTACAACAAAACTAAGATAGACTGATGAGAGGATTATATGTTAATTGATGTTAACACCTTAAGGGGGCTGGTGGCAGATTTAGGGGTTGAGGCTTTTGAAACCTTAATGAACCTATTCAAAGAAGATGCTGGCTTAACGGTGCAAAAATTAGAACATATTTTTGTGGAGCCAAACGACGAAACCTTGGCCTTAGAAGTTCATACTTTAAAATCTGTAGCCGCAACTTATGGTGCTTTTGAGGTTTTAGAATTAGCTCGTGATCTTGACGCTTCTTGTAAGAAAAAAATTCCCGCCAAAGATTTGCTTCCCCAGGTAAAACAATTGATTGAAAGCTTAAAACTCACCATTGCGGAAGTTGGCACTTTAGATGTGTCAAGTTTGGCTTAAAGCTCAAATTTTTATGCCTGCCAACTTATGGTGGGCATAATGATCACAATATCTCAATATCTCAAACTGTCTTCGGTTTTTCCAATCCTGTTAAGTTAAATCTAGTTTAGGCTCAAGTTTTTTCTTTCTTGTCATCCATCCGAGTGCCTTTGGCCTAAGGTTTCGCTCAATTTATCCCTTAATAAGTAATGAGGCGAGAATTTTGATGTTTGGTTTTAACGATACTCTTTTAAAAAGCCTAATTATGAGGTTGACGGCGAAAGCTTAAACTTTCTTAAGTTTAAATAAACATACTATTTTCGAAAAAATGCACGTATATGTTTAAGTCTTATGGTTTAAGCTTTCAATAGAAAAATAGGTGGTTAAAGTTCTAGTTTTTTATGGGGGTAGATTCTTTGTTTTGTAGAAATTTGTACTCGGTCAAAAGCACGTGGATTAAAAGTGAAAAATGCTTAGCAGATTAGCTTTTGAGTGGTATAACTCTATAAAGAAAATGACCGAAATTTTACGGTTAGAATAGAAGCTTTAAAGGTTAAAAAAATTAGGACATAGTAGGCGGGTTTTTCCATGGGGATGCAGATTCTTACAGCAAGTAGTAATTGCCAAAGTGCAGTTGAAGCAGTAGCTGACATCAAGAAAATTCTAGTCCCTAAAGAAGGAAAATTACCCAAATTTATATTGGTCTACTATACCGAAGATTTTTCAGAAACAGAATTACATCAAGCTTTTACGGCTCAATTTCCGGATGTTGAGATCACAGGGATTCAAGTGGCCAATGGGTCGTTTGATCGAAATGTAACGGCTGGTTTCCCGGAAGAATCTTTGAAAGTTACGGGCAACAAAACTTCGGCCTCCCGCTTTTCCGTTTATAAAATGAAATCACAAGCCACCACAGTTAGCAATGGGGCGGTGTTTGCGATGGCCTTTTTTACGGAAGAAGGGGCGTTTGGCAGTGTGATTGTGCCGGTCGAAGAAGAAACAGATCTAAAGGTGTCGCAAGCTGTTTTTGACGCTCAAAAACAAGCTGACCGCCTGGGGGTAATGCCTGACTTATTACTTTTATATGAGATTCGAGTGCCAGTCCATGGTTTAAGATCTGAAATCGATAATAAACTAGGCTCGAGTATCCCTATTTTAGGTGGGGGACTTCCTGTTGAACATGAAATTTGCTCTAGTTTTACCAAACAAGGGGCTCTAAAAGGGCGCTCTTTTTACGTTTTAACCCTGATGTATCTGCCATGTCAGGTCGTAGTTGAATCTCATTCCACTTGTGAGTGCGATGATATAAAGGCCACTATTACGAAGGCTGATAATTGTGTTATTACAGAAATTGACCATCAACCTTCGGCTGATTTGTTTTTCCAGTGGATTGGGTATAACACTATTGGCATGAATGTACCTGAAATGCGGTGTTTATTGCACGAAATAGACAACAATTACTTTTTAGGACGCCAAAAGAGCACTATTCGTGGTGATATTAGTTATGATGTCTCGGTTCTTGGAGATGTTACCCCTGAACGTGCATTATTTACGGGGCGTTCATGGAACGAACAAGAAAAAATTAGTTTGATGCACAATGACAATACTGATTTATTCAGTTGTTTTTTGACGAGTGGTAGAACTCTACCTGCAGGTAAGATATTAGGGACTTTACATATCATGTGCTTGTCTTTTTGTATCGGCACTAATCACGATGTGTTTCGAAAGAATGTAGTTACTCCGGTGCGTAACCTTTATGGGGACAAGAATTTTTTAGTTGGGGCCATGTATGGTGAGTTCGGCAAGGATCTTGAAGGTGGGTTGATCCTTGGTAATTATACTGTATCCACTGTTTATTTCTTGGAGTGGTAGACAGATATGGCCAGTGAAGCTCAACGCATAGTGCAAGAATACGAAAACAAGCTCCAACGCTTAAAGCTTGAAGCGGAGTTTGCGCATGATTGTGAAAAATGGTTAATAAATTCAAGAAAGCATTTGATTTCCGCCTTTACAGAACTTTCGAATGCTCCTGATACTGAAACTCAGTATTCCATTTTGCTCAATGTGATGCGTTCCTTAGTTGAGTTTGACCAAGTAGTATTGCTTTCTCTTAATGTGGAAAGCAATAACTTAGTAACTATTTATGCTTCGCATCCAGCCTTAGCGCAAAACAATTGGGAAAACCGCGGGGTGTTAAAACTAGCCTTGGATAATTCTGACATCATGGTTTTGTCAGATCCTGGTATTGCGGCGGGTTTTGAAAGTACCAACCCTGAGTTTAAACAACTAATTAGTAGCGTTATGTTGATTCCAATGAGTCTACATGATTCGAAGTTGTTGTTTGTTTGCACCCACCAACGTCAGTTAGCTTTAAACTTGGAAAGTAGACGTGATGTCCGTCTTTTAAAGCCATTTTTGGAACAGTTGGTTACTAATATTGAGTATAAAGGACAGCTTGAAGAAGTAATTAAACGCCGTACTAGTGAAGCTTTAGATGAACAAGAACATCTACGAGCCTTTACTCACTTGTCCCATGAGCTTAATTGGAAGACCGATGAGAATGGTTGCTTTGTGCCCATTCCTGGCGATAACCATGAAGAAAGCCATAGTTCAGTTAAAAATTCCTTACCAGACTACACCAAATTTATTGGGCGTAAGTTCGAAGAATTGCTCGACCCTGATGAATTAAAACTCCGACCAGATTTACCTGAAGTTATAAAAGAACGACGTCAGAAGCGCCTCTTATGTGAAAATGTAGAATTGCCCCTACAAATTGAGGGCCGTAAGTATTGGTTGCGCGTTACCGGAGAACCTTATTACGATCGTAAATCCCAACAATTTGTCGGTTTTAGAGGCACACTATCTGATTTTACGAGTGAATATGCACAAAACCAAGAATTACAAAAGGCTCGTGATGCAGCTGAAATAGCTAATAGATCTAAAAGTGAATACTTAGCGGTAATGTCGCATGAAATCAAAACCCCATTGCAAGCTATTTTGGGGATGCTTGATTTACTAGAACAAACTTCACTCGACGAAACCCAGCTCACTTACATTAAGCATATTTCACAAAGTGCGTCTTTACTCCAAACCATTTTGCATGACGTGCTCGATTTATCGCGCATTGAATCTCAGGCTATGGTGCTAGAGAATATTAACTTTGATATTCAGTTTACCCTGCGATCTGTATCTTTACAGATGCAAGAAAAAGCAGAATCTAAAGGTATCTATCTTAAACTTAATATAAAAGATGGTTTCCCGCAGATGATTAGTGGCGACCAACATCGTTTGTCCCAAATTCTCTTTAATCTTATTAATAACGCCCTGAAATTTACCTCTAAAGGTGGGGTAACGGTAGTGGCAGAACGTTTTGATACTAGATTGAAGTTCTCAGTTATAGATACCGGTCCGGGGATTCCGAGTGAACATTTATCTGAATTGTTTGTGCCATTTGTGCAATTAGACGGTTCTATCTCTCGTAAGTTTGGGGGGAGTGGACTTGGCTTGGCTATTTGTAAACGCTTAGTTGAGCACATGGGCGGTCGCATTGGCATTAAGAGCGAAGTAGGTAAAGGTTCAGATTTTTGGTTTGAAATTCCATGTCGCATTCCAAGTTCTTCTCTTATTGGGGCTACCTCGATAAAGCGGACTATTGAGCACAAGGAACATAATTACAATATCTTGCTTGTTGAAGATTCACAGATCAACCAGTTTGTAATTAAAACCATGCTCGAAAAGCTGGGACACAATGTGCGCCTAGCTTCTAACGGGGCGGAAGCGGTTGAAGCAGTTAAAGCAGAAATTCCAGATTTGGTATTAATGGACCTTAGAATGCCTGTGATGGATGGGATTGAAGCAACACGGCATATTATTAATGAACTTACCTATGTGCCAATTGTAGCTTTAACGGCTAATAGTACAGACGAAGAACGTATTGCCTGTCGTGAAGCAGGGATGGTAAGTATTGCCTCTAAACCTGTTACTTCAGTCATCTTAAAGAAATTGTTGCTTGAGCTAGAAGAAGTTATCGACGATAGTACTGAACGTTTAGAAAAGAATGGTCTAGCCGTAGGGAAACCTTGTCCTCTCCATTCATCAACCACTCAAGAAATTCCACAAAAGTTTATGGAAGAAAGTGCTATTTCTAGCATGGCCTCCTTTGAGGGTAAGCAAAATAACAATATGTCGCTGATTGATGCTTTAATGAAGAATCGTTTAGGTGGTAATAAAAAAGATGGTAGTGACCACCAAAGAACCATGAATAACGAGTAAAATTGCGACCTTGTAATAGTAATGGGTGTTTTTGGTGGGCAAATTGGCAAAGCTAAAAGTAAAACTCCCTAAAAAAGTTCTAGTTTTAAAAGCCACACTAAAAACATCCTAAAACAGATAGACGAGCAACATAACGTTAAAAACTAAGACCAAGATCTAGAGTTGAGCCGGTGATGAGAGATTAATAAATGAGTAGTATTTGGCAACGAGAATTTACCTTAGATTATTTAAACAGCCTTTGTGATAATTGCATGATTAGCGCTTTGGGAATTAAGTTTTCAGCTAAAGGTGATGATTATCTATGTGCAACCATGCCCGTGGGGCCGATGACCAAACAACCTTTTGGGTTATTGCATGGGGGCGCTTCTGTAGCGTTAGCTGAAAGCTTAGCTTCAGTTGCAGGTAACATGGCCGCCACACCTGGGGTTTCGGTATTAGGTCTTGAAATTAATGCTAACCATTTACGAGCAGTAAAAAGTGGTGTAGTGACGGCTAAAGCGACTATGGTTCATGGCGGGGCGTCAACCCAAGTATGGCAGGTTGAAATTTCTGATGAAGCAGGACACTTAGTTTGTGTTTCAAGAACAACTTTAGCTGTAAGAAGAAAGATGAAGTTAGTTGCTAAAAAGTAATCCTCATCATACTGTCCACTAGATTGAGCTTTTGGAAGTAAGCGCAAAACAAAGTCATAAGTTAAAAGCTAAACCTAAACAAAAGGTCGCCAAAACCAACAATTTGATCTTGGGGGCTAAACGACTAATGTAAAGTTTGGTGCAAGGCTTGAAGGCCATTTTTGCAGGTCTGAAGTTAAGGCACCCATGCGTCTAATTGTGTCTTGCGTGTAAACTTTCGCATTTACTTGATGTACGGTTTGGTAGAAAAGTTCATATAAAGTCACAGCGTCTTGGATTTTAAAATGGCGTACAAGCATAGTTAGGGCCAAAGATTTGAATTTTAGTTCTTGTTCATGTTATAAGAATAGCGTTCAATTATCTATTGTGGTTCTATTTCATCTATATTCATGGCGGTAAGGGCCAGATGCGCGCCAAATTTTTTAAAAAAGACTGAAACGATAAAAGCAGTGCCCAAACCAATCACAACAAAACAGCTAAAACCTCAATTAATCTAACTTCCTAAACGTACTTAAAATAATTACACCTAAACAAACATCAAACCAAAGCGCAAGGTAAAAAACAAGGCGCAAGGTAAAAAAAGAGTCCACCGTGGTGGACTCTTGTTCGTTAAGTAAACTAAGCTACTAAATTATTGGCTACTTAGTTACTGTTTATTAGAAGCTTCGTTTGCTGAATCTTCTGCTTCGAAGGCTGTTACCATGCTTTCAACCGGAAGCTCTGCTTGTTCTGCTTATTGTGGCGCAGATTGAGAAGTTTGGTTTTGAGTAGCAGGGGTAATTTCAAGAGTAGTTTCTACTGAGGTAACATCTGGAGTGCCCTGAGCTTCTGAGGTAGTAACTTTTTGCGCTACTTCTTCGGCGGTGACATTAGGCGTTACAGTTGCTTCTTTACGTGGCTTTCTCTTGGGCTGACGTGGAGCTTTAGGAGCAGGAGCTTCGTTTTGAGCTAAAGGTTCTGGTTCAGACATAGCAGCTTCAGATAAATTGTGAATTGAACTAAAGCCAGCAAAGCCTGCATCGCTAAACACGAGGTCACTATTATCAGTGCCTGTTGAGTCAGTGGTAGAAGGTAAGTCAGAGGCTTGCGGTTCAGTCATATCAACGGAAGCTACTTCTGTGATGGCGGCAAAACCTGCAGCTTTACCCGCAGTTCTGAATTCAGTTTCAGGCGCAAATTCAGCGGAGGCCTCAACTACTGGTAAGTCGCAAGCCTGAGGTTCGGTCATGTCAACACTTGCAAAGGTTACATTGCCGATGCAACCAATTTTTTCAGGGGTTTCATAAACTACTTCTTGCACCAAAGTTTCAGTAGTTTGTGGAGCTTCTTCAGTAGCCTTGCGTTCGCGACGTGGCTTACGTTCCTTGCGAGCGTTGTTGTCACGTTCACCTTCGTTGCGGCGTGGCTTACGTTCGCGACGTGGCTTTTCAGCTACAGCTTCTGTGGTCTGGTTTTCAGTAGCTTCTTCAAAGTTAGGTTCGAGCTGTTGAGGTTGAGCAGCTGCGTTGGTATTACGGTTGTTCTTATTCTTACGGCGTGGTTCTTTAACTTCGATAGTTTCTTCAATTACCGGACGATTTAAAAGTTCCTGACTTAAAACTTCTTCGCGCGCTTCTTGACGCTTTTGGTTTCTATTTTGACCATTAGCGTTCTTAGTGCGTTTGTTTTGGGTCTTAGTTTCAACTTCTGCTTCGTTGCGAGCGTTTTGTTGGCGGTTGCCATTACCTTGCTGACGACTAGATCTTCTGTTTTGGTTTTGGCCATCGCGATTACGTGCTTGGCGAGTTGCATTGTTGCGACCACGAGAGGTGGTAGAAGAAGTTGCATTAGGTTTAGCTACGGCGGTGCCTGTAGATTCGCTTTGGGCTTCTTCAACCTTGAAGAGACCAACAATGCTGTTCATCATGCGCTTAAAGATGCTAACGCTACGAGCAGAATCTTCGGTAGAGATAGGAGCACGAGTAGTGCGACTAGCTGGTTTAACTGGACGGATTTCGTCGTTTAATGAATTGAGGTCTACGGCAGGGACTGTACGGTCAGTTCTTGGAGCTGATAAGGTACGGTCTTCTCTAGCTGCTGGGAAGTTGCTAGGAGCAGGGATGTTGCTAGCAGCTGCGTTGCGACGCATGAGTTCGAAAGTATGTACATTGTCGGAATCGCCTTGACGGAGTCTAGTGATTTCGTAATGTGGAGTTTCGAAGTTATCATCTGGGATGATATAGATATGAACATTGTGACGCTTTTCGATACCATCTAATGAACGACGCTTTTCGTTCATAAGGAAAGCTGCTACTTCAACTGGTACGCGAGCGCATACATTAGCTGAATTTTCTTTCATAGCTTCTTCTTCGATTACACGAAGAATAGAAAGAGCTAAAGAACCACTATCTCTAATAGTACCTTGACCGCAACAACGAGGGCAGACGTGAGAAGTTGATTCACCAAGTGACGGTCTGATACGTTGTCTTGACATTTCAAGCAAACCGAAACGAGAGATACGGGCAAACTGTATGCGTGCACGGTCCTGACGGACAGCTTCTTTCATTCTGTTTTCGATTTCACGTTGGTTTTTAAGTGGGGTCATATCGATGAAGTCGATTACAATAAGACCACCGATATCACGTAAACGTAATTGACGGGCAATTTCTTCAGCAGCTTCGATGTTGGTCTGCAAAGCGGTTTCTTCAATGTCATCACCCTTGGTTGCTTTAGCAGAGTTTACGTCGATAGAAGTAAGTGCTTCAGTAGGGTCAATAACAATACTACCACCAGATGGAAGCTTTACTTCACGATGGTAAGCAGATTCGATTTGGGATTCAATCTGGAAGTGGCTAAAGAGTGGGGCATCACCATCGAACATCTTAACTTTTGGCGCAAAGTCAGGACGAACAATATTGATTTGCTTTAATACTTGGTTGAATACATCCTTGTTATCGATAAGGATTTCGCCAATATCTTGTCTTAAGTAATCGCGGATAGCACGAAGGACGATGTTACTTTCTTGGTGAATGAGGAAAGGAGCTTTGCGAGTAGAAGCGGCTTCTTTGATCATGCTCCAATGTTTAACTAAGATTTCTAAGTCCCAGTTAAGTTCTTCAGGGCTTTTGCCAACACCTGCAGTACGCACAATCACACCCATTCCTTGTGGAATGTTGAGACTGTCTAAAGCTTGTTTAAGTTCGGTACGTTCTTCACCTTCAATTCGGTGGGAGATGCCGCCAGCTTTAGGATTGTTTGGCATAAGTACGATGTATGAACCAGCCAAAGAGATATAAGTGGTAAGAGCTGCACCCTTAAGACCACGTTCTTCTTTTTCGACTTGAACGATAACTTCTTGACCTTCGCGTACGGTGTCGCGCATATTGGCTTTTCCGTTACCGGAAGTTTGCTGACGATATTCAGGAGCGATTTCCTTAAGTGGGAGAAAACCATGACGATCCCCACCGTAGTCCACGAAAGCAGCTTCAAGGCTTGGTTCTACGCGGGTAATAATCCCCTTGTAGATGTTGGCTTTCTTCTGTTCGTGACCGGCGGCTTCGATGTCGATGTCATAAATTTTTTGACCGTCAACAAGTGCAACACGCATCTCTTCTTCTTGAGTTGCGTTGATTAACATTCTTTTCATTAAAAAATCTCATTCTTAAAGCAGTCCAGTTTAATACGGAATTCGTCAGTGCTTGCATAGGTGGCATCGCTGCCGCAAGTCTTATCCTAGGGAATTCGTACTGGATTGAGCATGATTCAGAAGCTCATTCCTGCTGTATAAGTTATTAGTATGGGGTAACGCGAGCATCCAAGCACGGCTCAATCTAAACAGAATTGAAATAGAGATAGAGAACCGAAGGCTGTTGATGCAAGGCTATTGCTGCAGCTTAAATGTATAGAATAAAACAAACTGTAGCGAAATTAGTGAGGGAACGAAAAAGTTCGAATGGTATTCGGACCGCAGAAAAACCTGCTGAAACCTCACAGCATGCATATTATCTTTTTTTGAAATATGTTTGGCAATAAGAAAATCGCGCATTAATAGATAGTAATGCGAAATATTCGAGGAAGATGTCATTTTTAAGCGAAAAAAGTGCGAATTTAAGAATGTATTAGTTAGATGGTGTGGTTTTGTTTAGTGGGAAGATAATTTTAAGAAAATGGAAGTTAAATTGGACTGAAATTTAAAAGAGTGAATGGCGAAGATGGAGTTAAATTAAAAGAGCTAATGGAAAAGACATGTAAGCGCCGAAATGCAGAAGAAGGGGAAAAGGAAATAAAAGTGAGGTTAACGAGTCAAATGGTGGGCATGGCACCAAATTGCCATATGCGATATGGAAAGTGTTTAGACTGTGCTCTTGTTTGTAGGTGGGGAGGTGTAAATTTTTAAGGATGGGATGGACAACATAACTTAAGCCAAAGCAATTACATACGTCAAAGCAATAACATACGCCTAAATGGCATCCAAGGTTTTACTTATGCCAAAACCAGGATGGCTGATATGCAGGATGGCTAATATGTATGTCTGTATGTCAGTCTACCGAGTAAAGTCAGTCTAGTGAGATGAGTAATAGCTAGTGAGATCAAAATTTTGACCGTCTTTAGTTTCCGAGGATTAGGGCTAGGTTTATTCACAAAAGAACAAATAAAAAACGTAAGCTAACCTTGCTTCCATACAATTTAAAAAGTGAAAATGAATTTAGAAAAATCAAAGCACAAAGACGGTTTTTAAGGAAAAGCCACCTATGGCGTATGATGTTAAATGGCTGTTAAGGCTTAAAACAGGGTTAAAAGTGGGATTTTGCTCAAATTTTACACAAAATGAAGTTTTTTTAATTTTTTTTTGAAAACGGTGTTGACGGGTCGAAAAAAGAGTTTATAATGCACCTCACTTACAGCGAAACGCA
>UQCV01000058.1 GCA_900539665.1 uncultured Succinivibrionaceae bacterium | reverse complement strand
CTATCAAACTTCTTTAGAATTACTCTAATGAGTAATTACGAAGCTCCCATCTCTTTAGGTGGTGAGTAGTTCACATAAGCTTTACCAAATGTTTTGCTATAATATGGCTTAATCTAAAATATCGAGGCTATTTTGAGCTACATTGATAAATAGGAAGCTATAAAATTATGGAATTTTTATACAGAACTGCAGGTTGTTGTGCGCGTGAGATTGCTTTTGGACTCGATGAAAACAACAATGTTACCAATATTCGTTTTCATGGTGGCTGTAATGGTAATCTTAAGATGATTGCTAAGCTTCTTGAAGGCCAGAGTGCGGATTTTATCATCAGCAAATGTAGTGGTAATCTTTGTGGGGCTAAAAATACTTCTTGCGCTGATCAGTTAGCAGAAGGCGTGAAAGCAGCTGTAGCGAAAAAGGCTGAAGTTAAATAAAGATAATACCTTAAAGTTTTAGTTTAAGAATACAACGTTTAAACAAAAACAACCTTCTTAAAACGCGCAATTATTGCCGATATTAAAGAAGGCTGTTTTTTTTATTAGACTTTTGAAAAAACAAACTCCGCTGTTAAAATTACCAAAAATAGTAACAGTAAGGCGGAAGTTTTAGCTAAAGCAGTTAGCGATTAGACTCAATGATTTGGTTATCGGCTTCGTGAGTCATGTTTTCGAAGTTAAGCACTCGGCCCTTGCCGGTACGTTTAACTTCGTATAGCGCTTGGTCGGCGTGGTTAAGTAAGTCGTTCTCATTGATTGGGCGTGGCAATGAATTGCTATCCATCACCCCGATTGAGCAGGCTAAGTAATAACGTTCAGGTAAGTTAGTCACAGGATGTCCTAAGAACTCTTCAATTTCAGCCTTGTAGCCATTTTGGGCTTTAAGCTCATCCAAAATATTTTGCATGCGCTGTTCTGCTTCCATTGCAGTGCAATTCTTCATGAGCAGTAGAAATTCGTCCCCACCCCAACGACATGCTACGTCATTAGGAGCCTTACGACTATTTAAGAGTTTAGAGAACCAAATCAATAATTTATCCCCAACTTCGTGGCCCAAATTATCGTTGTAGTACTTGAAGTTATCAAGGTCGATAAAGCCAAGGGCTATATTTTGGTTTGGCATTAACTGTTTGATCGTCTTTTGGAGCCGAGAGTTGAATTCCATGCGATTGTAGAGACCTGTCAGCATATCGGTGGTGCTTATCTTGATAAGCTTGGCACGCTGAATCATGGTAATTAACTGGCTTGAAAGCTGTTGGGCAATAAAGTTAATTGAATCTGAGCTTTCGTTTTTATTATCTGTCTTGTTATCAAAAGTGAATAACATCATTTGGCCAAAAAGCTCATCTCGATCCATGAGCGGGAAGATGGCGATGCGGTATATTTCCCAAGTGCCAATTTTGACGTTGGAAAATACCTTGTATTCGCTAGTGATGTTTTCATTACAGAATTGCTGAACGCGCGCAAAACTAAAATCAGAATACTGTCTTGAAGAGTTAAATTCTTTAAGTAGAGTTGTGTTTTCTTGATCGTTATCGATGTAGTAAACAAAACCACCGTTGATATTAAAGTGTGAAGAGAGTAAACGTAAGGTCTCAGCTGCCAATTGTTCATCATTTTCCACGCTAAGACTAAAGTTATGAAGCATAGAACCTAGACGAAGTTCGTGCACTTGGCGCCATAAAATGTTTACGCGTCGTTCCTGCTCCACAAGCGGGATAATCTGATTGAATTCGTTAAGTGGAGTGTCAAGACTTGTAAGTCCACTAGTAGCATTGTAAGGAATGCCTTTCCAAGCATTGATAAGTTGATTTTGGCTGTTGAAGAGCTGATTTTTAGTTGCAAAAGCAAAACCGGTCTTAAAGAAATGATAGCTTTGCTCATACATACAAAAATGAGCAAAGATCTTAATGCCATTAAGGTAAAACAGGATTCGAAGCTGGGAATCTAATTGCAAAATTTCAAGTTGAGGCTCGAGCTTTCCCAAAAGCAAAGTAGCTTGTTGCTTGTTATTTGAAATTCCATAAATCATGGCCTGTACAAGATTGTACATGAACATTTCTGTTGTTTGAGCGGCTAGCACTGAGCGAATGTTGGTGCTGCGTTTTAGCATCTGGGTCGCAAAATTAACTTCCCCAAGGCTAGCATAGGCAATTGCTTTAGATAACAGGATGTGGTGTAAATTATGGAATGGCAGTTTAAGCGTGCCACGAATAGACATCACTTCCTGCAAAATGTTTAGAGTGTGCAAACTTTCCTTGTATAACCCGGTAAGTATGTATAGCTTAGAAAGGTTATAAAGGGTGATAGTGATTTCGGAATAATCGTTAAGCTTAATTGAATTTCTTAAAACTTTTAAGAAATATTCATGGGCTTGAGGAAAATCTTCAGTTTCAATGTACAGATAACCAATGGAGTTGTACACATGGGTTAATTCAATTGGCACATCGAGTTTATCGTAGATTTCTTCGCTTAAACGATAAGCATGTAATGCTTCAGCAATACGCCCCATGTTAGAAAGCACGATCCCGCGGCAGTGATGAGCGGCGGCAAGTTCATGTCTAATGCCATTACGGTTGGCGATATTGATGGCTTTATTACAATATTCAAGGGACTGTTTAAAATCAAGAGCCGGATCCAGGTATGCTTGAGCAAAAGAATTACGTAAAACGTAAGTTAGTTCCTTCATGAGATCTTGGCGTTCAAGTCCGTTTAACAGTGATTCGAGATTATGGGTCCCAAAGCGAATACTTGAGCGGTCATAGGCTACAAAAAGACAGAAATTAGCAATAGCAACTAAGCGTAGATTCATGCTGATTTCACCCAAATGAGCCGCCATTTCGGCAAAATGCAGAACCGATTCAAAGTCTGATCTAAAAATATGGGTGTACGCTAATTGAGTATAAGCGCGACAAGCATCGTCGTTGTTATTGCGGTATTGCGCTTTTTCATACATAAGGTCGAAAGAAATTAACGCTTCTTCGTAATTATGTAAATAAAGCTGAGCGCGACCATTTAAATGGTACAAGGTGACTTCGTTTTCTGACGCAAAGCCATCATAGCGGTTAACTCTTAATTTCTTAGTTAGTTCCGAAGTGATGGTTAGCATTTCTTCGCAACAGAAGAAATTGAGCAACAAGCTGCTATACTTAATGCCTTCGGTAATACTTGTAGTGACGTTATCTGGTACTTTAGAAACCTGAGGCCATTCGTAGCGTCCATTATCGGTAGAAAAGCCTGTTTCTGAATCTGTAGGTCTCACGATGCTACAAATATGTTCAAACTTACTTTCCCAATCTAACCATTCGGTGGTGTTGTGTTGGGCATCAACAGAAAAACCAAGCAACACTATAGCATTAGGATTGTTACGTAGAGTTTCGTTCTTGTGGCCTAATGGGGAAAAGCTTTCTGTTGCAAACAAATTAGTAGTTTTACGCTGCTTATCAAGATTACTAAAACTTTTGTTTATATTAGCAGTGAGAGTGTAACAATAATCAGATTCTTGGACGTCTTGTTTCTTAAAGATGTCGAGGAGAAACCTAAGCGAAGTTGGACCGGCATATTGAATGTTACTAATGCCGATCATCATTTTTTCATCATTGCTAAGCAAATGATTAAAAATTGCTTTGATATTACTGTGCATGCGGTGCTGAATATATTCAACATCGGATGGCATGTAGAAATTGGTTAAAGGGTTTGAGTTTTTAAGCATGTTTGTAAACAGCTGATTTTCAAAAACTTCAAGATTGAGGATATCGGCAATTTGTTCTAGGGGGATACGACGTTGATTTAAAATTTCCCTAATGGTGTACATCACAGGGGCTAGAGGGTAAAAATAGTCGTTTGGTGTTAGCACTATACGAATAGGTCTCTCCACGCCTTTCTTTTGGCAGAAGATATCGAAGTCGGAACGAATCTCGGCTTGGTCGCAAAAGGAAATCATGACTAAATCAAGTTTCTTGGTATTCGCATTTTGTTGATAACTGCGTTCCAGAACAGTTCGAATATGTGCTGACACTTGTTATAAAGTTCCTAAAATTTTGTCAAGCCGATTAAAGGCTTGTTTTTTTTCAAATGTTGTTTAATTAGTTCCTACAATAAACACTAGCTTGAAAACTTAATTATTTCCTAGTTTATTTGGGGTTACGATTGTGGAACATTTTTTAATTTTATTTAATGTTGCTTGGCTATAGCTGTAATCAATTTTATGTAGGCTATAGCTTATTTTGTAAGATGATATTTTGTTTTTATCAAAGAGGGGAAAAGCCCCGCCTGAATATACGCACAACTGTCTAAATTATAACGCAAGCCGAAGATGTGGTAAGTGAAAGAATGATTCTTTTGCCTATATATTTTGGCTATATTTTGTTTTTGCGAATTAGCTCGCAATTTCATGTAATTTAGTGGCCAAACCCATGAAAATGTTACTTCTTTATAGACATAGCTTCATGGACTAATGTGATTGTTTAATGGTACATGCAGGGAAAATCCCTAATGAATTAAGGCTAAAAAGAATTTAAGGGGGTGTTTGGGTCTTAAGTATTATGGGGTATGTTTGGCGAAATTTTAGATGTGGCCTATGGGGCGCTTACTTTTGTGGTTTTTAGTTGAATCGTTATTTAGTAAAATCCCTCCCTTACTAAGACGATGTAAGGCTTAGAAACAGAGGGAGTGACATCCTCCCCCACCTATAGAGGTGGGGGACTTCTTGCCGAGTTCAGTTAAAAAGTAAGTTCAAAAGCTAGTTAGTATTACTTTTGATAGCTTGCTGCTAACGCTTTAAAGGCTGGCATTGAACGCTTAATCATATCAGCACTTACACAGTAAGCGATACGAACATAACCTGGGCATCCGAAGTCATCGCTTGGAACTAAGAGGAGATCATGTTTTTTAGCTCGTTCGCAGAAAGCGTTAGCATCTGGTTCCATGCACTTAACAAAGAGATAGAAAGCCCCATCAGGGTGTACGCATTCAAATCCAAGTTCTGTTAAGCCGTTAAAGAGTAGATCACGGTTTTTAGCATAGATGCTTAAATCAGAAGTCAAGCCACAGCAACGGGTAATAAGGTGCTGCCACATAGCCGGAGCACAAATGAAGCCGAGTGAACGACCAGCCCCACAAATAGCAGCGTACATTTCTGAAGCTTGTTCTAGTTCTTCAGGAACTAAAATGTAACCGATACGTTCGCCTGGAAGTGAAAGTGACTTGCTGTATGAATAACAGATAAGAGAGTTGGCGTAAAAATCAGTGATAAATGGAGTCTTGGTATCATATGCGATTTCACGGTATGGTTCATCAGATATGATATAGATTGGGTGACCGTATTCAGCGCTTTTTTGTTTTAACAAAGTAGCGAGCGCAGTAAGTTGTTCAGCGGTATAAATAACCCCGGTTGGGTTGTTTGGTGAATTTACAATAACTGCTACAGTTTTGCTGTCAATCATCTGAGCACAGGCTTCAAGGTTAAGGCCAAAGCTAGGCATCAAGGATGGAACTACTCTAGTTTCAGCGCCCATAGATTCAATGAAAACACGGTATTCAGTAAAGAATGGAGCAAAAACCATAACATTTTCACTGCCATCAGGATTATCAATGATGGCTCGAAGTGAAATAGTTAAGGAAGCAGCAGCGCCACAAGTAAGGTAAACGTGTTCACCTTTAAAGTTTTTCCCATATCTGGCATTAAGATTTTCAGCAATAGCTTTACGTGTATTAGGGTCGCCTTGAGCTGAGGTATAGCCGTGAAGCTTGGTTGAAGGTTGCCAATTTAAAAGTTCTCTAGCCGTATCGGCAACTTCCTTTGGCGCTTCTACGCTTGGGTTACCAATACTAAAGTCAAAAACATTTTCCGCTCCAACCTCGGCAATACGTTTTTTACCATATTCAAAAATTTCGCGGATTACACTACGGCGTGAGCCGAGTTCATACATTTTGCTGTTAATCATAATTCCTCCAAAGATGTACCTATTGTAATATCTTTACAGACCAAAACAAGATATTTAAATTCTAGCTGCCAAGTAAGACTAGGCTAAATTGTTGAAAGTAGGATAATTTTTGTTGTGGCTTGGACAAGGACGCAAGCTAAAACTCCCACTAGGTAAAATTGCCACTAAGTAAATTAATTTATTTTGCCAAAAGTTGTGCTTAAAAATAGGGGTTCGATTGGGGCTTTTAATAGTTTTTTTGGGCGATTGGCCATTTGGAGGATTACTAGGAGCTAATTGTATTTTCGCAAGTTTTAAGGAAAATCTAACTTCAAAGTGGGCGTTATCGAGGTTAACAAAATGTTATAATTTTGGGTGGTAAAACAGGCTATTTTTTCATTAGGTATTTAAGGTATTAAAACATGATGCGCATTTTGGGACTTGCCCTAAAAATGATTGTCACTTTTGGTTTTCTCATATCAGGAGCATTTTTTTTCATACAGCTCTTAATTTTTTTTGGAGGTCAAATTTGTGCGAGCTCGCAGGCGTATCCTTTGGCAGATGAAGAAGATAATTTAGTAAGTGTAGGCGCACATGCTTTTTATCCAGTAAAGATGAACGTGGTGCCTAATGAAGAAAACAGGCAAGAATTGTTAGCAGAAGTGTTTTCACTAGCAATGACTAAAAATGTAATTAAAACTCACCCCGAATTTTATCGTGAGGTTCTATATACCCCTCGGGATTTATATTGGAAGCTTAAATCTAAGTACTATGAAGTAGACTATAGGAGTTCAACTCTTCCTGATGCCTGTGTTTTAAAGATTTTGTATAGCGATGAAAGCGAAGCTTTGGGCGCCATGTCGTCTGCAACTCCCATGAAATCGTACGTATTAATGTGGCAACGAGCGCCTTTGTGCTTGTTTGCGGACGAAGAGAGTCCTAAAGATTACGTGTTAGCTTGGAAGTTTGAAGTTTTATGGGTGGGGGCTCTCTACGCTGGGGCGTTCTTATTAGTTTTAACTCTCATGGTACTTTGGTATATGGTGCCCCTTAGAGTGAAAAGATTAGTGGAATCTTGACAAGCCACAAGAGCAGGCCACGCTTATGATACTGATTAGGTTCAAAGTTGTGGTTTATCTACCTCAAATCTGCTCCAAACAACTAAACCGAAAAGAAACAAGACGAAAAAAGCAAAGCTAAACTCAAACTAACCTAATCTAAAAAACAAGACTAAACATGTAAATTAGATAAGGTGAGGTAGCTTAATCGGAACTTGAACTTAGTTGAAGTCTAGTCATTGAAAAAGCCTCAACTAGTGTCTATTGGTAAAAGTCATGAAAAAAAAGAAACTTCCTATTCAAGTTGGGGGAAAAATCCCTCCCAAAAGTCACAATTTCCTGCCAAAAAAGCAAAAATTAGCGCAAGCTAAAAATTCAAGTTGGGCCTCACATAAATCATCTAGAATCTTTGAGCAAGGGCTATTTGTAGATCTTTTGTTAGTAATCTGGTGGCTGTTTGTTATTGCTTATAAGTTTGCTTTAGGGTTCTTAAGTTTATTTGGGGGAATCTTCCTTTTTTGGGCCATAGGGAGTTTTTTGTGTTATTTGGTGTTCCAAACTCCTGCTCTTTATTATGCCGCCAATGTTGAAGGAAAAACTTCGTTTTATAAAGATGTATCAAGGACTGTCAGTAGCCAATTTTCATGTGGAGATGAAGAGGTTGATGATGAAGATATAAACATCGAAGAAACCGAGGAAAATGATGAAGATCGGGCTTGTTTAAATGAGTTTTGGCCGATTGATTTAACCATTGAAAATCGAACTTTTGAAGATAGATTTAACACCTTTTGGGCGTATATATTTATGACTGGGAGCTTTGGGAAGAAATATTTTCCAGATGGTTTAGATTTTTATCGAGGTATTAGTAATTCGTACTATACCGTAACCTATAGCTATAATGATAAACTTCGGAGAAGAGCTATTAGTCAGCTCTATACTGATAAAGAAGAGGCTACCAGAAAGTACCACGAACCAGGGCCTATTCGGGGGAGGATTTATTATAGAGAATTTGATAAGAAATACGTTCTTATCGATTCAAAACAAGGACTGCGTCAATATACCAAGGAACGAAAAGCTCGTTGTTTAGAGTTGTTCTGGCTCCATTTAGGCATGATGATTGTTATTTTGGTAGGTGGGATAATTTGTGGCTTTAAGTGGCGCCGTGCAAAGTTAAAACCAAACAGTCAAAATTTAATGGTAAATGATGTGAAGGCTTAATTTATGGCTTTAAAATTTTTAGTTAAACAGGCTTGAAATGGTTACAATCTAGCGCTGATGGCTAAAGGTTTTTGTTAGGAAATGAGCCTATAACGCTATTGTAGATGCTGAAAAATATTTGGCTATGCTATAATTCCCCCTAATTTAGTGTGAAATAAAGCTGTTCATTTGGACAGTGGTAATTTGGTGAAAGGTATGAACAAGATTGGTTTTGTTTCTCTTGGGTGTCCGAAAAATCTCGTAGACTCGCAAAATATTATTACTCTACTTATGAAAGATGGGTATCAAGTGAGTTCGAGTTATGATGATTCAGATCTTGTGATTATCAACACTTGTGGTTTTATAGATTCGGCAATTGATGAATCGATGGATGCTATTGGTGAAGCGCTTGAACATTGTCATAAAGTCTTAGTAACTGGATGTTTAGGTCCAAGAACCGATTTGATTCGTGAATATTTTCCTCAGGTATGTGGGATCACAGGGCCACATAGCCCCCTTGAAGTTATGGATATTGTCCACCGTGAACTACCGGTCGGAGCTTGTCAAAAACCACTTAGAGTGCCAAAAGGCGGGGTGCGTTTAACTCCTTCTCATTACGCTTATTTAAAGATTTCTGAAGGGTGTTCGCACCGTTGTAGTTTCTGCATTATTCCAAAAATCAGAGGCAAGCTTTCATCATTTGCCCCGGAACAAATTTTAGAAACAGCGCAAGCTTATCGCGATAATGGGGTTAAAGAGCTTTTGGTTGTGGCTCAAGATACCACGGCTTATGGTAGTGATGCGGGTTATCGCTCATTTGCAGGGCATGACCGAGGGGATTTATATGCTTTAACAGAAGAACTTGCTAAGTTAAAGCTATGGCTTCGAGTTCACTATGCTTATCCTTACCCTCATGTTGATCGTTTGATTGAACAAATGGCCCAAGGGCTAGTACTTCCATATATGGATGTACCTATGCAGCATGTAAATCGCCGTATTTTAAAATTGATGAAGCGACCAGGGGATCATGACCGTAATTTAGAGAATATTGCTAGATGGCGTCAAATTTGCCCTGATTTGATTATTCGTTCTACTTTTATTGTGGGGTTCCCGGGGGAAACTGAAGAAGAATTTTGCGAACTGCTCGATTTTATCAAGGAAGCGCGGTTAGAACGAGTTGGCTGCTTTGCTTATAGTCCAGTGCACGCAGCCGATGCTAACGAACTTCCTGATCAAATTCCAGAAGAAGAAAAACAAGAACGCTTAGACCGTTTTATGATGGTACAACAAGAGATTTCTCGCGCTTGTTTAGCAGCTAAAGTTGGAACCATTCAAGACGTAATTATCGATAGCGCTACTCCAGAAGGTATTATCGGGCGTACTAAGGGGGATGCTCCTGATATTGATGGTATTGTTAATCTTACCAAAACAGGTTTTACCCCTGTAGGACCTGGTTCAATTGTTAAAGCTAAGATTACGGGTAGTGATGATTACGATTTAACAGGGGAAATTATCCTCCCGTAACCCCCTTGTTTAATTAACAATCGCGAGTTTTTTAATCATTTATGGTCTTAAGCCAAAAGTATGGACGTATAAACGTCTGTATTTTTGGCTTTGCTGTTTGCAAATTGTATAAGTGCACTTATAGATAATGGTATATAATAAGCCGTTAAGTTTTTTTTCGCCGAATACTGCGTGGCAGTTTTGGTTTTTTGTGGCATTTGGGAGCCAAGGGTAATTTTTTATTATGTCAATGCGCTCAATTTACTGCGGTGACGTTCGCGAAGATTCGTTAGACCGTGAAGTTGTGCTCTGTGGTTGGGTGAACCGCAGACGAGATTTAGGTGGCCTTATTTTTATCGATATGCGCGATAAGGCTGGTATCGTACAGGTTTATTTCGATCCTGATCAAAAGGAAGCTCATGAAATTGCTTCTCAGTTAAGAAATGAATTTTGTATTAAGGTTAAGGGTATTGTTAAAGCCCGTCCTGAATCCCAGATTAATGCCAACATGGCTACCGGTAAGGTAGAGGTTATGGCTACTGAACTTGAAATCATCAATCGTTCAGAACCATTACCACTCGATTTTAATCAGGAAAACACTGAAGAACAGCGTTTAAAGTATCGTTATATTGACTTACGTCGTCCTGAAATGTTAGCTCGTTTTAAGACTCGTGCTCACATTACTAGTTATGTACGTAACTTCTTAGATGCTAATGGCTTCCTTGATACCGAAACCCCAATGCTTTGTAAAGCAACTCCAGAAGGGGCTCGTGACTACTTGGTACCTAGCCGTATTCATCACGGTAAGTTTTATGCTCTTCCGCAGTCTCCACAGCTCTTTAAGCAGTTGTTGATGATGAGTGGTTTCGATCGTTATTATCAGATCACTAAGTGCTTTAGAGATGAAGATTTACGCGCTGATAGACAGCCTGAATTTACTCAGATCGATGTGGAAACTTCATTCATGACCTCTGATGACGTTCGTGAAATCATGGAAAAAATGATCCGTGGTTTGTGGAACGACGTTCTTGGGGTTGAACTTGGCGCTTACCCAGTTATGACTTGGGATGAAGCGATGAGCAAGTATGGTTCTGATAAGCCAGATCTTCGTATCCCAACTGAAATTGTGGATATTGATGACTTAGTTAAAGATTGTGGTTTCTCTGTCTTTACTGGGGCTTTAGAAGGCGGTAAGGGCCGTGTGGCTGCTCTTCGTATGCCTGGTGGCGCAGAAAAGACTACTCGTAAGATCATCGATGAATACACTAAGTTCGTTGGTATCTACGGGGCTAAGGGCCTTGCTTGGATGAAGGTTAAGGAACTTAATAAGGGTATTGAAGGTGTTCAATCTCCAATTGCTAAGTTCTTGTCTGACGACATCGTAAATGGCATTTTAGCGCGCGTTAAGGCTGAAGCTGGCGATATTATTTTCTTTGGTGCTGATCCTAAGAAGATGGTAGTTTGCAACGCTCTTGGGGCACTTCGTCTTAAGGCTGGTAAGGATCTTGACTTAGTTGCTGATGGCTTCAAGGCTCTTTGGGTGGTTAACTTCCCAATGTTCGAAGAAGCTCAAGATGGTTCTATCACAGCAATGCACCATCCATTTACCGCTCCAAGCAATTGTACAGCTGAAGATCTTAAGAATGATCCATATTCAGTTTACGCTGATGCTTATGACATGGTTATCAATGGCTATGAAGTAGGTGGCGGTTCTGTACGTATTCACAAAGAAGAAATGCAGCAAGCAGTGTTTGAGGTTCTCGGTATTGATGAACAACAGCAACGTGAAAAGTTTGGCTTCTTACTTGACGCCCTTAAGTATGGTACTCCACCACATGCAGGCTTAGCCTTTGGTCTTGACCGTTTGACCATGCTTCTTACTGGTACTGATAACATTCGTGACGTAATTGCCTTCCCTAAGACTACGGCAGCAGCTTGTCTTATGACCGATGCTCCAAGTTATGCTGCGGCTGATGCGCTTACTGAACTTGCTATCAATTGCACTGATATCGAAAAGTAAGAATTTAGTCCCTCTGCGTAGTTTGGCTAACAGAGGGATTTTTGATAAAATATCGTTCATTCCGGATTGCCGGAACAGATTTTAATTGGCTTACGGGGTTGCCCGTTAAGCACTAAAGTAGAAATAAAGAGAGGACACTATGTCAGGACATAGTAAATGGGCCAATATCCGTTTCCGCAAAGCTGCTCAGGATGCTAAGCGTGGTAAGATTTTTACTAAGCTTATTCGTGAAATTACCACTGCTGCTCGTATCGGCGGCGCTGATGAAAACTCAAATCCACGTCTCCGTGCTGCAGTAGCTGCTGCTCTTTCTCAGAATATGACCCGTGATACTGTTAAGCGTGCAGTAGAACGTGGTGTTGGCGGTGGTGAAGGTGCAGAACTTGAAACCATTGTGTATGAAGGTTACGGCCCTTGTGGCACTGCCTTCATGGTTGAATGTATGACTGATAACCGTAAGCGTACTGTATCTGACGTACGTCACGGCTTCTCAAAGTTTGGCGGTAACCTTGGTACTGATGGTTCTGTATCTTACCTCTTCTCTAAGAAGGGTGTAATTAGCTACGAATCAGCTGATGAAGAAAAGGTAATGGAAGCAGCTCTTGAAGCTGGTGCTGATGACGTTGTGACTAACGACGATGGTTCAATCGACGTATTCACCACTCCAGAAGGTTTCGGTGATGTGCTCGATGCTCTTGAAAAGGCTGGACTTAAGCCAGATAGCGCTAAGGTTTCAATGATTGCTTCTACCGATGCTGAACTTGACGCTGACCATGCTGAAACTTTCATGAAGCTTGTTGATTACCTTGAAGACCTCGATGACGTTCAGGAAGTTTACCACAATGGTGTAATCCCTGACGAAATCGCTGCTACTTTGGAATAATTAACCAAATAGTTAAGTAGTTAGGTAGTTAAGTGTAAAGACACATCTAACAAAAAAATTAGCCTAAATGTAATTTAGGTGCCCCAAAGCCCATATTTTGCGGATTTTTATATATCTAGCAATATGGGCAAATACCCCCAACTATTGGGGGTATTCCTTTATTAGACAGGAAGATCCTCTACATTAGTATAATCTTCATCGTCTACACCTACCTTGTCATCTTCCTCATAGCTTACGCCCATTTCATCTTCAGGCAGAGATATATCTAAGGCTTTAAATAAATCCTTCTTCTTACCAACAACTTCAGAGAAGTAAGCTCCATCATTAAATACAGCTTGATTATCAGTGGCTTGTGATACAGGTCCTATTTGCTGGTCATTTGCTGGTCATTTGCTGAGATGAATTGCGGTTATAAATTCGGTTATAATGTTCTTTCGTCTTTGTAAAGCGCATTCACTCAAGCAAATGCAAGTTGGCTTCGGTTATAATTCGGCTATAATCACGAAGCATTAGGATACCATAGCCGTTTCAGTTACATGGCAAATTCTATTTGCCGGTCATTTGCTGAAACGTGCCTTCTATGATGATTAGCATTCAGAATCAGTACCTTATCAAGCTGATTCTATTTGCTGGTCATTTGCTGGATTGAAAAACTGGGAGTTTTTTTATCTCTTGCAGAAAGAAATTCCGCTAAGAGCTGAACGTATCATTGACAGACTGAAAAATATACTTGACAACAATTAAAAACAAAATATTATGGCAATCATTAAAAGACCTCCTCATGACGATGGATCGGTCAATGCCGGAGAACAGCGCTTGCTGGATTTTCTGTCGGTGAAGTTGCCTGACAATTTTTACATTTTTTTTACATTATTCCCAATTGTAACATAGCGATTACGGGACCAAACCGCATCATGAAATATTGGGAGTATGACTGTTTGGTGGTGACTCCTCATGCCCTCTACCATATTGAGAACAAGGACTGGGCAGGCAATCTGAAAGGAGACGACTATGCTTGGTTCCGCAATGGTCAGGAAGTGGCTAACCTACATCTCTTCTGCAACAATAATCATGGTGGTACTGTTGTTGCTGGCTATTTCACCATAAATCACACCGCTCAATTAAACAACCTAGACCCAGAAAAGTACTTAATGTACATATTTAGTCGCATTACCGACCCTAAGTATCGCAACATGTCAGAGCTTCTTGAGGAGATTCTGCCATGGAACCGACATTTCGCGGTTCAAATTTGTTATTTAACCCCTTGGAATAACCTCCTAAATTTTTTATTCCAGGAATTTCTGGTACATAGACTCCCATTCATCTGAAAGGATCCGAAGCGTTCGAATTTGAAAAT